>MFTB01000058.1 GCA_001785195.1 Candidatus Muproteobacteria bacterium RIFCSPHIGHO2_12_FULL_60_33
AGCGGCGGAGACAAATGGGCGGTCCATGTCTACGTCAATCCGCTGGTGCGGTTCATCTGGACCGGCGGCGTCATTATTCTGTCCGGTCTTTTCCTTTCCCTCAGCGGTCGCCGGCGCGCGCGCGGCAATGAGACAACAGAGGCCGCAGCCCAGCCTGCTAAATGATTTTCATGATTTTTTTGCCACCGATGGACACAGATAAACACAGATTGCCTTCGCGGGAACATGCCTTTTCTCCTTTTTTTAATCTGCGTTCATCTGCGTTCATCTGCGGTTCCATTTTTTTATCGATCTTTTTCATCACTGTGCCGGCATTCGCCGCGCCGGTCACGGAAGACCCGCTGGAGCGGCAGATGCTCGACATCGCCAAGGACCTGCGCTGCGCGGTCTGCCAGAACCAGCCGATTTCCGAATCCAACGCCGATCTGGCGCGCGACATGCGCAATATAGTGCGTGAACAGATTCAGGCCGGGAAGTCGCGCGAGGAGATCATCAACTATTTTGTCGAGCGCTACGGCGACTACGTGCTGTTGAATCCGCCCACGCGCGGGCCGGGGGCGGTCGTCTGGCTGGCGCCGCTGGCCCTGCTGCTGGTGGTCGGTATATCCGGCTTTGTCTTTTTGCGCCATCGGCTGAAACCTTCCCTGCCGCCCGTGCCAAAACTTTCCAGTGAAGACACCGCGCGCGTGCGCGCCGCGCGCAAACAAAACCGCGCATGATCTGGCTCGCCATCATCGCCCTGCTGATCGCGGCCGTGACGGTATGGTATATGGCCCGCCCATTGGCGCATGCCGGGCTTGCGGATGACCGTGAGCGAAAGCATCAGTTGGAGCTCTTGCGCGGACGTCTGCTGACCCAGCTGAATGAACTTGATCTCGAAGAGGCCGATAAAAATATTGATACCTCTGTGCTGACCGACGAGCGCAGCCGCCTGGAGGCGGAACTTGCGCGGGTATTGCGTGAATTGAAAGCGCTCACGGGCAAGCGGGAAAAGAAAAAGGAAAAACGCGAGTCGCGCCGCGGTTGGGTTGTCGCGCTGGTGATATTAGGCATTACGCTGCCGCTCTCCGCGGCCGGTCTTTACGTACTGCATCAGCGCTCGACCCTGGCCTATCTGTCCAATCCGCAGGCGCCAGCCGATAGCTCCGTGCCACCCATGGTGATGGAAATGGTCGCGCGCCTGGAAAAGCGTCTGGCCGAGCAGCCGGACGACGCCGCCGGTTGGCACCGTCTGGGTCGCGCCTATGCCGTGCTGGGCCGGGGGGAGGCCGCCAGCGCGGCCTATGCGCGTGCCTACCAGCTGACGCCCGATGATCCGCAAGTGGTGGCGGAGTACGCCGCGTTTCTCTACGAAGGCGACCCGCAGAATACCGGCGGACAGGTGTTCGGCCTTTTCAGTCATTTGCTCAAGCTCGATCCGGAGAACCGCGATGCCTTGTGGTTTCTCGGTTTCGCGGCCTATCAGAAGGGCGACCACAAACAGGCCCTCGGATACTGGGACCGACTGCTGAAGGCCTTGCCGACCGACAGCCCGGAAGCTGAACACCTGCGCGCCATCACCGCCCAGACGCGCCAGAACCTCACCAGAAAATAACGTTTGTCCGGGTGGCCGGGCGCTTGGCTTTACAGCCTTTACGGGGCTAAGGTATAAAATAGGTCGTTGCCACCACCGGCATGACCCGCTTGCCACATTCCCGTCATCTGATAGCGCTTTTATTGATCGCCGGCGTGTTCCTTGCGGAACCGGCCCAGGCGGGGATATACACCTTTACCGACGCCCACGGTGTCATGCACTACACCAATGTTCCGTCCAGTCCACGCTATGCGGACATGAAGCGCGTGGCCTACATGCCTGAACCCGCGTCCCCTCGGGCGCGCCCGATCGATCCGAAACGCTTCAGTCCGTTGGTCGAGAAGGCGGCGCGTGAGCATCGGATCGATCAGGCGCTGCTGCACGCCGTGATCGCCGTGGAGTCGGGTTACGACCCCAATGCTGTTTCGCGCAAGGGCGCCGTGGGCCTGATGCAGCTGATGCCGCAAACCGCGCGGCGCTACGGTATCAAAAATATGTACGACCCGGCCCAGAACATAGGGGGCGGGACGCGCTATCTGCGCGATCTCATCAAAAAGTATGACAGCGATTTAAGCCTGGCCCTGGCGGCTTACAACGCCGGCGAAGACGCCGTTGCTCAACATGGCAACCGCATCCCGCCTTACCGGGAAACCTTGATGTACGTGCCGAAGGTAATGGATGCTTATCGGCGTTATAAGCCCGCTGACAGGAATAAAAACTGACAACGCACCCAATCAGGAAATCTGCTTGATCAGCGGAAGCAGTTTTTTATCCCACGCTTCCGGCGTGATGGGGCCGATCTGCTTGTAACGGATGACACCCTGTTTGTCGATGATGAAGGTTTCCGGCACGCCGTAGACCCCGAGATCGATCCCGAGCCGGCCGTCGTTATCCGCGAGACTCAGTTCATACGGATTGCCCAGGCTCCCGAGCCAGCCGAGCGCATCCTCGCGCTTGTCCTTGTAATTGAGGCCGATGATGGACACGGTCTTGTTGCGCGCGAGTTCGTTGAGAAACGGGTGTTCCTGACGACAGGCGACGCACCACGAGGCCCAGACATTTAGCAGATACACGCGCCCGCGCAGCTCGTCGCGACTAACCCGGCGCGCCGGGTCGGCGACCGTGGCCAGCGAGAAGGCTGGCAGGGATTTTCCGATCAGCGGCGAGGGAATCTTGCGCGGGTCGAGCGAAAGTCCATTCCAAAGAAGTACACCCAATAGAACCATAAGACCAATTGGTATTAGAAATATTGTTATAGAAGATTTTGTTTTCTCGGCCACTAATTCACTTTTCTGAATTGGTGGGAGCAGAGCTATAGCAATTAGACCAACTAAGGGACTAAGAACAATTGATAGAAGTGTATAACCAACAGTCGATCGTCCTTTAGAGCGCGCAACTATTCCTGCAAGAATCGATAAGCTAAGCCACAGGATGAATACAGAAATGTAGGCGAACATAACTTGTAGAGTTTATGGTTTCTTCGTTTCGTTGCCCGGCATGAACGTGCCGCCTTTCAAAGCCTTGGCCGCTTCCGGCGGCATGTATTTTTCATCGTGCTTGGCGAGCACTTCGCTGGCGGTGAAGGTATTGCCGTTCTGTAGTCGTCCCTGCGCCACCACGCCCTGACCTTCGCGGAACAGATCCGGCAGGATGCCTTCGTAATGTACCGGCAGTTTCTTGTTGAGATCGGTGACGACAAAATCAACCTTCAGTCCGTCGGGCGAACGCTTCACCGATCCTTGCTCCACCAATCCGCCGATGCGAATGGTCTTGCCGGCGGCAATGGCGACCTTGCCTTCCAGCACTTCCGTCGGCGAGTAAAAGAACACCAGATTGCTGCGGAAGGCGTTCAGCACGAAAAGCCCGGCGACGGTGAGTCCGATGACACCGGAAACAATAATGGCCAGACGCTTATGTCTTGTCTTCATCGGGTTTGTTCCTTGAGGCGCAGAAATTCACGCAGCAGGCGCCGGACCGTTTTCCGGCGCCGCAGCGGCAGATACAGGTTCAGGATCAGGATCAGCGCGGCGAGGCCGTAGGAACCCCACACGTACTGGCTGTAGCCGCCCATGGCGAAGAATTCCGTCCAGTTCATGGTTTGGTGGACTCCAGCATGTCGGCCACCCACGTGGTGTGGCGTTCGCGCTCCAGGATCTCGTTGCGCATGCGCAGCAGCGCCACGACGACAAAATAGATTGTAAAGGCGAATGCCATCAGCAGCAGGGGGGCGAGCATGCTCGGGTGAATCGAGGGCGTGCCGATCTTGCTCACCGACGCCGGCTGGTGCAGCGTATTCCACCACTCCACGGAAAAGTGAATGACGGGGATATTGACCACGCCGACCAGCGCCAGAATCGCCGCGGCACGCGCCGCGCGCCGGGGGTCATCGATACTGGCCTGCAGCGCCATGTAGCCTATGTACAGGAAAAACAGGATAAGTTCCGAGGTCAGGCGCGCGTCCCAGGCCCACCAGGTACCCCACATCGGCTTGCCCCACAGCGAGCCGGTGGCGAGCGCGAGAAACGTGAACGAGGCGCCGATCGGCGCGCAGCTGTTGGCGAAGATTTCCGCGAGCTTGATGTTCCACACCAGCGCCACCGCGCCCGCACCGGCCATGAGCATGTAAATGAACATGGACATCCATGCGGCCGGCACGTGGATGAACATGATGCGGTAGCTTTCTCCCTGCTGGTAATCCGCCGGGGCGACGAACAGGCCCAGGTAGAGGCCCGCCAGCAGCAACACCGCGGTGAGGGCGGCGATCCATGGGATCAGTTGCCCGGCCAGGGAGTAGAAGAATTTGGGTGAGGCGTATTTGTGCATGAACACTCTAAACCCCCTCTCCCTTGAGGGAGAGGGCGGGGGTGAGGGTGAGGAGCGAACAACAACAGGACGTTTCGCCCCTCACCCTACCTTGTTCTCGCCCGGGGTGCACAAAATCATGTGCACCCGCTCGGCGGGGGAAAGGTCCACTGGACCTTTTCCTCTTTCCACCTCGCCCCCGGAGGGGGGAGGGAGTATTGAGATGGGTTGCCCTCATTTTTTCAATGCATCAGTCCAAAGAAACGCGCAGTGCCGCCGCCGTGGCCCAGGGTAACAAAGTCAGGGCCAAGGCGAGAAAGGCTCCCAGCAGGGAAAAATGCGCTTCGGTATCGATGCCGGCAATGACACCTGCCACGCTGCCGGCGCCGAAAATCAGGATCGGAGTATACAACGGCAATACCAGCAGTGAAACCAGCACACCGCCGCCGCGCAACCCGAGCGTCAGCGCCGCGCCGACCGCGCCGAGCAGACTCAGGATCGGCGTGCCCAGCAGCAGCGAGAGAGCGAGCGTGGCGATGGCGGTTTCCGGCAGATGCATCTGCACCGCCAGCAGCGGGGAGATCAGCACCAGCGGCAGACCGGTGAGCGCCCAGTGAGCCGCGATCTTGGTCAGGACCAGTAACGCCAGCGGATAAGGCGCCAGTGCCATCTGTTCCAGGGTGCCGTCGGCATAATCGTTGGCGAAGAGCCGGTTGAGCGAGAGCATGGTCGCGAGCAGTGCCGCGACCCAGATCACGCCGGGAGCGATGGTGCGTAGCACGACCGGTTCCGGCCCAAGGCCGAGCGGGAAAAGACTCACCACGATGACGAAAAAAACCAGCGGCGTGAGTATGTCCGTGCTGCGGCGCATGGCAACCGTCAGGTCGCGCCAGAACAGACGGGCGATGGCTTTCAATAGTTTCGGCACGCTAGTTGATCCGGATGTGCAATGTAGTCTTGGTTTCGACGTTGATATCCTGATGAGACGTGATAATGATCAAACCGCCCTGGGCAAGGTGTTCCATCAGAATGGTCGTCATCAGGGACGCTGAATCCACGTCGAGTCCGCTCAAGGGTTCGTCCAGAATCCACAGCGGCTTGTGTTCAGCTACCAGACGCGCGAGCGCGAGCCTGCGTTTCTGGCCCTGTGACAGAATTTTGGCAGGGAAGTGGTGATACGCCGCCAAACCGAGCCGTTCCAATGTCTTCCCGATTTGTGCGATATCTGCACTTCCACTCAGGGAGACGGCGACACTCAGATTCTCTGCCGGAGTGAGGTCGCCCTGGATGCCGTTGCCGTGGCCGACATAGGCCAGCTGGGCATGAAAATCATCGCCGAGTTTGTGAATAGCGGTGCCGTGCCAGCGGACCTCGCCGGCGTGGGCGCGCGTCAGGCCGCAGAGCGTGCGCAGCAGGGTGGTCTTGCCGCTGCCGTTGGCGCCGGTTACGTGCAACAGTTCTCCCGGCTCGAGGGAGAACGACAGGTGACTGAACAGGGGCCGGTCGCCGCGGACACACTCCAGATCGACTGCTTCCAGCAAGAACAACCTCCTCCAGTCAGGCATGAAGATACATCAGTCTTTGAAGTTGGTGCCCCAGGCCGGAGTTGAACCGGCGACCTGCCGCTTAGGAGGCGGCCGCTCTATCCACTGAGCTACCGGGGCCCGCCGCTATTCTAGCAGCAGGACGGGACAAAACCGCCCGACGGGAATGCCGGACCATAAATGAAAATGGCCGGTATTTCCGGCCATTCGCGGGATTGGTGGAGCGGAAGGGGATCGAACCCTCGACCTCTGCATTGCGAACGCAGCGCTCTCCCAGCTGAGCTACCGCCCCCAAAAAACGACGAGACACAAAAACATGTCCTCAACAGAGGAGTTTAACGAATCAGGGCGGCGATTCTAAACGCAGGATCGTCCTGAAACAAGACAACCTGCTGGAATATTGTTGTTTATGGTTTGTTTCGCAAGGCTGTGCTCGACGTGCCAAGCCTCGCAGCGCTTTCTGCGATTACTTCCTGTATTGAAGGAAGGGATTGGTAGTGCAGCCGCTTTATCTCTCTTCGTTCGCGGCTTACCGAATCCAGGATGAGCCCACAGGTCAGGCCGATTCCTGCCAATACCATCAGGCCGGTGGCAAGTATGGCGGTAGGTACGCGAGGGACGAGACCGGTTTCGAGGTATTCGATAGCGACTGGAATTCCCAAGGCTAGCGAGGTAAGCACGAGTAGACCCGAGAGGTAACAGAAAAAGCGGAATGGATGAAATTCCTTGTACAGCAGCATGATGGTTCCCAGGATACGTATCCCGTCGCGCACGGTGTTAAGCTTGCTTGTCGTGCTTTCTTGCCGCTCGAAGTAAGGACACTCTATCTCGGCATAGGGCAGGCGCAGGTCCAGCGTATGAATGGTGAGCATTGCCTCAATTTCAAATCCGCTTGCAAGCGCTGGGAAAGACTTGACCAGTCGACGCGACATCACCCGGTAACCGGAAAGAATGTCGTGAAACCGGCTCCTGAAAAGCTTGCTGACCGTGGCAGTCAGAAAGCGATTGCCAAAAAGATGGCCGAAGCGATAGCTTCGAGAGTTCCTTTCATGCGCGCGGATCCCGACCACCATGTCGAGATTCTCCTTTAGCAGGAGTTCAATCATCCGCGGGGCGATGCCCGCATCGTAGGTGCCGTCCCCATCTGCCAGCACGTAAATATTGGCTTCAACATCAGCGAACATGCGGCGTACGACATGCCCTTTTCCTTGCATGGGCTCATGACGAACAATGGCTCCCGCTGCCGAGGCATTGGCAACCGTATCGTCGGTAGAGTTGTTGTCGTAAACATAGATATCGGCTTGTGGCAGCGCCGCACGGAAGGTCTTGATTACCTGGGCGATGACGGGGCCTTCGTTGTGGCATGGCAATAACACCGCTGTTTTCAGCGACACAGACCGGCTTATATTCTGGTTTCCCGGTTGCACGATTCAGACTGCTCCTGCGTGAGCAGACCGCTTTTCCAGAATCCATCTGGTCGCCAAGACGATGGGCAACATGGACATGATATACAGGAACGGGCGCATGGGAATCGCATATCGCGGCAGCGGGAAGCTGATCATCATGATCGCCGCATGATACAACAAAAGAATTGAGATGGCGCGCGTAACGAAGAGCGCTTCTTGCGAGAGCCCGGACCAGCGTGGAGGCAGCCATGCGATACAGATTCCTCCTGCCATCAAGGCGACGAGGAACCAGTGGATGGCGTGCATCAGCGCATGGGATGCCTTGAACTGTGGTAAATATCGATAAGGCGTGCTGAGCACAGGATATACAAAAACGTCACCCGGCCCTTCGATGTTGCTCCATGACCATAAGGTCAGTGGTTTACCGAGGATATACCAGTGCAGTTGCTCGGCCGGAGCCTCTCTGAATTCGTTGCTGATTTCAGTGAGCACGGAAGATAAATCTTTGGAGGTTTTCTCGAACCGGGGATCGAAGCGGTATGGGTAACCGTAGGATTGCGGATCCTTCTGGTACATCATATCGACATACACCCCCGTGCGTAGTGCCGCCAGCATCAGCGTGTTATCGCCGGGAGTACCCAAGGTACTGATATTTCTTGCTACCCACGGCCCATACAGAACACTGAAACCCAGAACAACAGCGGCAACCTTTTTCCATCCTACATTCCGGTCCCAACTATAAAAAAGAAAAATCACTAACGGTCCGATGAAATAGAGCAGCATGGGGTGTGTCAACGCGGATGCCCCGAGCGCCAGCCCTGCAAACACGGGCATTACGATGCCGGGCTTTTCCGCCGATTTAACTATGAAGAGGATTGTCAATACGACGAAGAAACAGAAGAGCGTCTCGCTCAGGAGATATATGTTCATCGTGACCAGATGCGGGCTGATGGCCGTCAGGGCCGACGCCGTGAGGGCCAGCGGCATCGGCAGGATACGGCGGGAAATCAAGAAAACCAGCAGCACAGTGAGCGTGCTTATCACAGCCTGGACCCGTGTAATCGCGGCAATATTGGCGGCGGAAGGCTGCTTGTCCAGAAACAGCGCGATAAACAGGGGGTAAAGCGGCGCGCGTTTCGCGTCCGGCACCGGATTCGCCTGTCCGTTTGCCGTGAACGTATCAGAGCGCGAGTAGACGCCATAGTTTTTCAGATTATGTGCGTACAGGACATACTCGCGCGCATCGGCGCGTACCGGCGTGTCCACCACGCTGTTGACGACCGACTGCATGCGCAGATCGAAGGCCACCAGCAGGATCGCCAGGAGCACATAGACGTGGCGTGGAATATGGATCTTTGAGCCTAGAAGCTGTTTTACGCCGCCGAGGAGATTCTGCATAAGGTTCTTATGTTGGGTGTATCCGGCTGTCCGTGACCTGAGTATAGGATGGCTTGCGTCTATCCGGATTTACGAAAGAGTCCGATGTAAAACAGGGGCAATGCAAACGGGCCGAGCCGCGGCGCATATCGGTGCGTCAGCAGGGTATAGCCGGCGTCCCGATAATACCGCACCAGTTCGTGCGCGGGATGATAATGATCGGCGGGTTTGGTTTTGCCGAGGATGGCGCGTCCCAATAGATATAGCCAGTTCTCGGTAGGCAGGCTGACGAGCAGCAAGCCGTTTGGCTTGAGGCGGCTATCGAGGAAGCGGCGCGGCACAGATTTGTCGGCAAAATGCTCCAGCACATCCATGGTTACGACCAGGTCATACATCTCTGTGTTGTTCCATTCTGAAATATCTTTTTCGACAAGACGAACATTCTTCAGCTGGTAATGTGCCGCCACGCGCCGGGCGTCATTCAGGTCCCGATCCACGACCGAGACGTCCGCGAAGCGTTGCGCGAGCGCGGGGAGAAAGGCCCCGCTGCCGCCGCCAAAATCGAGTACTTTCGATCCGGCCGGCACGTCGCCGAGCAAGCGATAGCCAACCTCCAGGCGTTGCCAGAAGATACCCCGTGCGACGGGATTCGGATGCGCGTACATGTTGCGCTCGTGTTGCGCGTCGGTAAGCCGCACCAGGTCCGCGGGAGGTATCTTGATAAACATGATCTTTTCAGGCAGTGGCGGTGGAATGGATCATCGCCAGATCCAGGTAGGCACCGCGCGTGTTGTCGATGAACCAGTCTGGATGTCGCGGGCTGAGTTCAGGGAGTGTATGCGGGCGATATCCGAGCGCATCAAAAGTGCTGAAGAATTTCTCCGGGGTCACGCCCGCGTGCACAAGATCGTCCGGCGAGTATTCGACAAGGATCGGGGGGTAGTCGTTGGTTCTGAGTGTCTGCGGCATGCCACGCAATACGAGCAGTTCCGCGCCCTGGACGTCGATCTTGATGAGAGAAACGGGTGTTTTCGCGAGATCGGCATGCTGAGCAAAAAAGTCGTCGAGCCGGGTCATCGCGATTTCGACGGTTCTGGAGGAACGCGAATTGATGAGTTTGTGGTCCGTTGGGGCAAGGTCGGACAGGTAGAGCGAACCGGTGCCGGTCGTGTCGGAAAGCGCCAGCATATAAGGATGTATCCGCGAGCCGAGATCGTGTTCCACCGTCACCCTGCCGAGGTTCTGAAAGTTCTCACGATCCGGTTCAAAGGCGAGCAGGCTGACCTCAGCGTGCCGGGCAATGGCTACGGAAAAGAATCCGATATTGGCGCCGACGTCTATGACTTGAGTGCCGGGTTTCGCCAGTTTTCGAGCGGTGGCGATGAGATGCCTGTCGATAATGTTCTTGTATGAGAAATAAATATGTCGATACACCTTGCCGAATATGCCGCCGTGCAGATTCAGATGCGGGGACACGAGCCGATGCATCGAGACCAGCAGATGCTGGGCCGGTGAATTAAACAGCTTTCCTGGCATAAAGGTAATGGGTGGTCAATAATTGTGATGGCGGTTACGAGTCTAAGGCTCGATCGGATCCGGCAGGCGATCAGGGAACTCCAAACGGCAAAGTTTAGTATCAGCCGAAAGTATAGCAGAGATAAACAATTCATCTTTTTAGGTGACGCAATGAGAAATCAGGCAGTCCGCATGAGCAAGGGGAACGCCATCGCCTATGCCAGTCTCGGAAGTATCCTGGTGCTCACGCTGTTGCTCAGGCTGTATGGCATCGATTGGGGATTACCAACATCGCTTCACCCGTATTATTCCTATCATCCGGACGAAGCTCCACTGCTAATTTGGTCACAGTGGCTTTCCCAGGGCCAGCTTGTTACTAAACAGTTTATCTACGGTGGGACCTTCTATTTTTTGATTCTGCGTGCGTGCATGTATTTCGGCGATATGTTTCGGGAGTTTATCGGCGGCTTCAACGCGCTGGCCAACGGCATTCTGGTTGCCCGGTATTTGCAGGTCTTCCTCGCGTTGTTGACCATGCTGCTCGTCTACGAATGCGGTCGCTTGTTCTATGACCGGAAGACCGGGCTGGTCGCCGCCCTGGTCCTGGCTTTGGCGCCAGCGCATATCGTTGCGACGCAAACCGTCCGTCCCGACGCGATCAGCACGTTTCTCGTGTCACTGATTGTGTTGATGGCCGCCAAATTGCTGAGGGCGGAGTCGTCCGGGTTTGGAAAACTCCTCGTGTACTCCGGGATTACCATCGGTGCGGCCGCCGCATTTCGATTGCCTCTGATCGGATTCGGTCTGCTCCCGGCGGTTGCCTATGTCATCGCACTACGGCGGGAAAATAGCGGTACCTTCTGGAGATCGATGCTTGATTGGAATGCGCTTTGGTTTGCCGTGGCCATCGTGTTGACTTATGTTGTCCTGAGTCCGCATACCCTGATGTATCCGGACGCCTTCATCATGGGTCTTAAGGTCACGGCAAGCTACGAAACTTCGGTATTTCCCGACGCCGTGGGTCGTGGTCCGATTTTTTTCCAGTACGGGTGGCGACTGCTTCATGAGGCGCTCGGCTATCCGGCGTACTTTCTTGCCCTGGGCGGCGTCATATTCGCCCTGGTTCGTCGCGGCGCCGGGGACATGATGGTGCTGGCCGGGGTCGGCATGTACTTCGTCATGCTCTCCTCGGTAACGTGGACGGTGGTTCGGTATACGCTGCCGATGCTGCCGTTGCTCGCGCTGCTGGGTGGCGTGGCGGCGATCCAGTTTCTTGAGCGGGCGCGACATGGTTACCTTCGCGGAATAATTCATGTCATTCTAGGGCTCTCCCTGGCATGGACCCTCGCGGCGGACCTCGCTTTTCTCCATGTCACCGCATCGAAAAATGTTCGCGAGCAGGCCGCTGACTGGATAGCGCAGAATATTCCGCAAGGAAAATCCACCCTGGTCATCAAAAGTTATGATGAAGATGATTTCTTCAATCCGGTGATACCGACGAATTACAGGAACTGGGCCGTTTTATTGACGACCGGGAGCGATAGTCACAGGCTCTTTGAGGAAAATAAATTCGATGTTGTTATATTGCACGAATTGTTCTATGCAGATATGGAGAGACTCGGCAGCAGACATCCCAGAAAGGAAGTGCGGGAGTTCTTCGGGGCATTGACTGACGCTCGCTTCAAGCTTGTCAAGCAAATAAAAGTGCCGGTAAAGTTCCTGGGGATAGATTTTTCCGAGTCATTCGAAGCCATAGATTACTCCGTCGTTAACCCCGGAATTCGAATCTACCGATCATCATAGAATGCCCGGTTAATGCCAGACCGACTATCTGGCATAACAAAGAACGTTGATCCCGCCTGCGGGAGGGATTTTCTCCCGGATGCTGCCATCGGCGGGCAGGGCGGTTCGACCATCCAGTTCGTAGAGCTTGTATCCGTGGGCGGCCAGGATGGTCAGAAGCTCATCCAGGGACGCGCCCGCCTCGTCGAGGCCATAAGGCATTATCTCCATCAGCAGAACCGGTTTATCGCGTTCGAGCAATTCACGGGCGCCGCGAAGCACCTGGCATTCGTGTCCGTCCACGTCCAGCTTGATCAAGGATATGGTGCCGGGTTTATGCTCGTCGATGTAGCGATCCAGCATCGTGTTGCGCGCCCCGATGGTATCCATCAGACGTCCGCCGTGCTTGGGATGAGTGCCGGCAACGGCGTCATGAATCTGCCAGCTCGAGTAAAGTTGCGGCTTGACCTGTGTATCATCCGAATTGACCAGCATGATCTGCTCGGCCTGAATCAGGCCGGCGAGCAGAGGGTTCAGCGCGATATTCTGCCGCAGCTTGTTATAGGCATAGGCCGTGGGCTCGAAGGCGATTACTTTGCCGGTCGGCGAAACGCAGCGGGCCAGGTGCATGGTATGGGCGCCGATGTTGGCGCCGATGTCGAGGACTGTATTTCCGGGCTTTAATAGCCGGCGGTAGGCGCGGACTGTTTCGTATTCAAAATAGCCAAAGAGGTAGATCGCGAGGTCAATGCCTTCCCGAAGATCCAGCTGCCATTGGATTCCACGCCGCGTAACCCGAACACTGTCAGTGCCGCCCAGAATGCGTCTGAAGCCGGTTAACGTCCAATAGAGCGCACGTGCAACGCGCAGCTTGGTCCGGGTGTTCATCCTGGCCGGCGAGGGGCGAGTCATGATCGGTATGACTAGGCGGACTTGAGCTTCCGGTAGGCGTAGATCACCATGCGCAGCAGCAGCAGGCCATGCCGGAAGCGATGGATTTTCGTTTCACCGTACTGACGGTTGCGATAACGTACGGGAACCTCAATGATCTTGAGGTTCATTTTGCTGGCACCGAACAGTAAATCGAAGTCCCCGAAAGGATCGAAGTCGCCAAAATAGGTGCGGTTCCTGACCAATGTCAGATAATCTTCCCGGAACATCACCTTGGTGCCACACAGCGTGTCCTTCAGGCGCTCGCCAAGCAGCCAGGTGAAGGTCATGGCGAAGAGTTTGTTCGCGATCAGATTGAGAGTGCGCATCGCCTCTCCCTCCATCGGGTAGACCAGCCGGCATCCATTCAGGAATTCGGCCTTTCCGCTGACAATGGCGCGGTAGAACTTCGGCAGATCCTCGGGAGGCACCGTGAGATCGGCGTCGAGGATCATCAGTACGTCACCTTTGGCCTCTTGAAAGCCTTTGCGCACGGCGTCGCCCTTGCCGGTATGGTCCTGTACCAGCAGCTTGATGTCGCGGTCGGCGTAGTGGGCCTGCACACGTCTTATTTCCTCCGGCGTGCCGTCCGTCGAATGTCCGTCGACGAATATGATTTCCTGGTGTGTCCCGAAGCGCGCAAGGCGCTGAATGGCCGGTTCGACGTTGCCTTTTTCATTGCGGCAAGGAATGACGATGGAAACCGACAGATCATTCTTCGCGTGTCTCGGCGTGGGACGGGCCACGGTGTAATGACAAAGACATGCCTTGTTGATCACCGGTAATGTCCCGAGGTGATTCAGGAGCCACGAAACGACGGGAATATAGACGGGAAAAAGCAGGCGCCGTTCGGTTTTCACCACCTGATAGTCGGCGAGGGACATCAGGTTGCGCATGTCGTCCGGCGTCAGCCAGCTGTGCTCTGGCGTCGGTGTTTTCAGGCGCAGGATTTCGGCGAGCCTCAGGACCGGTTCCCAGAGAAAGTTGTAGTAAGAAATGATGAGACGGGTATGGGGGCCGCAGAAGGGGTGCAGTCCTTCCAGGCACGCCTGTATGTCGTCCAGGTAGCCGACGAAATCAGAAAGAATAATATAGTCGTAGGTCTCCCGCGGTATCTGGTCGAGGTGGTTACCATCCCCGACATGGAATGTTAGATGAGGGTATTTATCTCTCGCCAGTCTTACCATGCCCGGGCTGATATCGATACCGATGCCGCGCGACGGTTTGAGGGCGTTCAGCAGCTCACCGCTGCCGCAACCGAGCTCCAGCACACGCTTGTTTTCAGTGATC
>MFTB01000059.1 GCA_001785195.1 Candidatus Muproteobacteria bacterium RIFCSPHIGHO2_12_FULL_60_33
AGGGATACCGGCATATACGATGTTGACGGAGATGGCACTAACGAGCTCAACAACCCGAATGACCGTTACAAGCGCCGCCTGTTCCAGTCCGTGGTACAGCTGAGAAACATGTTATGAACCGCCGGCCGCGTCAATTGCCAGAAATTTCTCCAGCCGTCGCCGGGCGGTCGGTAGCCGTTGCCACCCGCCGTTACCAGCGCGGCACCGCACTCATCATGAGCCTGGTGATCCTGTTGATTCTCACCATTCTCGGCATCACGGCCATGGGCACCGCCTCGCTGGAGGAAAGAATGTCCGGCAACACCCAGGAAGGCGTACGGGCTTTCGAGGTGGCGGAATCAGGCCTGCAAAGCGCCTACAACGATCCCGCCCAAGAAAACCTGAACGGCGCGGTGGCGACGAAATACACGATCAACGGCCGCGTGGCTGAAGTCACCACAGACTACATGCAGTCAACGGACCCCCAGCGCGGCAGCGGATACGACACGAACTACAGCGCTTACCACTTTACGCAGACGAGCAGAGTAAACGCTCAAGTGGACAGCGCCAACATCGGTCTCAACACGACGATCGTGCGCGGCATCGAGCAGATCGGCAACAAGGCCAATTGAGGGAGGCACAACCATGAACGCAACGACCTCTATCCGGCGCCGCCTGGCGCTTGCACTCGCCACCGCCGGCGCCTTCTTCAGTCTGGTCTCGAGCAACGCCCCGGCGCGCGACACCGACATCTATTTCACCGATCCCGCGGCCAGCGGTCTCAAACCCAATGTCGTTTTGAGTATAGATACCTCCAGCTCCATGGAGGCCCAAGTGGGTTCGACGGGCATGAGCCGCATGGACCACATGAAGGAGGCGATGAAGACCATCATTGACGAGACCACCAACATCAACATGGGCGTGATGCGTTTCTCCAGCGGCAAAGGCGCGGCCGTCATCTATCCCGCGAAGGATCTCGACCTCGTCGTGACGGACGACGGCAAGCTGATCACGGCCATGCTGCATTCAAACGACGATGCCGAGGAGACCACCTCCACCGGCGCCGTCACTACCACCGATAACGATTACGATTTTGTCCCCGGGAACGTCGTCGGCTTTCGCTTCAAGAATGTCCATATCCCCCGCGGCGCGACCATCACCAGCGCCAAGTTGACCGTCACCGCCAAAGCCAGCGAGTCGGGCGCCACCAATATGACCATCTCCGCGGACGCGCACGACGACGCCCCGACGTTCACCACCGCGATCAACGACATCACCGGCCGCGCCCAGACGGCCGCCGTGGCATGGAACGGCGTGCCGAGCTGGACTAGCGGCAGCCTCTCCCGCTATTACTCGCCGGATATCAGCGCGGTTGTTCAGGCCGTGGTGAACCGTGGGGTCGGAGCGAACCCCGGCGCGTGGTGCAGCGGCAATGCCATGGCCTTCCGCGTGACCACGACCGCCGGCGCGCGCACGGGATATTCATACGAGGCTTATAATGGCAGCACACCCAAACTCGTTGTCACCTATACCCCGCCCGCCGCCGGCACCGTCACGACCTGCAACAAAACAGCGATCTCGCGCGTGATTCTCGGCACCGACGACGCCGAGCAACGCGTCACGGGCAGCGGCACCATGACTACTTCCCAGACAAGCGGCACCGTCGGGCTGCAGCTCACCAAGGCCGGCTCCAATCAGCAGTACGTGGGCATCCGCTTCCAGAATATTGACGTCCCGAAAAACGCGGTCATTGTCGCCGCGTCAATCGAGTTCCGCATCGCTTCCGCCAGCACCGCGGCCGCCCCCTCCCTGACCATCTATGGCGAGGCCGCCGACAATGCGACGACATTTTTGGGGACGGTCGACAATAATATATGGTCGCGGCCGAAAACCGCGGCATCCGTGGCCTGGAACAGCCTGCCCAATCCGGCCGTTAACCAGGCGCTGACAACGTCTGACCTTAAGACCATCGTGCAGGAAATCGTGAACCGCGGCGGCTGGGCGGAAAACAACGCCATGGCCTTCCTCATCGAGGGCCAGAGCCCCTCCTCCGACGGCCCGCGCAATGTCAATGGATACGAGAACTCAGCCGCCAAGGCGCCGTTTCTGCGCATCACCTACCAGGCCACGACCGACACGACGCGCAAGGTGCGCGACGAACTCAAGGAAGGCGTCGTGGGCATGACAAGCACTTCCGGCACGCCCATCGTGGACGCGCTCTACGAGGCCGCGCTTTATCTGCGCGGCAACGCCGTGGATTACGGCAAGGTGCGCGAGGACGCCGGCACCATCGAACGCTACCTCCGCGTGAGCCACCCGGAGTCCAAAAGCGGCGGCACGCTGAGCCAGCCGGCGGGCTGCACCAACGACGACCTCGAGGCCGATGCGTGCAAGAACGAGCAGATCACGGGTAGTCCGACCTATATCACGCCGGTCACGGCGGGATGCCAGTCAAATCATATAGTGCTGCTGACCGACGGCTCCGCCAGCTCCAACAACTCCGTCGCCAAGGTCAAAACCATGACCGGCGCCGCCACTTGCTCCGACTCGGGGGACGATGCCTGCGGCATCACGCTCACGCAGTACCTGGCCAATAACGATCAGTTTGCCGCCTACGCCGGCGTACAACCCATCATCACCCACACCGTCGGCTTCAATTTCAGCGGCCAATTCCTCGAGGACCTGGCGATCAACGGCAAGGGCACATACGCCACGGCGGATACGGCGGATGACGTCGTCGCCGCCTTCCAGGCGATTCTGAACCAGGTGCTGTCCGATCCGACGGGCTTCGTCTCGCCCTCGTTGACGGTCAACGCCTTCAACCGGCTCTACAACCAGGACGAGGTGTATTTCAGCCTGTTCAGCCCGCAGATGGCGCTCGCCTGGCCGGGAAACGTGAAGAAATACCGTCTGTGCGATGCGGGCGAAGCCTGCACATTCGGCGATGTGATGGACGCCAATAGCGTACTCGCCATCGATCCTGTCACGAGCAAGATCAAGGCCACGTCCAAGAGTTACTGGAGCAATCTGGTCGACGGGCCCGAGGTGGAACTGGGAGGGGCCGGCTCGGAGATTCCGGCCTACGCCTCGCGCAAGGTGTATACCTACACCGGCGCGGCCGACGTGCCCGGAACCCCCGTGGACCTCTCAGGGGCCTCCCACGTGGTGACCGATGCCAACGCGGTCATCACCCAGGCCATGCTGAGCGCCAGCTCGGCCGCCGAACGCACCACGATCATAAATTGGATGCGCGGCCAGGACGTGCAGGACGACAACAGCAATGGCTCGACCACGGACGACCGCTGGAAATTCGCGGATGCGCTGCACAGCCGTCCGATCACCGTTACCTACGGCGGCTCGGCCGCCAGCCCCGTCACCAAGATCTTCGTCGGCACCAACGACGGCGGGCTGCGCATGATCAACGGCTCGGATAATACGACTACCGGCGGTCAGGAAGAGTGGATCGTGTACCTCCCCGAGTTCCTGGATGACATGAAAACACTCATGGACAACAATAACGCCGCACACTTCATCGGCACGGACGGCGCGCCCTCGGTGTGGGTGGTGGACAACGACAAGAACGGGATTATCGAACCGGCCAACGGTGACAAGGTAACTCTTTTCATCGGCATGCGCCGCGGCGGGCAGGATATTTACGCGTTCGACGTCACGCCCACCAGCCCCCTCTCCGACCCCTCCGCCACCGTCGGCATCACGCCGAAATTCCTGTGGCGCATCAAGGGCGGCGCGGGCGGCGATTTCGCGGGACTCGGCCAAACCTGGTCGTACCCGCGGGTCACCACCATAGCCACGGCGGCCAGCGCGAAAAAGACCGTGCTCATCTTCGGCGGCGGCTTCGATCCGGGCCAGGACCCCGCCATCCCGCCCGGCGTGGATGCCATGGGCAACGGCATCTACATCGTGGACCCGCTCGACGGCTCGCTCGTGTGGCGCGTGGGCGGCACGGGTTCGGGCGCGCCGCTGGAGCTGTCCGCGATGAAGTACGCCATCGCCTCCGATGTCGGCCTGCTCGACAGCAACAGCGACGGCGCGGTGGATCGCCTGTACGTGGGCGATACGCGCGGACAGGTGTTCCGCATTGACCTCGGCGACCAGATCAACCCGTCGGGCAGCACAGCGAGCCAGAAAAACGGCGGCTCGAGCGGCTACGTGTTCGCCGACATCGGCTGCACCGGCGGCGTGCGCAGTAATAATTGCAGCGGCACGGCAAAATACGAACGGCGCAAGTTCTTCTACCCGCCGGCGCTCATACAGGCGCGCGATGCGACATATTCCGCCACGGCGGATTATGACCTCATCGCGATTGAAAGCGGCGACCGCGAGGATCCGCTCGACAAATTGACGGAGGCCCTGGGCGTAGACCGCGTGCATAATCGCATCTACGCCTTCCGCGATTACAACTATCAATACGGCGCACCCGGCTCGACGCCCGCGGCGCTCACCGAGAGCGATCTTTACAACAGCACGACCAATGATCTGCAGGACCCGAGCGGTGCGGGATACGCGGCGGCGCTGGCGGCCATCGCGGCGGTAGGCAACAAGGGCTGGTACGTGGAACTCAAGGAGACGACGGCGCCAAACTGGGTGGGCGAAAAGGGACTGGCGGAAATAACCGTGTTCAACGGCGTGCTCTATGCCACGACCTATACACCGCCCAGCGGCGGCGTCGTCGTCCCGGGCGTTTGTCCGCCACCGGCCGAGGGCACGGCCCGCCTCTATGGCCTCAATTATCTCACCGGCGCGGGTTACGCCGACCTGGATGGCGACGGCGATGTTGACCGGTTCATCGGTATCGGCGGTGGCATCCCGTCGGGGCTTGTCATCGTGATCCGTGAAGGCGGCGCCTCGGGTATTGTCGGCACCAGCGGTGGCGCCAAGAATCCAGGCATAAAGAGTCCCTTGCCGCGCAGACCAACTTTCTGGTACGACGAGTAGCCTGAAATAATCGAACGCCAAAATCACCCCCTCCTCCGGCCAACCGGATGGAGGTGGTTTTCGAGGCTTTCCCTGAGAGGGTTTAAGGATGAACCAGACGCGATTTTTTGGCTTTACGCTCATCGAGCTCATGATCACGGTGGTGATTATCGGCATCCTCGCCGCGATCGCGGGTTTCTCGCTCATCGAAGTCCTTGTCGCCCTGCTCGTGTTATCGATCGGGCTACCGGGATGGGCGGCGCTACAAACGACTTCCTTGAAATACAACACCGACTCGTACTTTCGCACGCAGGCGACGTATTTCGTGCACGACATCGTTGACCGCATGGTAATCCGGCTGGAGCGGGATCTGAATAAAACTCAGACATGGCGAATTCAATCATGAAACGGTTTTCACGGCACTCGAACAAGACAAGCGGCTTCAGCCTGGTGGAGCTGATGGTTGCCCTTACCATCGGGCTCATTATCCTGGGTGCGGTTTCCACGCTCTTCGTCGGCAGCAGGCGGACCTACACCACCCAGGACAGCCTGGCGCGGTTGCAGGAAAATGCCCGCTTTGCCATGCACTTCCTGGTCAAGGACCTGCGGTTGGCGGGTTATTACGGCTGCATCAGCGATATCGTCCCGGATTTCGTTTACAGCACTTTGAATAACAACACCGATTTTGCTTATAACGCGCTAATCCCGTTGGAGGGCCACAACAACGCGACCGGGACTGGGACGTGGTATCCCTCAGCAACGACCGCGCTGCCCGCGGGCATCGCCTCCGGCACCGATGCTGTCGCGATCCGTCTGGCCGATGCCAGCAGCCCGGTTTTCCTTAGAACGGAAATGCCGAATACCTCGGCCGTGCTGAAAGTGAATGTGACAACGGGGCTCAGCGACAACGACCTCATCATGATTTCGGATTGTGCCAGCGCCGACATCATGCAAATCACACAGATCAATACTACCGATCCGCATCTCGTGCACAACGCGGGGTCCGGAACCCCGGGCAATTACACCCAGGAATTGAGCAAGGCCTACGGCCCGACCTCGGGTCCGGGAGGAACACGGGTCATGAAATTCATGACACGCCAGTATTTCATCAAAACCGGCGCCAGCGGCAATCCGGCCCTGTTCCGGCAGGACAACGCCGCTGCCGTCGTCGAGCTGGTGGACGGCATCGAAAATCTGCAAATCCTGTACGGCAAGGACACGGATAACG
>MFTB01000060.1:0-371 GCA_001785195.1 Candidatus Muproteobacteria bacterium RIFCSPHIGHO2_12_FULL_60_33
TATTTTCAGCAGGGCAAGACTGGAAAGAAGCTCTTGGTACAGATGACGCCCGACCTTGATGAGGTGATCAAGCAGACGAAGAAGCTGCACAACAAGGTGCGCGGCCTCACCCTCTTTCATGGCCGGGGTGGTAAACCGTATGGCTATTTCGGTGTGTCAGCCATGTTCCGCCGGGCATGCAAATCTGCTGGTGTTAAAGATTTTCACCTGCATGATATACGCGCCAAGGCACTGACGGATGCCGAGCGGCAAGGACTGGACGCGCAGCGATTGGCGGGGCACAAAAACCGCACGATGACGGAACATTACATCAAGGCACGTGAGACTGAAGAAGCAACGCCGCCGTCACTGCCTAAGAAATCAGCAAAAGT
>MFTB01000060.1:394-5848 GCA_001785195.1 Candidatus Muproteobacteria bacterium RIFCSPHIGHO2_12_FULL_60_33
ACCGTTCGTCGTTGCTTGGATGCGCGTAAGTGATTGAAAAATGGTGGGCCGTGGCAGACTTGAACTGCCGACCAACTGGTTAAAAGCCAGCTGCTCTACCGACTGAGCTAACGGCCCGCGCGGGAAGGGAAAAACAGGAGGGCGGCATTATCCAGAGGCCGCCCAACCCTGTCAAACCAAAAGACGCAGCGGAATAGCCCCGATCAGGCCGTTTTGGTCTCGCGGGCAGCGGGCAGCAGCTTCATCTCCGCCAGCGCCAGTCGCAGCGCACGGAAGAAAGGCTGCTCGTCCAGCATGTGGCCCTGCATCTTCATGGTCAGCGCGGAGCCGAAAATGATCGCAGCCAACGTGATCGCCGAGCCCAGCGCCAGCGTGGACATGCCGGTGACACCCTGACCGATTGTGCAGCCGAGCGACAGTACGCCGCCGAAACCCATCAACACGCCGCCGATGAGGTGATTCACCATGTCCTCGCTGGTGCTGAAAGTTTCGATGCGGAAATTGCCGGAAAGCACGGCATACAGAAACGAACCGGCGATGACGCCGAGGACGGCGGCGATGCCGAAGTTGATGGTGGAGCCGGTGTAGGTCATCAGATAATTCACATTCTCCCCCACCGGCGCAACGAAGGTGTAGGATTCCAGCCGTACCGGCTCGAATTCATCGAAGCCGAGCTTGCCGGTGACATACCAGCCGGCGACGATGAGCAGGCCGACACTGAACCCGGCAAAAATATTTTTGTAGCTCCTGAGAAATTCCCTGCTCGCCAGCGCATACAGGGTGAAGCCGAGGCCGACGACGGCCGCCACAGCCCCGCGCACCATCTTCATGTCGGCGATGCCGGTCGCCGCTTGAATCAGCGCGGGAAGTCCCTGGCCGGATATATTGCGCGCCGCGAGATCGAGGTTGGCGACCTCGATCGCATTGATGCGCACCGGGGCGAGCAATCCGCGCAGCGTCATGTAGGCCGTGATGCCCAGTACCAGCATGACCACGAGCGATTTCAGGTTGCCATTGCCAACGCGCACCAGCGTACGCTGGCCGCAACCGGAACCCAGCGTCATACCAACGCCGAAGAGAAACCCGCCAAGGAGGTGCCCCAGCCAGCCGAAGTTCGTTGTCAGATAAATGGACTTGCCGAGATCGATGTATCCCTGGGCCTGTAGAAATTGCGAGCCGATGATGGCGATACCGATGGCGAGAAACCAGGCGCGCAAGCGATTCTTATCGCCCATGTTCACCCAATCGCTCACCGCACCCATGGTGCAGAAATTCGTCTTGTTGGCAATGGCGCCGAACGCCACCGCCACGAGGAATCCCCACAACACTACATTCTGAACATTACTGAGTTCCATAAAACCTCCGGCTTACCACCTTTAAGTCAATGACTGTCGAGACGCTGCCATACGCGCCTTTATTCCTTGCCACCGGCGCATGGATTATTTTGCGTCGCTTTGGCGTCTCGCGCCATATCACCTGTCAGTCCGGATTGTTTTATCGTGACATTTTGACGCTGCCAGATAAGGCTTCCCCCGGAAAAAGCAGGCTAGTAAAATCGCCTTTTCAGTCATTTGCCACGAGGTACGCCAATGCCGACGTTCGATAGAGAACTGGACACCACGGGACTCAACTGCCCCATGCCTGTCATGAAGTGCAAGAAAATGCTCCAGTCGCTGGCGGCGGGGCAAGTGCTGCATCTGCTGACCACGGACCCCGGCACCCGCAGCGATATCCCCGCGCTGGTCAGCAGGACCGGCGATCAGATCGTTGAAACCAGCGAAGAGGGCGGGAAGATTCACTTCTATATCAGGAAGGCGTCGTAAAATTTAGGTAGGGGTGCGATTTATCGCGCCCTGGGCGGGATAAATCCCGCCCCTACAGATTTTTTTTACAACCAGGCGTGGACCGGATGCTGTTCCACCAGATCGACGAAATCACCGTAGCTCGCGACGCGAACATCCTTGATGAGGTTGCCCAGGCCGCGCGCCTTCAGGTCCGCGTCAATCGCATAAACCGTGTGCTGCTTCACGGCCTGCTCGATCAGGGATGATCTCGCCGTTCCCGCCGAAGCCGCGTACACGCCGTCCTCCAGCAACAGAATGACATCGCCCTTTTGCGCCACGCGCAGACAGTTCTCCAGCGCACTGTTCTGAAATGGGGATTTGTTGACGGTATGGAGCATGGGAGATTCCTAGAATGACACGAGGCTGTGCTGCACCGCCATCATCGCGGCGATCTCGGCGCTGTCCAGCACCTTGGGCCGGATGGGCGCGTCGGTCTCCTCATCCTTGCCGATCGAAATAATCGCGTCCTCCGCGATATTCCGTTCTTTCAGCGACTGCCGGTCCACGTAAACCTTCGTGACCTCCCAATCCACGAGCGCGCCGAGCGAGGCCATGAAGCCCTTGATGCCGAGCCCCTTCGTGTCCTGGCCCGGGTGCAGGGCCAGCACGCCGTCGTCCATGAAAACCACGGAAAGATCCATGTCGTAGGTCGCGAAAATGAACATGACCTCGATGGATTCCTGCACGTAAATGCTGCCGTGCGGCGCCTTGCGCACCGTCACCATGACCTTTTTTCCCGTCGCTGCCATGAGTCCGCCTTGTATCAATCGCCAAAAGTGACCAGCCGGTCGGCTTCGTCGATCATGCTGGCCAACTGGCCCAGACCCGAGATGCGAATATTCGGCACCAGCACCTCGTTGGTGATGCCGCGGCGTTTTGCCGCGGCGACACAGACGATCATGTCGATCCCTTTCGCGCCCAGTTCCGACCAGCGTTTGGAGATATGCCGTTCGTCCTGCGGCGGGTCCATGAGCTTGGTGGCGTTGTACACGCCATCGTCGTAGAAAAAGATACCGCGGATGGTATGACCCTTGGCGAGAGCGGCCTGGATGAAGTTATAGGCGCTGTCGGAGGCTTCGTGATTGTAGGGACCTTCCAGAACCAGAACTGATAATTTCATGCCTGCTCCGAAATACGTGAATCGCGTTCAGTACCGCCCGGGAAACTCCCCTCCGAGAGGATATCCGAATATTGCCAAGATGGAAGGAAAATTCCAAGGCCCGCGATCACCGGTAGCGGGTGGGATCGGCGACTCCCGCCTCGGCAAACCCCTGCGCGCGCAAGCGGCAGGCGTCGCAACGGCCGCAGGCGCGTCCGGCCGCATCCGGGTCGTAGCACGACAACGTGAGCGCATAATCGACACCCAAACGCGCGCCGGTGCGAATGATTTCATGCTTGCGCATATTCATCAGCGGTGCATGCACATGAAAGGCCTTTCCTTCCACCCCCGCCCGGGTGGCCAGGTTGGCCAGGCTCTCGAAGGCCCGGATGAATTCCGGCCGGCAGTCGGGATAGCCGGAATAATCCACGGCGTTGGCGCCGATATAAATGGCCGAGGCGCCCAGCACCTCGGCCCAACCGAGCGCGATGGAAAGAAATACCGAGTTGCGCGCCGGGACATAGGTGACGGGAATCCCCGGCGAGGACTCGTGCGGCACGGCGATGCGGGTGTCGGTCAGCGCCGAACCGCCGATCCAGCCGATGTCGAGCTTGACCACGCGCTGATCGGCGGCGCCCAGTTGCTGCGCGACACGGCGCGCGGCTTCCAGCTCTACCCGGTGTCGCTGGCCGTAATCGAGCGTGAGCGCATAACAGCGCGCGCCGGCGGCCCGGGCGAGTGCCAGCACGGTGGCGGAATCGAGACCGCCGGAAACCAGCACCACCGCCTTCCGGCCGGCGTCAGCGTCCGCGGGCATCGTTCCAGAGAAGCTTGTGCAATTGGATCTGCATGCGCACCGGCAGATGATCCTGCAAGATCCACTCGGCCAGATCGGTCGGGTTCATCTGCCCGTAGCAGGGAGAAAAGAGCACGTCGCAAATCCGGTCAAGCCTATGCTCAGCGAGCTTCGCGCGACTCCATTCGTAATCCGTGCGATCGCAGATCACGAACTTGACCTGATCCTTTTTCTCCAGATGCGCGATATTGGCGTAGAGGTTGCGTTGCTCCTCCCCGGAGCCGGGTGTCTTGAGATCCATCACGATGCTCACGCGCGGGTCAATGCCGGCGATATCGAGCGCGCCACCCGTCTCGAGCGACACCTCGTAGCCGCGTTCGCACAACGCAACCAGCAATTCACGGCACGGACGTTGCGCCAGCGGTTCGCCGCCCGTCACGGTCACGTAACGCGGCGCGTGTTCGGCCACGCGCTTCAATATATCGTCGAGATCCAGCCACTGCCCGCCATAGAAGGCGTATTCGGTGTCGCAATAGGTGCAGCGCAGCGGGCAACCGGTCAGGCGAATAAACACCGTGGGGTAACCCACGGTGCGTGCCTCGCCTTGCAATGAATAAAAGATTTCCGTGATGCGCAGCCGGTCGCTCGCGGAGGAACCCGGCCGGAGGGTTACAGCGGCTGTCTCCGATGGCGGCACAAACTAATGCTCCTGTTTCTTCATCTTCGCCAGCCGCTGCTCCGCCGATTTGGCGGCGGGCTGGCCGGGATAGCGCGCGATGACCTGATTGAGATTCTCACGCGCCTTGGCCCATTCACCGAGCTCATAATGGCTGTAGCCGATCTTGAGCAGGGCATCCGGCGCTTTCAGGCTCTTGGGATGATCATTCATGAGCCGGGAAAACTCCGTCAGCGCCTGCCGAAAATCGCGCACGACGTAATAGGCCTCGCCGAGCCAGTACCGGGCGTTGTCACGCAGCGCGCTTTGCGGATGCTTGGCGATAAAATCGCGAAAGCCTTTGGCGGCCCGATCGTAATGCCCCTGCTTCATGAGGTTGAACGCCGCATCGTAGTCCTGCTGCTCCTGGGCCGACGACGCCGACCCTGTCGCAGAAGGCACGCTGGCTCCCGTGGGGGAGGCCGCTTCCGGTGAAAGCGCCGCGGACCCGCGGCGTTCCAGTTCACCGATCCGCCGGTCGATGTCGGCCAGCAGATCGCGCTGGCGCGCCTTCAGACGCTCGATTTCGTTGGTCTGGACCTCAACCTGACCCCGCAGGTTCCGAAGTTCCGTCTGCAGCGTTTCAAGCTGTTGCAGAAGATCGGCCAGCACCTCACGCGAAGGCGGGGAGGATGCCGGGGCACCCCCGACCCCCAGCTCCACCACCGGCGGCAGGCTGCGGCCGCCCGAAGGTGGCTCCGCCGCCCACGCCGGCGCCAGCAGGCTGGCGGTCAGTATCCCTGCCG
The DNA here is from genome assembly GCA_001785195.1 of Candidatus Muproteobacteria bacterium RIFCSPHIGHO2_12_FULL_60_33. Classification (GTDB taxonomy): domain Bacteria; phylum Pseudomonadota; class Gammaproteobacteria; order Acidiferrobacterales; family Sulfurifustaceae; genus Sulfuricaulis. The sequence goes on from MFTB01000060.1 coordinate 5,595, forward strand.
CCCACACGCCGACGCGCCGGGGATGCCGCATCGTCATCCGCTGGATTAGTAACCGATCTCGGCGCGGCGGTTCTGACGCCAGCAGGACTCATTGTGCTCCTGGCACAGCGGTTTTTCCTCGCCGTAGGACACCGTTTTGATGCGGTTACCGGCGACGCCCAGGACCTTCATCAGGCGCTCGACGGCCTGTGCGCGTCGCTCGCCCAGCGCCAGGTTGTACTCGCGCGTGCCGCGCTCGTCGCAATTGCCCTCGA
>MFTB01000061.1 GCA_001785195.1 Candidatus Muproteobacteria bacterium RIFCSPHIGHO2_12_FULL_60_33
GGTCGGCGATGGCCTGGTAGCGCGGAACGCGCGTATGGAACAGGCGCGGGAACATCCAGCGCACGAAATCATCCGGATCGATTTGCGCCACGTAGGATAATTTTTTCTCGCGCAGGTAAACCGCGAGCTGCTCGTCGAGGAACGCCTCGCGGTAGTAGAGCGGCTTCGGGTCTTCCTCGGCGCGGTGGATCAGCTCCTGCTCGTCTTTTTCGGTGGCCTTGATGTACAGGATCAGTGTGTGATCAGCCAGGATCTTGATGGTGGCCGGATCATCGAGCTCGCACAGGCTGCCGCCGGCATCGTTGACGAAATGCTTGTAGCCGTATATCTCGCGCGCCTTGCCGATGAACACCGGGATGTCGCGCATGGTCGCGATTTCAGCCTGCCGGTGAAGTTCCTGGCGGTGTTTGAATTCCTTGAGGCCGAGCCCGCCCTTTTCCGGGTTGCCCAGTTTGCCGAGAAAGCTCGATACCGGCTGGAGGTTGTCCACGGTGATGTTGTTGCGGATGTAAATCGAATCCGAGCGCAGCAGCTCGCGCAGGAACGGGATCTGCATCGCCTGTTGCTTGATGTGGTCGAGGATGGCCTCGTCGAGATAGCGCGTGCCGATACGGTAGTCGCCGGAATAATGGAACCAGTTGTGCATGCGCAGCTTGATGGCCAGGCGCGTCTTGCCCACCCCGGACATCCCGAGGAGGGTGATGCACTTGTTGTCCCAGGCCTTGAAATCCCTGGCGCTCAGTTTCATGTTGGTGTTCTTCGCCGGTGGTCTGTCTATTGTATGACAGGAACGCCGGAACCGCGCGCACCGGCACGCGCACATCCATCATGCCTGGACTCGTCATCCCCGGGCGCCGCCGCTATAATGCCGCCCCTTTCGGACTGACCTGATATAAGCCCATGACCACCGCCATTCCGATTTCGCTCGTGAGCGAGGTAAAAATCACGCCTGAGAACAAATGTACCTTCTGCCAGGGCGCGACCTGCTGTACTTACTTTACCCACCAGATCGACACACCGCGTTCCATGGAGGACTTCGATCTCCTGTTGTGGCAGATCTCGCACCAGAACTCGCAGATGTACAAGGACGAGGACGGCTGGTTTCTGCTGGTCAACAATCCATGCCGGCACTTGCAACCCGGAGGACGCTGCGGCATCTACGAAACCCGCCCGCAAATCTGCCGCGATCATTCCAATGATGACTGCGAGTTCGAGGGCCCCTCGGGCGAGGAAGATTTTGAACTGTTCTTCCCCGGCTACGAGTCGTTGCTTGATTACTGTCGTAACAGGTTCAAGAACTGGGATCGCCGGGCGCTTCAGAAAAACGCCGGCAAGAAAAAGAGGTAGGGCGTTTCCGCGGCGGGACGCCCTCCGCTGAATCTGTTAACCTTGCCAACGCAGGCCCCTGTTTACCTGGCGAGCGTCACCCGCGGATGGACCAGACCAATTACGATCGGTTAGCCAAGCGCCTCGGCCGCGTGCATCTGCGCCAGCGCCTGGGCCTCGAGTCGGAGTACGAGGCGCAGGTTTTTCATCGGGGCACCCACTTCTTTCACCTCGAGAACTGGTACTTTGCCCATGCCGTCATCCGCGGCTGTCTGGGCCTGATCGGACTGCACGGCCGTGGCCGGCGTAACGCGCTCAAAATCCGTATCGTCCGCAACGAAGTGCCACTCACGGCTTTGCCGGCGGCCTTCGATGGTTACACCATCCTGCACTTGAGCGATCTGCACCTCGACATGAGCGAAGACTTTGTCCATGCGCTGATCGAACGCGTGCGCGCGGTGGACTACGACCTGTGCGTGCTCACCGGCGACTATCGTTACCGCACCCGCGGACCGTATAAGCCGGCGCTCGCGGGCTTCACGCGCCTGCGGCCGCATCTCAAGGAGCCGGTGTACGCCGTGCTCGGCAATCACGACACCATCCGCATGGTGCCGGGCATGGAAGATATGGGAATCCAGGTGCTTCTCAACGAATCGGTGCGGCTCGAGCGCCAAGGCGCCGCGATTCACCTCGCGGGCATCGATGACGCGCACTACTACCGCGTGGACAACATCCACAAGGCCGCGCACGACATCCCGCACGAGGCGGTCTCGATCCTGCTGTCGCATACACCCGAGACGTACCGCAACGCGGCGCATGCCGATTTCAAGCTCATGCTCTGCGGCCATACCCACGGCGGCCAGATCTGCCTGCCGGGCGGCATTCCGCTGATTACCGATGCCGACTGCCCACGCGCCTTCGCGCGCGGGCCGTGGCGTTACCAGGATCTCGTCGGCTATACCTCGGTGGGCGCGGGCAGCTCCATCGTGGATGTACGGCTCAACTGCCTGCCCGAGATCACCCTGCACCGCTTGCGACGCGCAGGGACGCGCTAGTGCCGCGATAGACAGGGATGTCGAGAGCGGCCGGCGCGCTTGAAGGAATGTCTACGCCGGCGGTCAATAGGGCCGGTCGCGCAGATGCAGCCCAAACAGCAGCCGCGACAACAGCAACTCCAGCACGACAAACGCCAGCACCACCCCGGCGATATCCCACGCCGTGAGGCCCAGCCGGGCCTTGAGGGCCAGCAACGGAAACAACGATTCCGGAATCTGATCCAGCCCCGGGGCCATGCTGCTCGGGGGCAGGCCCAGCCGGCGCTTGACGAAGCTCGAGGTCAGGTCCCCCAGCATGGACAGGGCCGAAATCAGGGCGCCGTCAATCCACTCGTACCCGAGCGCGCTGGCGGCGAGCGCGGTGGCGATGAGGGACAACACGACACCGCGGATGGTCTTGGAGGGGCCAAACAGCGGACGGCCATCCCGGAATTTCGCGCCTCCGTCGAGCGGATAGTTGAATGAGGCGCCGAAGATCTTTTTGCCAAGGATCGGTGCGCCGTTGGCGATGGCCAGCAGCACCAGCATTTTAAACGGCGACTCAAGGGCGGCGAGCGCGGCGCTAAGGAACTCGATATTCATGAGAATCTCTGACAAGAAGAAAAATCAGACAGGATTTACAGGGCGAAGCGGAGTTGTCGCCGATGCCCTTAACGGGCATCGGCGCCGCTGAGCGCCCGCACATGGAAGTGCGGGCCGGGGTGAATCGAAGCCACCGTGGCGACGCCAGGGAAGGCATGTATGCCGTCCTTGGCGTGACTACGAAGACCTCGACAGACTCGGCCCCGCCATCCGTGGCGGGGCGCTCGCCGGGACGAAGACACGTTAAGTGTCTTCGTCTCATTCCGGCTCTCCCTGTTAATCCTGTTCATTCGTTTTCTTTAGAGGCTCCAAGTATTTCGGAATTGTAAGAGCTATTTGTTTTTCTTCGCCACGTCGAGTGTAAACACATTCCCCAGCGCCTTGCGCATATCATTGATGCTGACGTGCTGACCCTCGTGCGGCAGCGCCGCCTGCCCGCAGGACAGGCGCAACACCTCGGGCTGGCGCGCGGAGCGCAACGTCAGGCGCGTGCTCCAGGTCTGGAGACTGGCGCCGTCGCCTTTCGCGCCGACATGGATGCCGATGCCGACAGACACCCCCGCGAGCTGCAGGCCGTCGAGTGCGACGCTGTGTCCGATTTCCTGCACGACCTTGGTGATCTCGAAATTGTCCGCTGGCACGGTCTGCGCCGTGTCCAGACGACGCCGCAGTTCGAACTTGCAGTGCGGGTAATACTGGTTGACCCGGTCCGACGCCACCACTTCGCCACCCTGCAGGAACACCGCCACCTGATTGGCCGGGACGGTGAGGTTGCGCGTGAGTGTCAGGGTCGAGCCGGCGGGGATGAGGTAAAACGGCGAGTTTTCGTTACCTTCGTAGGCCGCGGTCTGGCAAGACGTGAGCAGCATCGCCGTAATCAGAATGCCAATGGGTTTCATGGATATGCTCCCTGGCCTCAGGGCATGATCTCCCGGAAACTGCGGATGGCGCGGAATTCCCCGACGTCCTTTTCCGGCAGTTTCGAATCCGGTTTGTACACGGCGAGCAACTGACCGATGCCGTACCGGTTCGCCGAGCGCAGCACCGGCAGGCTATCGTCGATGAGCAGCGCGGTACGCTTCTCGAACGGCTGCACCTGCTGCATCTTGTTCCAGAAATCCGTGTGCTCCTTCGGCAGTCCCAAATCGTGCGAACACACCACCGCGTCGAAGTGCCCGCCCAGCGGCGTGCGCCGGAACTTGATGGCCAGTGTCTTGCCGTGGGCATTGGTAACCAGCACCACGCGTTTTTTCATGGCCTTGACCGCCTCGAGGAAATCCAGCACGTGCGGGTGCACCGCGATCAGGTGATTCACCTCTTCCTTGAGTTGCGGGATGTCGAGCCGGAGTTCCCGGCTCCAGTAGTCCACGCAGTACCAGTTGAGCGTGCCCTCGGCGCGCTGGTAGCGCCCCAACACTTCCTCCCGGGCCGCCTCGGGCGAAAGCCCGTGCGTTTCCGCGTAGCGGCGCGGCACGTGATCGAGCCAGAAGTGGTTGTCGTAATGCAGGTCGAGCAGCGTGCCGTCGAGGTCGAGCAGCAGGGTATCGAGCTGGTTCCAGGCGATCATGAAAAACAGAAATACTACTGATTACCGCAAAGGCGCAAAGGGCGCAAAGGTTTTCTCAATGAAAATCTCATGTTTTTCTTTGCATCCTTCGCGTTTTTGCGGTGAATGATCATTAAATTAATGAGAAACTTAAAGCGGGGCCGAGGATCAGCGGCCTTGCAGCCAGGCACTCGCCGCCGCGGCATCTTCGAAATGCTTGATCTCCGCGTCGGTAAAGGCGGACGGCAGCCAGCCGAGCCAGGTCGCCCACACGCTGCCGGTGACCACCGCGATGCGCCGGAAATCGTGGGCATGGGCGCGGGTGAAGTGGAGGTCCTCCCAGGCGACGTCGACGGTGTAGCCCGACATTTTCGTCAGGTCGAGCAGCAGTTTGATTTTCGGCGCCTGTTTGAGTTCGCGCTGGACGGCGGTTTCAAATTCCCGGAAATCCGCGAGCGAAAGTTCGGCATAGACCGTTGCCTTGAGCAGGTCGTTTTGTTCCTCAATCACGATCATGGGTTGGCTCCGCCTGTCTGAAAAAATGCATCGGGACAAGCATATACCCGTTACGGCGATGGAGGAAATTTCTCTATTTTGTTCCTGAATCAAAAAGGATTAACCTTCAGGTTATGGCACACCATGCTGCTTCCGGTAAAAAACCTGTTATCACCCGCACCGAAACCATCGCGCGCACGCGCCTGTTCCGGGTCGAGCAGGTGGGGCTGCGTTTCGCCAATGGATGCGAGGTGAACTACGAGCGCCTGCGCAGCTCGCCCAGCGGCGCCGTGCTGGTGGTGCCGATGCTCGATGACAGCACCGTGCTGTTGATCCGCGAGTACGCCGCGGGCGTGGAGCGTTACGAGCTGGCGCTGCCCAAGGGCATCATCGAAGAAGGCGAATCGCCGTTCGCGGCCGCCAACCGCGAGATCATGGAAGAGGTCGGTTACGGGGCGCGCCAGCTGACTCACCTCAAGTCGGTAACGCTGGCGCCGGGATATTTCAGTCATGCCACGCACGTGGTGCTGGCGCAGGAGCTCTATCCCGAACGCCGGGAAGGCGACGAGCCCGAGGCGATCGAGGTGGTGCCGTGGTCGCTGGACCGTCTGACCGAACTTTGCGCACACGAGGAATGCACCGAGGCGCGCTCGATCGCGGCGCTGTTCCTGGTACGCGAACTATTGGCCGGGAGGCGCTGAGCATCGTGAGTGATTTCAATCCCCGTGATTATCTGAATGCGGCTTGCGACATCGCGCGTGATGCCGGCCGACGAATTCTCGACGTCTACGAACGCGGCTTCAGCGTGGAGCAGAAGGAAGACCGCTCGCCGCTCACCGCGGCGGACCGCGCCGCGCATGAAATCATCTGCGCGCGGCTGGAGACGCTGACCCCCGGTATCCCCGTGCTTTCGGAAGAGTCGGCGAAAGTGGATTATGAAAAGCGCGCGGGCTGGCAGCGGTTCTGGCTCGTCGACCCGCTCGACGGGACCAGGGAATTCATCAATCGCAACGG
>MFTB01000062.1 GCA_001785195.1 Candidatus Muproteobacteria bacterium RIFCSPHIGHO2_12_FULL_60_33
CGCCGGTCGCCAGCACCGTGTCCCAGCCCGTTTCCTTGATATGCGACCGGCAAACCGGCGAGACAGGTATTTTGTCCAAGTTGATCCGTGCACCGACCTTACTCATTTCCAGGATATGGCCCAGATCCGCCAGCAGCCCGTCGGAAATATCGATGGCACTGTGAGCAATGCCCCGCAACATCATCCCCTCGCGCACACGTGGCGTAGGGCGGTCCAGCCGCTCGGCGACGGCCGCGAGATCGCGCTCGATCAGACGAATTCCGCCAAGACGGTGGCGTAGCGCCAGCGCGGCATCGCCGAGCGCCCCGGTGACGTATATCCGGTCACCGATCTTCGCGCCCGATCGCCGCAGCGCCTGCCCTGGCGGCACAAAACCATGCGCTTCGATGGCGATGGCAAGCGGTCCGCGCGAAGTATCGCCACCCACGAGTTGTACATTGTGTTCACGCGCCAGCTGGAACATGCCCCGGCAGAACGGCTCCAGCCAGCGGGCATCGGCCTTGGGCAGCGCCAGATTCAGCATGAACCAGGCCGGCTCCGCGCCCATGGCCGCGAGATCGCTCAGGTTTACGGCCAGCGCCTTGTGGCCAAGAGAAAACGGATCGGCATCGGGAAGAAAATGCACGCCGGACACCAGCAGATCGGACGTCACCGCCAGTTGCTGGCCGGCGGGCGGTTGCAGAAGCGCCGTGTCATCGCCGATGCCGGCGACGACATCGGGGCGCACAACATCCTGGCGCGCGAAGAAACTACGGATGAGTTCGAATTCCGTCATATTGGGTATTTCGACCGACTTCCCCACTCCCAAAGTGAAAGAATGCGCGCGTAGCGCGCCAGCGCGCTCGGCTCGCCTCCCTCTCCCTCCGGGAGAGGGGAAGTGGGTGAGTATCTTCATTTCGATCGCGGGGGTGAGGGTGATACAGCCACGATCAGTACACGACATTACTATTCTACTCAGGATTTTTTGTTACCCCTCTCCCTATCCCTCTCCCGCAAGGGGAGAGGGGATACTGCATCCAGCTTCCCAATATTTCGTCAGGCCGTGGAACGCGCGGCCTGAATTTCGCGCGCGCGCAGACCCGCGGCGACCTTGTCGAGAATGGCGTTGACGTACTTGTGGCCGTGTTCGGCGCCGAAGGTCTTGGCCAGCTCCACGGCCTCATTCAGGATGACCTTATAGGGAATTTCGGGATGGAACTCGAACTCGTAGGTGCCGATGCGCAGGCAGGCGAGTTCGACGGGATCAACATCGTTCAGCTTGCGGTCCAGGTGCGGAGAGATGTGATCGTCCAGCTCATGCTGGTGCAGCGGGATCTCACGCACCAAGTGGTGGAAATAGTCGAGATCGACGTCATTCATTTCATGATCGAGGATGAAGTGATTCTCGATCTCGCGCGGCGCCTGCTCGGTGAGCTGCCATTGATACAGGGCCTGCACCGCCGCACGACGCGCCTTGTGACGACTGCCCTTGACCATAGACCCTCCGTCAGACGCGCAGTTTCTTGAGCAGATTCACCATCTCGATGGCGGTGAGCGCGGCGTCCACGCCCTTGTTGCCGCTCTTGGTGCCGGCGCGCTCGATGGCCTGCTCGATCGTGTCCACCGTCAGCACGCCAAAAGCGACCGGCAGATCGAATTGCATGCTGACTTGCGAGACGCCCTTGGCGCATGCGCCGGCAACGTACTCAAAATGCGGTGTCTCGCCGCGAATCACCGCGCCAAGCGCGATGAGTGCATCGTATTTTCCGCTGGCCGCCATGGTTTTCAGGGCCAGCGGCATCTCGAAAGCGCCCGGTACGCGAACGATTTCTATGTTAACAGCTTCAGCACCGTGGCGCACCAGCGTGTCAATCGCGCCTTCCAGCAGACGCTCGCCGATAAAACTGTTGAAACGTCCGAGCGCAATGCCGAAACGCGCGCTGCGCGCGATCAGATCACCATCAATGCTTTTCACGTCATTCATCCGGATACCTTTTTCTCTTTGTTTTGTTTGCGATGAGTACTTGAGAGTTGCGCCGGATCGTTTCCAATGTATTCCACGATCTCCAGCCCGAAACCGGAGAGCCCGGGCGCCTTCATGGCATGGCCCAGCACGCGCATTTTGCTCACGCCGAGATCCGCCAGAATCTGGCTCCCCAAACCGTAGGTGCGCATTTCCTGGTGACCGCGCTTGCCTCCGCTCGATTCTAATGCTTTGCCCTGCCCCTGAAAATGCCGGATGCGCTGCACCAGATCGGCGGGCTTCTCTTCCTGTTGCAGGATAACCACCACGCCCGCGCCTGCGGCGGCCACGTACGCGAGCGCCTCGTGCAGCGACCAGGAACCGGCACGATGCGCCGTGGTGACGAGGTCGAGCAGGCTCTCCTGCATGTGAACCCGCACAAGAGTCGGCCGGTCGCGGCGGATATCGCTCCTGACCAGAGCAAGATGCACCGAATCGCCGATGTCGTCGTGATAAGCCAGCACGCGGAAGTCACCGAATTCCGTCGGCATCACACATTCGCCGACGCGCTGGATGGTGGATTCGTGCTCGTTACGGTAGCGGATGAGATCGGCGATGGTGCCGATCTTGAGCCCATGCTGTTGGGCGAACGTTTCCAGTTCCGGCAGGCGCGCCATGGCGCCGTCTTCGTTCATGATCTCGCAGATGACGCTGGCGGGCTCGAGCCCGGCGAGACGCGCGAGATCCACGCCGGCCTCGGTGTGTCCCGCGCGCGCCAGCACGCCGCCGCGCTGCGCCATCAGTGGAAACACATGGCCCGGTTGCACCAGATCGCTCGGCTTGGCATCTTTTTTGACCGCGGCCTGGATGGTGCGTGCGCGATCGGCGGCGGAAATACCGGTGGTCACGCCTTCCGCCGCCTCAATGGTGACGGTGAAATTGGTCGAGCGCCGCTGCTGCGTGTCGCTCACCATGAGCGGCAACCGCAACTGGCGGCAGCGCTCCTGGGTCAGCGTGAGACAAATCAGCCCGCGACCGTGACGCGCCATGAAGTTGATGTCCTCGGCGCGCGCATGGGCCCCGGCCATGACCAGGTCGCCTTCATTCTCGCGGTCCTCGTCGTCCATCAGGACGACCATGCGGCCGCGCTTGATCTCGTCAATAATCTCGGTAATCGGGCTGATTGGCATGAAACCACGGAAAAAACCTGAATCGGGCGTGCATTATCACCTATTTTCGTATTGGATGCCCTGATCCCGGCCAGGCAGACCTGTTCAGCAAGGGCCACCGTTTGTCGGGGTTTCCCCGGCTTTTGTCCCGGCTTTCCTCACCCAAAACGCTTACGTGGCCATACTCCTTATATAGATGCGGGTACTGCCAGGGGGGGTGGCGTCCGCGGATCGTTTACCAAATCCGGGTGCCCATATGTCTGCCAAAGCCAACAAGGCCGACAAACTGCAAAGTACAGTCATTATCTCCGACCGTTTTACCGGACGCCGGGCGCAGCTCGCTGCACAGCCCGCCGCAGAGCCGGCCGTGGGGCCGCTCGAACCCGGCAGCATGGTCGGTCGCTACCTGACCCTGAGCCGGATCGGTGTGGGCGGCATGGGTATCGTGTACCGTGCACATGATACCGAGCTCAATCGCACGGTGGCACTCAAAGTGCTGCCACCCAAGCTGAGCAAGTATCCCGAGTATCTCAAGCGCTTTCACACCGAAGCCCAGGCGCAGGCGCGGCTGAACAGCCCCTATGTGGTCACGCTGTTCGAGTTCATGGAACACCCGGTGGGCCAGGTCCTGGTCCTCGAATATGTCGAGGGCGAAACCCTTGAAAGCCGCCTGCGCCACTACGGACCCCTGTCCGTGCCCGAGGCCGTGCGCGTCTTCGAACAGACCATGCGCGGCGTGGAACACATCCACCGCATGGGCGTGGTGCACCGTGACCTCAAACCCGGCAATATTTTCATCACGCGCGACGGCGAGATCAAATTGATGGATTTCGGCATCGCCCGGCTTATGGACAATCACGACCCGTCACAGAACGGCGCCATGGTCGGCACGCTCCTGTACATATCCCCGGAACAGATCAATGGACGGGAAACCGATTGCCGTTCCGACATCTACACGCTCGGGATCAGCCTGTTCGAGACCGTCACCGGACGGCTGCCGTTCGAGCGCCGCACCGACTACGCCCTCATGCATGCACACGTCCAGGAAAATCCGCCCAGCCCCAAGGAATTTCAGCGCCGGCTGCCGCCCGATCTGGAATCCGTGATTCTCAAGGCGATGGCGAAGGACCCAAACCGGCGTTTCCAGACCATGGCGGAATTCCGCACGGCCCTGCTGGAGTTGGGGCTGATGGAACGCCGGGAATCAGCGGTCGTCACCGCGCTTTCCGGGATGCGCCGCACGCGGCGCTCCACCGAAAATTCGCAGCACCGCATCTGGGGCGGGGCCTGGCTGGATTTTTCCATGGTGGCAGCGACGTTTCTGCTGGCACTGACACTTGGACTTTTTCCCGCGCATCTCGGCCCGGCACGAAATTCCTCGGATGAGGTCATGCGCACGCAAATAGTAACGTGGAAAAAAGCCCAGCCCGCGCGGAAAGTCGTGGTATCGCGCGAAACAAACATTGACGCACCGCAGAAAGTCAGCCAAGGCAAGGACAAATACGAAACACTGCGTCAGGCCTGGGGCGGCTGAACCATGGCACTGCCAGGGACGGTCATGAAACAGGCGCTGTGCTTCATTCCCCTCAGGTGGCTATTAGCGGTCATTCTCGCCGGTTTGTTATTTCTGCTTTCTGGTTGTGCGTCTTTTCGTGAAATGACCTGCGCTCAGTTCGAGGAGAATCGCAAGGATGCAGACTACCCCACGCAATACCGTTTTCTGGAATCGGATTCGGAATCTGCCGCGCGTAATTTCAAAACATTGCCCAAAGGCACGAGCGCCGTCGTGCGATTGTACAAAATGCGGGTTGATACGCCAAAGATAGCGCCCTGCAACTATCTCGTCCTCTACAAGGAATTTTATTTGCAACGAAAAGCAGGCAAGAGCCTGGCACTGGAGGAAATTCGGGAATTTTACACCGCCGACGGCGCCTTGATTGCCACCAAGGCGGAGACCCTGGGCAACCAACTGCGCACCAGCGGGTACTACACCGGCGACACCACTTTGCCTATTCCGGAGAAGGCCCCGCCGGGAAAATACCGTATCGTCAGCAAGCTGGTGTTGAAAGGGAAAAACACATCAAGCGCCACGCTGCTGGCCAAAACCAGCGTGAACTTCCAGGTGATCGCCAGAAATAAATAACCAAAAACTATCTGAAAAAAAACCAAAGACAAACCTACCGCAGATGAACACAGATAAGAAAAGAGATAAACGCAGATAGCTTATAGGATTTCTATTTATCTGCGTTCATCTTAAAAAGAAATCCGCGTTTGCGTCCTTAGCTCCGTAATCGGCGCATCCCTGCGCCACTCCTATCTGCGGTTAAGAGTATTTATAAGTTCTATTTGATAAACCCGTGTTGGGCAAGAAACTCGCGGGTGATGCTTGAATTGCTTTGGGCTGCGCCTTCGCCAAGCACGAGCCGCTCGAGATAGCGCGCCAGCAGATCGACCTCCAGATTGACTTTTGAACCGGGCTGGAAACTGTCCAGCGTGGTTTGCGCCAGCGTGTGCGGCACGATGTTCACGTCGAATTTTGCGCCGTTGACCGCGTTGACGGTAAGGCTCACACCATCCACGCAGATAGAGCCCTTTTCCGCGATATAGCGGGCCAGCGTATCCGGCACCTGGAATCTGAACCGTACCGATCTCCCCTCTCCCTCGCGGCTGACGACCGTTCCCACACCGTCCACGTGACCGCTGACCAGATGCCCGTCCAGCGGGGTGCCGAGCGTCAGGGCCTTTTCCAGATTCACGGCATCGCCGGGGCGCAGCCGGCCCAGCGTCGTGCGCGAAAGCGTTTCGCCCGAGACATCGGCGGCAAATCCCGACGCGGAATGCTCCACGGCCGTCAGGCATACGCCGCTGACCGCGATGCTGTCGCCGGTATTCACGTTCGACATGTCGAGCCGGCCGGTGTCCACGCGCATGCGCGCATCGCCGCCCTTCTGCTCAATGGCAGCAATTTTTCCCACAGCCTGAATGATTCCGGTAAACATCTTTTAATCCTGTTTTTCGCTGACGCGGGCAATAACCCGCCAGTCCCGCCCGACCGCCCGCACATCCGTTACTTCCATATTGATGCGATCGGACATGCGCAGCAGCGGCGGCAGTGCGAACATGCCGCGTTCATTGTTGCCCATAATATGGGGTGCGTAATACAGCACCAGCTCATCCACCAGGCCCTGCCGCAACAGCGCGCCGCACAGGGTGGCACCGGCCTCGACCAGCACTTCGTTCACCTCCAGCCAGGCCAGATGCTTGAGAAGCGCAGTGAGATCCACGCTCTTCTGCGGCGTGGAGATATGCGCCACCTCGGCGCCGGCTTTCTTAAGAGCTTCCGCCAATGCCACATCCTCACCGGCCGTCACGACGAGTGTCTTGCCTTCGCCGCGCAACATGCGCGCCCTGGGTGACATGCTCAGACGGCTGTCCAGCACCACGCGCAGCGGCTGCCGCCCGGTCTTGAAATCGCGCACGGTCAGCGCCGGGTCGTCCGCGAGCACGGTGCTCACGCCGGTCAGGATCGCCGAGCTGCGCGCGCGCCATTTTTGCACGTCCGCGCGCGCCGCCTCGCTGGTGATCCACTTGCTGTCGCCATTGGCCATGCCGGTGCGTCCATCGAGACTCGCGGCGAGTTTCACGCGCACGTAGGGCCGGCCACGCTTCATGCGGCTGATGAATCCGGGGTTCAGCGCCTCGGCCTCCGCCTCCATCAGGCCGACGGCCACCTGAATGCCGTGACCTTCAAGCTGCTTGAATCCCTTGCCCGCCACCAGCGGATTGGGGTCGCGCATGGCCGCTACCACGCGCTTCACGCCGGCCTTGATCAGCGCCGGCGCGCAAGCTGGCGTGCGCCCTTCGTGGCAACAAGGTTCCAGCGTCAGGTACACACCCGCGCTGTGCGTGTTCATCTTGCCGGCCTGATTGAGCGCGTTGATCTCGGCGTGCGGCTCGCCGGCGCGTTCGTGCCAGCCTTCACCCACGATCTTGCCATCTTTCACGATGACGCAGCCGACACGCGGATTGGGGTCGGTGGTGTACAGGCCGCGGCGCGCCAGTTGCAGCGCACGCGCCATGAAACGCGCATCGGCGGCGGAGGTCGTCATGACTTTTTCCCGGGCGATTTGCGGGCGTGACCGGTCGCCGGCTTTACCGGCGGTTCCGGTTCGGGGATCAGCGATAGCTGTTTGCGCCGCAACTCGGCACTGGGTTCGTTCTGCAGGCGCTGCACCTCGTCACGGAAGGCATTCAGATCGTCGAAGCTGCGATAAACCGAGGCAAAGCGCACATACGCCACCGGATCGAGTTCTTTCAGTTCTTCCATGACCCACTCGCCGATCTGGCGCGAAGGCACCTCGCCTTCGCCGCTCGCCATCAGTTTGTGGCGGATGCGACCGATGATCTTCTCGACCGCATCGGTATCCACCGGGCGTTTTTCCAGCGCGCGCGAAAGACCGTTGTTCAGTTTCTTTTCATTGAACGGTTCGCGCCGGCCGTCGGATTTGATTACCTGCGGGAGACGCAGCTCGGCGCGCTCGAAAGTGGTGAAACGTTCGCCGCACACCTCGCATTCGCGCCGCCGGCGCACGGAGTCGCCGTCATCGGACAGGCGCGAATCCACGACGCGGGTTTCATCGGCGGAACAG
>MFTB01000063.1:0-379 GCA_001785195.1 Candidatus Muproteobacteria bacterium RIFCSPHIGHO2_12_FULL_60_33
CTCGCCTTCGTAGAGCGTCCCTTCTTTCAGCGCCATAAACTTGTCACCGGTTCTGGCGTCGGTGAACGGGTGGCCGGATTTCGCCACCAGCACACCCCGCCCGCCCTCTTCCAGACTGCTGACGAAAACCCCTTCCAGCTCGCCGTGCCCCCGGATTTTTTCGGCGTAAAAAATCCGCCCCGTGCCCGGTGACTCGGTGAATACCCCGGGAGCCACCTGATCGGGTTCGGTGCGATGGGAGCTTTCGGCTTTGACCTTCTCGATCTGACGCACCGCCAGCGGCGTGGTGTAAAACGACGCTGCCATGACCACCACACCCATCGCCAGCCCGATCAGCATTACCGGACGCAGAAAGTGCGTCAGCCCCACCCCGCAGGCG
>MFTB01000063.1:424-6400 GCA_001785195.1 Candidatus Muproteobacteria bacterium RIFCSPHIGHO2_12_FULL_60_33
GGCGGCCAGCACCGTCATTTCGTTGTCGCGGTACCAGCGCGACAACGTCAGGAGAACACCCAGGTAAAACGCCAGCGGCAACAGCACGTCGATCTTGCCGAGCATCTGGTAACCGAGCAGGATGTAAAGCACGTTTTCGGAGGTCCCGCCGCGCACCGCCCGCCCCAGCAGCAGGGTCAGGTTCATCATGGTCATGACGATCAGCAGCACCACCGCAATAGCCAGGGTGGTGACGGCGGCTTCCCGGTAGAAAGCGCGATTAATGATCAAGGTGAAAGCGCCGGGTCAGGTTTTGACAAGAGACGCGCAAACAATGGAAAATGCCGCTCACTGGGCGGACCGGAGGGGAAACCATCCAAAACACCGTTTTTACACGCACAGTCATCCCTAATGGCTTGATTGCAAAACGGAACCGTGACCCGAGGTCGACAAAAATATACCATAACCCACGCCCTCGGGGCGTGAAATAACCACAGGGAACCGGCATGGAATTCAGCGTCAAAAGCGGCACACCCGAGAAACAGCGTACCGGCTGCATCGTGGCGGGCGTTTTCGAGTCACGCAAGCTGTCCGCCGTGGCGCACCAGATTGACGAGGTCTCGGGCGGTGCCATCGGCGCGATACTGCGGCGCGGCGACCTCGAGGGGAAAGCCGGTCAGACCCTGCTGCTGCATAACATCCCGAATCTTCCCAGCGAACGCGTACTCCTTGTTGGCGGCGGCAAGGAAAAGGAATTCAACGAAAGCCGTTACCGCGACGCCACCGCCAAGGCGGTCAGCGTCCTCAAGGACACGGGCACCACCGAGATCACCTCCTACCTGACCGAGATCGACGTCAAGGGCCGCGACATCGCCTGGAAAGTACGCCAGGCGGTGGAAGTGACGGAAGCCGCGTTGTACCGCTTCGACCAGCTCAAGAGCAAACCGAACAATCAACGCCGGGCGTTGCGGCGCGTGGTGCTGGCCGTGCCCAAGCGCAGCGATCTCGGCCCCGGCGAGCAGGCGATCCGGGAAGGCCGGGCAATCGCGGAAGGCGTGAAGCTCGCGCGCGATCTCGGCAACCTGCCCGGCAACCTGTGCACGCCGAGCTATCTCGCGGAACAGGCGGTCGAGATCGGCAAACAATACAACCTGAAAACGACGGTGCTGGAAAAGGACGACATGCGGAAGCTCGGCATGGGCGCGCTGTTGTCCGTGTCGCGTGGCAGTCGCCAGCCACCCAAGCTGATCGTGCTCGAATATCACGGCGGCAAGGAAGGCGAGCCGCCCGTGGCCCTGGTCGGCAAGGGTCTCACCTTCGACGCCGGCGGCATTTCGATCAAGCCGGCGGCCAAAATGGATGAAATGAAATTCGACATGTGCGGCGGGGCCTCCGTGCTGGGGGCCATGAAGGCCGCGGCCGAACTGAAGCTGCCGCTGAACATCGTCGGCATCGTGCCGAGTTCGGAAAATCTGCCCGACGGCGATGCCAACAAGCCCGGCGATATCGTCACCAGCATGTCCGGCCAGACGGTGGAAGTGCTCAACACCGACGCCGAGGGCCGGCTGATCCTGAGCGACGCCCTCACCTACGCCGAACGCTACAACCCGGCCGCGGTGATCGACATCGCCACGCTCACCGGCGCCTGCGTGATCGCGCTCGGCGCGCATGCCAGCGGGCTGTTGGCCAACAACGACCAACTGGCGCGTGAAATCATCAATGCCGGCAAATACACCCATGACCGGGCCTGGCAGTTGCCGCTGTGGGACGAGTACCAGAAGCAGCTCGACAGCAACTTCGCCGACATGGCCAACATCGGCGGGCGCGAGGCCGGCACCATCACCGGCGCGTGTTTTCTCTCGCGCTATGCGAAGAATTTCAAATGGGCGCACCTAGATATCGCCGGCACCGCCTGGAAAACCGGCAAGGAAAAAGGCGCGACCGGCCGGCCGGTGCCGCTGCTGGTGCAGTTCCTGCTTAACCGCGCAAACAAGGGCGATGCGGAAGCCGCGGCATGACGCGCGTTGATTTCTACCTGATCGACCATGCCACCGATGGCAGCCAGGACGCCGCTGTCTGCAAACTGACCCACAAGGCCTTCCGCCTCGGCCACCGCATTTATATTCTGACCCCCGATTTCAGCCATGCACAGCGGCTCGACCGGCTGCTATGGATTTTCAGCGCCGGCAGTTTCATCCCCCACGGGCTGAACTCAGAAACCCCGGATGCCGACATGCCGGTGCTGATCGGCTATGATGAACCGCCGGCGGCGTACGAAGACGTGCTGATTCAGCTCACGCCGCAGGTCCCGGAGTGCTTCAGCCGCTTCCAGCGCGTTGCCGAGGTGGTCAACGGCGCCGACGAGGACAAGGCGCTGGCGCGCGAGCGTTTCCGTTTCTACCGCGACCGCGGCTATGTACTGCAAACACACAACATCTCCGCCGGCGATTTCGTCGAGGCCTGAGCCATGGAAACGCCCGACCCGAAATACAAGCACAAGCCTTCCGAGAAGCACACACTCGAAGAAGTGCTGAAGTCGCTCCAGGACCTGATCCGCAACGATCTGGTCGAGGGCGCGGCGGACACGGCCAAACCGGAATCACCGCCGGCTGTTTCACGCCAGCCTGAGGGCGCAACCCGGGGAGCGACCGAACCCCAACCACGCCGCGAGAACGCATCAAGCATGCGGGAAGATTTTGCCCCGGCGTCACCCGGCGCGGGACCGGTCAACCTGGATGCCGTGATGCGCTCATTGAATGACCTCATCGGCAATGAGCTCAATGTCGGCGACGAGCCCAAGCCGGAGAGTGAAGAATCCGCCTCGACACACGAGGAGTATCTTTCCGCAGAAGTAAAAATCGAGGAGTACGTCCCGGAAGAATCAGGCCGGCTCGATGATGTACTGAATATCGGCGACAAGCGCGCCCCGGATGAGACCGAATCCACGCCGCCGCGCGATGAGTTGTCCGCGCCTGAAGAGATTATTGAAGCAAGCCTGCCGGAGGAATTCACTCCGCTCGATGAAGCATCGACGATCGAGGAAGCGGTGGAGGCCGCGCCGCCCCCGCCGGCCTTGTCAGGGACGCCGGAACTACCCGGCGAGATTTCGCCTGAATTGCCCGGCGAATCCGAGGTCACGCCACCGCCGGTTGTTCCCGAACCTCCCCTGGCGATGGAGGAAAACATCGCGCCTGGCGCGCAGCATGAGATGTTCTTCGAGGAGACGCCGGCGCCTTCCAGAGAGCCTGAAGCGGCGCCGCCGGATTCCACCCCCCTATCTGTGCCGGAACCTGAACCGGTGCCACCCACGGTACCGGAGGAAGCGACACACGAACCGGCCGCGGAAAAGATCCAGGTTCCTACGGAAACAACGCTGCCAACCATAGAGGTCGAGGAATCCTTCGATCAGAACGATTACTTCAGCGTGGAATCATCATCCGCGGAAAGCCCGCCTGCCGCATCAGAAGAAACCATCGCGCTGGATATGGAAATTTCCGCCGGGCCGAAAACGGCGCCTCTCCCTGTCGATGCAGCCCCGGCGCTACCCTCGGAATCTCCGCTCACACCGGAGCCACCGGCAACACCGGTGGAGGAAAAAATCACCCTCGAGATGGCGAATGAGCCTGCTCAGGAGAAACCTCGGGACGAGTATTCGGTAGATTTCGACGCGCCCGATCTGATGCCACCGCTGCCGGAAGAATCGGAGCTGGCCCCGCCTGAGACAGGCATGGCAGCGGAGAGCCAAACCCCGGCCGAAACTGCCGAAGCCGACAGTGTCCCGGCGCCGGATTCTGAAGCCGCGGCACCCCCGCCGGAACCGCCCACCGTTGAAACTAAAGCCGAGACGCCTGCTGAAACGGAACCACCGCGACAGACCACGGATACAGCGGCGCCGGAAGCACCCGCGTCGTTCAATCTCGATGACATTCCGGTGTTGAATGAAGTCGTGGCGCCGCCCGCAGGTAGCGTGCCGACGCCCACCGCGCCACCCCCCACACCGCCGCTGCCGGCGCCGGACCGCACCCGTGATATCGTCGTGCGCGCGGTGGCCAAGCTTAATATCGAGATGCGCAAATCCGGCAGCGCGGGGCTCGATACCCGCACCATCCTGCGGCTGCAACAGCTGATACGCCAGGAACTGGAGAAAGGCGGGGGAAAATAATGAGACCGTCTGTAGGGGCGGGATTTATCCCGCCCGTGGGCGCGGAGAATGTAGCCCTGCTACGCTCGTCTTGTCATTCATAATAGCGCCCCTACCTGCGGGTCAGACAGGAATAGGAATACCCAATGAGCCAGAACCCACAAAAACCCGCTGGCGGCGGCCCAGCGTCCGAAAACACCCTGAGCAAATCCTACGATCCGCATGCGATCGAAACGCGGATTTACGAAACCTGGGAGCAGGCGGGCTATTTCGCGCCGTGCATGAACGCACCAGTGTCGCGGGAGGCAGGAAGCCGAGAGCGACCGGCGACCGGCCGGGGCGCGCCCCTTCGGCATGGCTCAGGACAGGCCTACTGCATCATGATTCCGCCGCCCAACGTCACGGGCAGCCTGCACATGGGACATGCGTTCCAGGACACGCTCATGGATACGCTCATCCGCTACCACCGCATGCAGGGCGACAACACCCTGTGGCAGGCGGGGACCGATCACGCCGGCATCGCCACCCAGATGGTGGTCGAGCGCCAGCTCGAAGCCGAGGGGAAAACCCGCCACGACCTCGGGCGCGAGGAATTCGTCAAACGCATCTGGCAATGGAAGGCCGAATCCGGTGGCGCCATCACGCGCCAGTTGCGTCGCATGGGCGCCTCGCTCGACTGGTCGCGCGAACGCTTCACCATGGACGAGGGACTGTCGCACGCGGTCACCGAAGTCTTCGTACGGCTTCACGAAGAAGGCCTGATATATCGCGGCCAACGCCTCGTGAACTGGGACCCGGTGCTGCACACCGCGGTCTCCGACCTCGAGGTCGTTTCCGAGGAAGAAGCCGGTCACCTGTGGCATATCCGTTACCCCATCGCGGGAAACAAGGAATATCTTGTTGTCGCGACAACACGCCCGGAAACCATGCTGGGCGACACCGCCGTGGCGGTCCACCCGGAAGATGAACGCTACGAAAAATTTGTCGGCAAGCTGGTCGAGCTGCCGCTCACGGGCCGCAAGATTCCCGTCATCGCCGACGAATATGTAGACAAGGAGTTCGGCTCCGGCTGCGTCAAGATAACGCCCGCGCACGACTTCAACGACTATGAAGTCGGCAAGCGCCATAACCTGCCGTTGATCAATATTTTCTATTCCGACGCCGGCATCAACCTGCCGGATTCGCCGTACCACAATCTCGACCGTTTCAAGGCACGCAAGAAAATCGTCGCCGACCTCGAGGCGCAAGGACTGCTGGAGCGGGTACAAGACCACAAGCTCATGGTCCCGCGCGGCGACCGCACCGGCGCGGTGATCGAGCCTTTTCTCACCGACCAGTGGTACGTCAAGGTCGGCCCGCTCGCGCAGGAAGCCATCCAATGCGTGGAAGACGGCCGCATCAAGTTTGTCCCCGAAAACTGGACCAAGACTTATTACGAGTGGATGCGCAACATCCAGGACTGGTGCATCTCACGCCAGATCTGGTGGGGTCATCGCATCCCGGCGTGGTATGACGCCGACGGCAACGTCTACGTCGCACGCCACGCCGCCGAAGCGCACGCCCTGGCCAGGAAAAAACATGGCCAGGATATTCCGCTGGAACAGGACGAGGACGTGCTCGACACCTGGTTCTCCTCGGCGTTGTGGCCATTCTCGACCCTCGGCTGGCCGGAAAAAACAAAAGAGCTGAAAACATTTTACCCCACGAGCGTGCTCGTCACCGGCTTTGACATCATTTTCTTCTGGGTCGCCCGCATGATCATGATGGGCCTCAAGTTCATGGACAAAGTGCCGTTCGAGCAGGTATACATCACCGGCCTGATCCGCGACGCCCATGGCCAGAAAATGTCGAAGTCC
>MFTB01000064.1 GCA_001785195.1 Candidatus Muproteobacteria bacterium RIFCSPHIGHO2_12_FULL_60_33
CGGATAGTGCTGGAAGTGGCAGGAAGCACAGGCCTGGCCCGTCTGGCGGGAGAAGGCCGGAACAGCCGATGCCGAAGTAGACCAGAGATTGGACACCAGCAGCACTGCCAGTGAAGCAACAATATCACGCGTTTTCATGGCACTCTCCTTTGTTAGCGGTTAATTCCTAGGCATCGCCATCCAACACGATTTACGGTAGACACTGCGGCATTTTGCCGCATTGATATGAATCAATAATCCGGTATTTGCAGCCAAAGCAGCGGATCAAACATCCGATAAGAACCGAGGGGCAGGGAACCCCTGAAACCGGACGTTAGCCATTGATCCGGAATAACTTCTTCCAGACTGTCAACGCCCGGATATACAAGGCGTTATTAGCGATATCAGGGGAGATTAAAGATGACGTATCAGATTTGTCTATAATTTCTGCCATGCGGACTTGCTGTGATGGGCTGTAAAAATCTTTCACCGACTATACATACTGGAGAAATGCATCATGTTGAAATCGAAACTTGCCGTTCTGGGCGCGGTGCTGGCGCTGTTCGTGATTCCCGCCGTGCACGCCGACGATCCGGTCAAACCCAATCCGGAAATCCGGGCGGACAAAAAAGAGATCGTGCAGGACCGCCGGGAAATCCGCGACGACAAGCGTGAAATCCGCCAGGATTTCCGCGAACGCAACCAGGACCGGCGTGAACTGCGCGAGGAGCTTCGCGAAGGCGACAAGGAAGGCGCGCGCGAGGCGCGGCGCGAACTCCGGCAGGACAACGCCGAACTGCACGGTGACCGCCGCGAGCTGCGCCAGGACAAACAGGAACTGCACCGGGACAAGCGCGAGCTGCGCCAGGACCGCCGCGAGAAGTATGAGGACCCGCGTGATGGCAACGGGGCCATTACCCCGGCGGAACGTCGCGAGTTGAGAAGGGACCGCGCCGAAATCCAGGATGACCGCGGCGAACTGCGTCAGGATAAACGCGAATTGCGCGGCGACCGCCGTGAGCTGCGCCGGGAATACCGGGAAGGCGACCAGGAAGGCGTGCGCGAGGCCCGGCGTGAAATCCGGCAGGACAAAGGCGAGCTCCGCGGCGACCGCCGCGAACTGCGCCAGGACCGCCGTGAATTCCACCGCGACCGCGGTCAGGCCCATCGCGCCAGACGCTGACCCAATCTCCTGGCATGACAAAAAGCGGGGCAACAGCCCCGCTTTTTACGTCTGTCGATTATCGCGCCACCAGCGTCCCGCGGTACATACGCATCTGGCAATCGCAACGCCAGAAAAAAAGGGGGCGGCTCAAAGCCAAGGCCCTTTTTGTGTTTTGACGGTTTATTTTATTTTTGCGAACAGGGGGCGTTCGCAAAGTAAACGGCAAGCTGCTTGATAATATCCTTGGACAGCAGATTTGTCGTCGCATGCATGATCGGTTGCGGGCGTCTGCCGTCCTGGAACTCTAAGAGCTGCGCTTCGAGATACTCGGCATTCTGCCCGCAAAGCTTGGGAATGAGGCCCTGGACGGGAGTGGCCCCCCTGGGGCCATGACACTGTTCGCAGGAAGCTGTTTTTTCTCCGCCCGGTCGAGCAGTGTTTTGGGCGTGGACGGCCGAAACCCCCATCAGGAAAAGAGCGGCAAGCGAGGTTGAGAGCACGACAATTCTATATTGCTGCACTTGAGTTATCTCCTATGCGAGTTATACAAGGGTATTGCCCGATATTTTGCGCTTCATTGGACAAAAAGAAAATACTTTTCGGAGAGCAGCTCTACTTGATTTGAGTCACCAAGTATTCGACGGCGGCCTTGACTTCGTCGTCCGCCTGCGCGCCCCCCTTGGGCGGCATCGCTCCCTTGCCTTTGATGACCGAGGCGACCAGCGCCGCGTTACCCCTTTTGAGAATGGGTTCCCACTTCGCCTTCTCGCCTTCCAATTTCGGAGACATCATCTTGTGGCAAACGGCGCAGGACTTTTCGAACACCGCCTTGCCGTCGGCGGCGGCTGCAATCTGAGCAGTACCAAACAGCGCTGCCGAGGCCGTAACAATGATCATCGTGAGTTTCATGTCAGTCTCCATATTATGTTGAGAAAGCACATCCCATTGAGCAGATTTGGCCCTGTTCTCGGGGCGCCAGCAGAACCGGGTTCCCGAAGCCGAGCCTCGTGCGGCGCCAGGCTTAACAGTTTAATGCACCACCGAATATAACGCTGCAGGCGAAAAAAAGGCTAACAGTCACTGCCGAGTAATAATCCCGGATCAGCGCTTATTTCGCCGGCTGACTGGCATAGAAAGATGCGACACTTTCTATGATGGAGTCGCTATAAGGCAGACTCATCTTATGCATCGTGGTGCTTTCGCGCTTATCATCGCGATACGCCCGCAGGCTCATGATGAGATAATCCCTGTCCTGCCCGCTGATTCTTGGGACCGCCATCGCGGGGTTGTCCACGGCGGCGCCATGGCAACGTTCGCATTTGTCGGTCAGCTCCTGGACGAGCGTTTGTCCCTTTTCAGCGGCTTTGGACTTCTGGACGGCATAGAACGTGGCGATGTTCTCGATGTCTTTATCGCTGAGACCGGTGACGTAAAGTCGCATGTTTTCGCGCTTGCGAGTTGTTCGGTAGGCCTTGATTGCGTTCGCCAAGTACCGAACATCCTGGCCGGCAAGACTTGGCGTCGCCGTGTCGGTGCTTACGCCGTGAGAGCCGTGACAGCCGCCACACACGGCGCTGAGCGGTTCGCCTGCCGCCGGATCACCAACCAACGGCGCGCGGCACGTGGAACCGGGGTTTGAGACGCGAAATACAGCGCCAGGCTTTCCATATCCAGCCTGCTCAAACCAGCCAACATTGAATGCATCTGGGTTTTCTGGCTATCTCTGTGTAAATATTCCTGGATGGCAACAACAAAATAGCGGGGTTGCTGGCCGGCCAAACTGGGCGTGCCGGGAATCTTGCTGTTGCCGTCTTCGCCATGACACTTTGCACAGGCTGGTGCCAGCGCCTTGCCGGTTTCATAGGGGGAGAAGAGTGGAGCCTCCTTTCCCGAGGCGGTCGTGATTGGCGGCAGACTGGCGTAGTACGCGGCCACATGACGTGCGTCCACTTCATTCATGCCTTCCACCATCTGCCTGGGGGCGGCATGAGCACGCTTTCCTTCTTGGTAAGCAATTTATTGCCGCGAGCAGATAACGCTCCCGCTGCGCCGCCAGATGTGGAATAGCCGGGGCGGCGCCCCTGCCATCCACGCCATGACACCCCTGGCATTCTCGCTCCGCGAAGGCCTTGCCCACACGCACATCCATTGCCACTAGCTTCTCGGTTGCAGTTTTGGTGGTTGATTCCTCTTTATCCGTGCAGCCGATCAGCGCCACGATAATACTAAACTCAGCATAAAATGTTTCATTGGAAACCTCGAAAAATAGCGGGTCCGCCAACGTTTACCTGCTTCCGAACAAATGATGCTATACGGAATGGGTTGTCCGCGTTGACACAGATCAACATCGAATCTCCTTCTGTCCGGCTTCCGGTCAATCAACATCGCTATCCTTCCTCCAAACAACCTGCGGAAGCGCCGGGGCAAACCACATTTGATACATGGACACCACCCACATGAAGGCGAAACATAGAGCCATGACCATGCCGGAAATCATCACCACCCATGCAAACCATGCATACAGTTTGGTCATATACCAGGCGCTGACGTCCAGCAAGGTGCCGATAAAGGGCATCGCGATGACGACGCACTTGAACCACACCGGACGCAGGCGGGCATGGCTGAAGATCAGGCCGATCGTGAAGAAGATGAAGGTGAAGCCGAACAGGTGAATATGCGACACGCGAACGAGCGTGAAGATATCGGCACCAGTATCCATTTCGGTTGCCTTCTTGATGTTGTCGTATCCCATCAGGTTAAGCAGGTGCGGGTTGCTGCCGTCGTGACAACTCGCGCAGCGCTTGTCCAGCAACGGCTTAATCGCCGTCTCGTAATGGGAGCGATCCGCGCCTTCCTGCACCCACTTGATGAGGGCAGCACCCTCGTCGGCCGGAAGCATCGTGGACATGGGTCCTCGCAAGGCCCCCTCAAGCCGCGAGCCTTTCCCGCTGCCCCGATAGGCGAACACGATATCCTCGTACGACAGCATGTTCGGATTCCCGTCCCGCCCGGCTTGGGCGTGAAACACGTAGATCAAAGCAAACAGGTAGCCAAAGGCGAGAATGACGAGCGCCGAGGTGTACAGCACGCGCAGGCTGCAAGGCAGCTCCGAGAAGTGGTAAAAAAGCCTATGCTCCGGGGCATCACTCATGGTCTGTTCCTTTCTGTTCCTTTTGGTCTTGTCAACCGGAAATGGTCACTTGCCCGGCACGGGCACGAACACGACCGCCCGCGCCTTCTGCCGCGCGTAGTACGCCGCGAGGTTCTCGACGTCCGCCTCGGTGAGCGCGTCGGACATGGCAGCCATCGCCGAGCTCTTGCGCACGCGCGCCCGATAGTCGCGCAATACCTTTTCCAGATAATCCACGCGCTGACTCGCGAGGGCCGGCAAAAAGGGGGCAACGCTGTTGCCGTTGACACCGTGACAACGATCGCACTTCTTCGCCCACTCGGCGGTCGTCAGGGGCCGGCGTACGTTCGGCGGCTGCGGTGGCTGCGCCGCGTAAAAGGCCGCCATATCCTTCATCACGCGGTCATCGAGCGCCGCCGCCAGGCCCTTCATCGATTCGTCGCCGCGTGATCCGTCCTTGTAGGCCTGAAGCGCGGTCGCGAGGTACTGCGCATCCTGACCTGCGAGGCTCGGGATGTCGGGATTCGTGCTGACTCCCTGTTTGCCGTGACACCCAGCACAGGCCGCGGCAGCGGCCTTGCCCGCCGCCTGGTCGCCGGTTACCGGGGTCTGCGCCCGCGCCGGTTTTTGCAGTGCATAGTAGAGCGCAAGGTTATTCATGTCCGCATCGCTCACGGCCGCGAGCAGGGACTGCATCACATCGTGCTTGCGCTGGCCGCTCTTGTAGCCCTTCATGGCCGCGACAAGATATTTCGGGTCCAGCGCGACGAGATTTGGCATGCCGGGCGTCTTGCTGATGCCGCCCTCGCCATGACAACCCGCGCAGGCGGCCGCGTCCGCCTTGCCCGCCTGCACCGGGCCGGGCTTGGCCGGCACGGGCTTTGCCCCGCTGGCGGCGACGGGTTGCGCGGGATCGAGGCTCGCATAGTAGGCCGCGACTTTGACCAGCGCGTCGTCGCTCAGGAACTCGGCTGCGCCGTCCATCACCTTTTTACCGCGGGCGCCTGACTGATAGGCCCGCAGCTCAAGATAAAGATACGCCGGGCGCTGGCCGGCGAGATGAGGCACGCCCTTGACGGTACTGATGCCGTCCAGGCCGTGACAGCGAACGCACGAGGCCTGCGCGATGCGTTTGCCTTCCGCAATCTCCACGGCCGTGGCATACACGGCCTGGAGGCCGTCTTTCTTGACCGCCCCGGCGCGCGCGGCTTGGGCGTTCGCTCCCGAGGAATAATCCACGATGGCCGCGCCCACGGCAACCATGAACACGAATGCCATCCGGTAATGATTCCGCACGCGTCGTTTCATCGATATTCGCCAGGTTCACGGAAAAGTTCTTCGATTCTGATCCGTCTTCTCGGTCAGCGTCAATTCAATTCGGCGGCTTACCGTTATTTTTCGGGAAGCTGGCCCTGATTCGGCACCCACGGCGGAAACAGGCGCGTCAGACCCCAAAGCATGCCGAACGGGAGAGCGAAAATCGTGGCGACAATCAAGACGCCCTCGCGCCCCCAGACGGGCGGGACATAGACCAGCAAGCCTTGCATGGTCTTTGAGAGCTCTTGGCCGCCAATCACCACATTCCAGCGCATGGCCAATACGGCGAGCAGTACCAACACCGCCGAGACCGTCACGCCGACGACCAGGTGTTTGTCTTGCGTGCCGCGCCAGATGACGTACGTCAGGATAAAAAACGCCATCACGGAGCCCCCCACTTGGAGCACCCACACGCCAAACCACAGCGGTCCCGCGATCAGAGCCATGACGGTGTCGATCCCTTCCCTGCCCTTGTAGACGATGTTGGCAAACTCGAGAAATTCCAGCACCATGGCAAATATCAGGAAACCCCACAGCAGGTACGCCAGGCCCTTCATGCAGGCTCCGTCGATGGGCGTCTTGCGGAATCGTGACGTCAGCACATACAGAACAATCAGGATGGAGATACCCGAGATGATCGCGGACACCAGAAAGATGGCCGGCATCAAATCCGATCCCCACCACTCCCGCGACTTCAAAGAACCGAACACAAACCCGACATAGCCGTGCAGCCCATGGGCGCCGACAATGCCGGTAATGGCCAGCGCCTTGAGCCACTTGGCGTCATAGGCACGCGTCGTTGCGGAGATTTCATCGGACCCTAATGTGAGCGCCCGGTAGAACTGCCGCAGCAGGCCTTTCCGATCCCGCGCCATGGCGACGATATCCTCGCGGTAGGCAAACCAGATTTCGAGCATCACCAGGATCACATAGAACGCCGCGAAAAATCCGAATGCCGCAAACGCCGACGTCAGATGTGGCGTCAACATTACATTCAAGGCCCGCTCGGGATGGCCCAGGTGCAGGAGCAGAGGCACGGGCACGAAGATCATGAAGGCCAGCGAGGTCAGCAGGGCAAAACGGGCCACCGGCTTGAATCGCGGCACGCCGAACACGTGGTAAAACGTGGCGACCGTAAAGGAGCCCGCGACGATGCCGGTGATGTAGGGGTAAATGACGATCAGTATCCCCCAGAGGATGATGGTCTCGTTGGGATAAACGTAGCCCGTATAGCGAGCAGCGTGAAGCAAGGCCTCCATCACATCACCTCCTTGTCCAGCCCGACGTAAAACACGTTAGGCGAGGTGCCCATCTCGGGTTTCAGGACCCGAGTCCGGTTTTCACGGATGAACTTGCTGATCGGGCTCTCGGGATCATTCTGATCCCCGAAGATGCGCGCGTTCGTGGGACAGACCTCCACGCACGCGGGCTTGAGCCCCCGGGTGATGCGGTGGTAACACCAGGTGCACTTGTCCGTCACCCCGTGCTCATGGTTGAACAGCCGCACGCCGTATGGGCAGGCCTGGACGCAGTACTGGCAGCCGATGCAGTAGTTGTGGTCGATGAGCACCACGCCGTCCGGGGTACGGAAGGTGGCGCCCACCGGGCAGACCTGGACGCACGGTGGGTGCTCACACTGGTTGCAGAGCTTCGGCACGAAAAACGCCTTCTCGATCTTCGCGTCCTGATAGCGGTTATCGAACCGATACTCTTTTTCCGAACCCGACGCGGTGATGTTTCCCGGATCCTGCTGGCTGTCGACGCGCGGTTTCTTCTCGCCCTTGAGATAGACATAGCGCTCCACCCAGGTGCGGAAGTGGTGCGCGTCCCGCGCCACGCCGTTTTCGGTCTTGCACGCCTCGACGCAACGCAAACAACCGATGCAGCGGGTCGCATCCACGCCGAAGCCCCAACGGTGCTTGGTCCAGTCGTAGCCGGTCGTGGACAACGCGGGTATGGCGGCCGCCAGACCCCGCCGTCCCATGAGCCCTACGGAGACGAGCGCGGCGCCGGCGTAAACGATGGCCCTGCCGAGGAGCCGCATAAAACGGCGTCGGCCCGGCTGATGCTCGCTGATTTTCCACTTCATGGGGCGGCTCCTTCAGCAGCGGCAGAGATTGTTGGTGGCCCGGGAACGGGGTTCATTTGCATTTCAAGCCGGCGTAATAGGCCGCCAGCTGTTCGATATCGGCATCGCTCAAACCCTTCACCAGTCCGGCCATCATGGGATTCTGGCGGGCGCCCGTCTGATAGGCCTTGAGCGCATTGACCAGATAGGCCTCCTGTAGCCCGGCGAGGCTCGGCCACGCGGGATTACCGCTGGCACCCTCGGCGCCATGACAGGCGGCACACGTCGCCGCCTTCGCCTTGCCGGCGGACACAACCGGCGCCGCCGCGCTTGACCCGGCGGATTGGCAACTCAGGCTCGCGTAAAAGGCAGCGAGTTCAATCATATCCGCCTCACTCAAACCCTTTGCCTGTTCGGTCATCAGGGGATCGCGGCGCGCCCCGGCCTTATAGGCTTGCAATGCGCTGACCAGATACCCGCGCTGCTGACCGGCGAGGCTCGGCCACACGGGATTGGGGCTGACGCCTTCGGCGCCGTGGCAATTGGCGCAGGCCGCGGCTTTCATCCGGCCCGCAGCCGCATCAACTGGCTTCGCTGCCTGTGGAACGCCGGCCGCGGCGAGCTTGGGGGAGTGCGGGTTGTGACAGACAATGCATTGCTGCCCCGCCGCGTGACGGCTTACCTCGATTTGCTTTTGCGTCGCGGGCCGCCCCGGCATTTTCTCGTGGCAGAGGGTGCAAAGTTTCACCGTGTCGGCGGGAATCATCAGCTTGACATGATCCAGCCGCTCGGCGGCGATGCGGCTGTGCATGCGCGGGTCCACGGGCGCAGGCGGCGCGGCGAGCTGCGCGGACGGATGCTTCGCGGCCGCGCCGTGGCAGGTCTCGCAGGTAACGACCTTGTGGATGCCAGCGGACCATTGGGTAAAGCGCTCGCGGTGACACGCCTGGCAATAGGCCGCGCCCCGGTAGATCGGTGCGGCCGCCGCAATCTCGGCCACCGCGTCGGCACGGTAGTGACCGTAGACGCCGAAGGACTTGTCGGTGAAGTAGAACTTGGCGCCGATCGCCACGACGCCGAAGGTCGCAATAAGGAGAAGCAAACGGACGATGTGTTTAGGCATGGATTCGCAAACGCCGGGCCGTGGGTCAACTGATTGAGCAAGATACTATCAGCCCGGTACCGCTTCATTTATTGATCTATATCAACCGGCTTGTTTGATCTCGCGCAAATATCCCAACGGCATCGTGCTGTCCGAGGGCTTCGCCAACGTCGGCTGGCACATCCATCTGATGCAGGCGACCGGCTGGGCGATGATCGTGGTCTTCCTGCACGTATATTTCGCGCTCGGCTTTCTCAGTGCGCTCCAGCACCGCCGCATCGCGCCCGCTTTTTCCTGGCTATCGGCCATGATGGGTCGTCACCGCCGGGAACGATTCATGCGCAAGCCGGCCACTCATTCCAGAAGCTCCTTCGCGCTCTTCTGGAACTCGGCGCGCACCGCGCGGAGCACCGGGTCGCCGCTGAACACGCCCTTGAGCTTGTAGTGCTCGTGTAGGGCCTTGCCGCGCACCGCCTTGTCGAATTCGAACTTGTATTTCGCATCGACGGCCGGTGTGAAAGGCGTGTAAGGCGGCTTCGCTCCCTTGTAAGGCGAACCCTGATAATTGAGATGGCAGATTGCACAGGCGCGCTCATAATCGAAGTTCTGGCCGCCCTTGACGAGGACCTTGCGCGCGGTGCTCTCCGAGGTCTTCTTCAGAAGCTTCTCCGCCTTGCTGTGCTCATCGCGATAGCCTCCACCGGCGCCGTGGCAGGATTCGCAGCCGACCGAACCCAGCGCCTTGGCACCGCCCGGCGCCGTCCCGATCTCGTAGCCTCCGGGCTGGCCGAAACCGGTGCTATGGCAGCCGAGGCAGTCCTTGTCCTTGGTGTAGTCCTTGGACGCGTCGAGCTTGGCCTTTTTTCTTGACTTCCGCTTTGGTGCCGGATTGCAGCGACTCGAATGCCTTGGCATGCGCGGTCGCCGCTCAGGATTCGCCGTGAACGTCGTGGCATTTCGTGCAGGTCTTGACGCCGACGTGGCCCGTCGCTCCCGCGGCTGTTGCAGGCACCGCCGCGACAAGGATCAAGGTGCTCAGAATACAGAGCAGGAATCGCATCATTTTCTTTTTCCCGGGTTCGAACATGAAAAGTTGGTTGGCGCGTCGCACTCGCGCCGGCCTCAACAGCCGCAGTCCACTTCCACCGAGATGCCAGTCTGGGCGGAGGCCTTCTCCCCGTTCTCGTCCTCGGCGCGCAGGATGACGACGTACAGGCCCTGGGTGAAGGTGTGCTCCGCCTCCCTCGTCGTGGCGGATTCGCCGTCACCGAAATTCCACGTGACCGATTTGATTTTGCCGCTGCCGCCGCCGACAAGCGCCTTGAAGTTCACCTTGTAGGGCACGTTGCCGCGGCGGCTGGCGACGCCACCGATTTTGGCGACGAGTTTCCCTCCGCTCGCGCCGACAATCTCGTCCGCACGCAGGCTCCCCCCGAGATCCTTGGAGACCTTTGTCAGCGACTGCTTGATCTTCTCGTCCATGGGCTTCAGATCGTCCGTCTTCGGTTTGGTCCCCGCAGTGATCGTGCCTTGGCGACCCTCGTCGATCCGCACGCGCAGCGTTCCCACATCCGCCGCCAGGCGGCCCAGCAGTGTCCAGGCCGTGAAGCTTTTCTTGTCGGCATCGTGCGTGATGGCAAACTCGGCCCCCTGGGTCCGTACATCGAGCGCCCCCATTCGGACCTTGAACTCGGTGAACAGATGCTCTGGCACCTGGGCCTTGACGAACATGCGCCCCTTCTGCAGGTCCAGGATCGTGTTCTCCATTTTCTTTTCCAGGTCGAGGTTCACTCCCGCCAGCGTGATCTCGGTGTTGGGATAAACCTTCACCATGCTCCCGTTCGACCAGAGAAGCAGCGCGGCGGACTTGTCCTTGGCTGCGACGCTGTCCCCGCGCTCAAGTGCGTCGCCTTCCTTCGCCGGCTTCCAGGCCTGCGCTCCGCTCTTGCGGATTTCAACGCTGCCGTCGCTCTGGGTAATTCGCACGCTCGACCCGTCTTGCGCCCAGCCGGCGGCGGCCCACATCAGAAACATGACGACGGTGATGTATTTCATATGGATGCTTCTGTCCTTTCGCTGAGAGAAACCGTCCTCATTCAATGCTCATGCTCACCTTCGACGTCGATGGTCAGGCTCGTCATCCTAACGTGTCCGTCGGCATCGGTCACCGTCACGATGACGTCGTAGCGGCCGTCGTCGTAACTCTGAGGCGGCGGCTTCGGACCTTCCCATTCCTTGCCGTTGCCCAGGTTCCAGTGGAGCCGCAAAGGCGGCATCAGCCCGGTGGCCTCGGCGCGAAAGGCGACGAGCTTCGGCGGCCGATTCGTGCACAGGTATTCGGCGACAATGCTCACGGAGGGCGCCGCTTCATGCATCGCGGCCGACGCGCCGGCCGCGCTCGTCATGCCGCCGGTCAGGAGCAACGTCGCCAGTGTAATCCGTTTCATGGCTAGAACTTGACCTCCGCGCCGAGAACGATCTCCCACGCCGGGTCTGCCTTGCTGCCATCGGGCCGGGCATAGACCGCACCGGGCCGGAAGTAACCGAGGGAGAAGAAGCCATCGACGCGCTTGTAGATCGGGAAGGCCACGTCCAGATCCGCCTCCCAGCCCACGTCCCTCGTCGTGGCGGTGGATGTGGCCGCACCCTGGCTCCAGTCGAACACCGGTCCGCGGCCCGTGAACACTTCCTTCGTCGTCCAGATGCGCGCCAGCGACGGCGTCACTTTCAGGCCCTTGTGCGGCTCCAGGGTCGTGTCCAGGCGAAGGAAGGTGATGTTGGCGAGGTTGCTGTCCCAGAAGTAGTAGCCGGCGCGGATGTCCTCGCTGAAAATGTTGCCGAATTTGTAGCGCTCCCGGCATGCGAAGAGGGCACTGAAGTTGCGCATCGTGCCGCTATTCGAATCGCCAGTGCCAAGGCCCGAGCCGCGGCCGAACTGCAATCCCGCCGAAAGATTCGCCAAGGATCCGACCTTGCCGAAATCGCGTGCCGCCTTGAGCAGCAGCGCGTCGGCGCGCAGCTTGCGGCCCGCGGTGTAATCGCCGGTGAGCAGCACGGCCTCCGCGTCGAATTTCCAGGGCGCGAACATCCGCGGAGGCGGCAAGGCCGGTCCACAAGGGCTGGAAGTTGCCGTCCCGCGGCGTGGTGGCGGCGTTGAAGTCCTTGTCCAGGTTCAGGTCGGCGTCGCCGGACCCGCCGCGGTCGACCACCTTCAGGACATAGGGCTGTAAGCGCAGCGCGCGCGAGGCACGGATGTCCAGATCCGCATAGTAGGCGTCCAGCTTGTTGGAGGCACCGAATATTTCCTGGCGATTGCCGCCCAGCCGCCCGCCCGTGGCGTTGAAGTTGGTGTATCTGTCCCAGCCGCCCGCCACCGCCATGTAGCCGGTGGACAGGGTGGTCTGTCCCCACGGCAACTGGCCGAGCGGATACTGGAGGCGGATGCCGTCCATCGGCCCGTCGAGAACGATCTTTTGCGCCACATCCCAGTTCTGCCGTCCGACCCGGACCATGAACGGCCCCGTGTATTGGACGAACAGCTCCCGCACCAGTTGGGAATCGACGGTCTGGAACTGGCCCCAGCGCTCCAGCGTACCCTCGCTGTCCTCTTTCCAGTCCTTCACGAAGTTGCCCTTATCGAGCACCAGCCGCGTGAGCAGCGCTTCGTAGGTGGCATCGACTTGCAGCGAGAAGCGGTGGTCGACAAACGTGGCGTTGTCGTACTTCCACTGCTGGAGCGAATTGTTCAGGTTGAAGTTACGGCGCGAGTTAACTTGCGCCTTGTACTTCCCGGAGAAATCGAACTTGACCTTGTCCTTCTGCTCCTCTTGCTGCTTGGCCGCCTCGGCCGCGTTCTTACGCATTTGGGTCTCGAGTGCGATCAGGCGGCGGCGTGCTTCCTCATCGCGCCCTTCCGCCTTCTTGTCCACCTCGGGCTCGTCCCATTCACCCCCGGCCGTGGCGGCCTTGGCTGCGGTGGGCTTGGCCTGAATCGGTGCGGCTACCCGCTGCTTGGCAAGCTCGGCCCGAAGCCTCGCGATTTCCTCTTTGGATTGGCTGACCTGGCGTTCCAGCTCCTGCAAACGGCGCAGGACTTCACTCTCCGCCGCCTGCCCCTTGGCGGACGCGGCCTTCTCCGCAGGCGGCGCGGCCAGCGCCTGGGCGCTGGTGCCGCCGCTCAGGATGACCGCTGCCGCGAACAGGGCGCAGGCTGAGACTCGGTGCTTCATGTGGTTCTTGCACTGCACAATACCATTCGATTCATCAATGTTTTCGGCGGCGCTACTTGGCCGCCTGCGGCGCCCCGTAGAACGTCTTGATCTTGCTGTCCGGGCCGTGACACTCAATGCACACCAGCCGCTTGAGTGTGGGATTGTAGGTGTACGGGTCCGCCGTGCGCAACGCCTCCACGGTGGCGTAGTTCGGCTCCACGTCAGCACGCACGATCAATTTCTTCCACACGCCAGCCGGAGAACGTGCCGTATTAGGGTGGTAGACGTCTGCCATGACGAACCATCCCTCCTTCTCGCGGGCGTCCGTCGCGGGAGTCCACATTTCGTGACAGGTCAGGCAGTCACGATTCTTGCCCTGGTAAGCGACTTTCTTCGATTCCAGGTGCCGGCGGTGCAGGTTGGGAATGTCCTTGCGCGCCGTCTTCACGTCCATGATGTACCCGTGGCAGGCGAGGCAGAGTTGGTTCTTGCCGGTAAAGTCGGGGACCTTGCCTTTCTGTTGGTTGGGGACGGCCTTGGGCGGCCAGTCGATGGCGGGCTGGGGCTCCAGCGCCAGGCACGCCGTCGAGGCCAGCATCAGGAACGCAAAAGTCATGATTCGCATACGCATACTTTCCTCCGTTCGGAGTGAATTACCTTGGTCAGATCCGGCACAAATGCCCGCTCGGCCTCCAGGAACTCAATAGTTAGGCGGGCGAGCGCCCGGTACATGCCCAGCTTCGTTTCGTCGAGAACCTTCTCGCACAGTGGTTTGTGCCAGCGCAACAGATGCTCGGAAAGAAAGGCGTTCTGGAAATCCAGGGACTTCTGCAGCCCGGCCCAGTTGGGCTCCTTCCAGAACTGCGTCTCGATGTCGCACAGGAACTTCATGAACTCCAGTTCGACGCCCATGTGATCGGGCAGATCGAGGCAGGCACTCGTCAGTTGCGCAGCCGCTTCCTGGTAATACCGCTGCACCCCCGCCGTGACCCTGCCGCCCACGCGCTTGTTTTCATCGAGGTAGAACGACTCATGCGGAATCACACCGGAGGGCAGGACGAACAGCCGAGTGTGCTCTGCGGCAAGCTCGCTGTCGAGGCGGTCCCCGAACGCGCTTTCCCGGAAGAAGGCGGTCAGATCGTTCGCCGCGTCACCGAGGGGGCTGTCGTCCTGCTGGGCAAGACCGCCGGCGCGAATCATGTCCATGAGTTCGCCCGACGGCGGCGCCGAATAGAGCGCGGACAAAATGGCGTAAGTCTTGCCACGGCCGGCGGCGACAGCTTCCATTTTTCTAGGATCGATCACTCTGGTTTCCTCCAGTGAAGAAGCGCCTCGCGATGGCATCACGGCGGCTGCCGCTCATCTGACACAGCGGACAGAATTCCGACGAACCATCGAGATATGTCCCACCACAGGTTTGGCAGGTGCGCCGTGGGGCGGAAATGAGCGTGACCCTCGGACGCTCGAACAGCACCGAGAGATCAACGGTTTCCCGGACGCGAATGGCTTGGTAAAAGCACACGGCTTCGCAAACCCGGCAGCCGGTGCACAGTGCGGAATCGAATTCGAGGGCGTATGTGCCTTTCTCTTCACGATGCCGCAAGGCGCCCACGGGACAGAGCGTCTCGCAAACATTGCAGCCCACGCAATGGCGGTTTACTTCGAGATCGGCGAGCGGAGTTCCGGCGGCCGAAATGACTTTCGATCTCAACTTGACGCCGGGCAGGGACGGCAGCATTTCGAGCAGATCAGACCTCTTTGGATTTTCGTGATGCCGCTGCACGACGTCGCGGAAGGGCTCGGCCGGCGTCTGTTCGGGTTCGCCTTCCTGCAGTACCGGGGCGCCGCTCGCCTTCCAACGCTCGGCAATTGCGCGGAACATCGCGCGGCGTGGGTTGGGAGATGTTGAACGACCGCGCGTTTCTTCCGGCTTCCCGCTCGGCACGCTGACCCTTGCCACGCGATCCACGCCGAAGCCCGCCGACTCACAGATATCCCGGGAAAACATCAGCACCTTTTTCCACTGGGGAGCAGCCTTCTTGAGCCCGCAGCCCGAACAGCCGGGATCGAGGAGTTCGACTCGCGCCGCCCCGCCTCGAATCGGCTCCAGAACGATAGCTTCGGTGAGACGGCTGAGGCACGGCAGTACGACGTCCGCCCGGCCTTCCGCCCGGGTGCAAGCGATGCGGAACGCCGCCGCCGGCCGAACACGGTCACGGATGCGTTCCGCCAACCGCCGGTCGCTCTCCAGTAGCCGGAGCGCTCCATTCGGGCAAGCTGAGGCGCATGCCCCGCAGGCAACGCACACCTCGGTGATTTCGACACCCTGCTCGACAAAACGGACGGCGCCCGGGACCGGACACACGATTGCGCAAGCGGCGCATTGCAACTTCGTGCAGCGGAAGCGCGAGCACAGGCTGCTCTCCACCTGTACCGGCAACTCCGCCCGGATTTCGACGATCGCGTTCATGTTCTCGACCGACACCGCAACCCGCTACCGGGTGGTGGTGTACTGCACGCTCGGTTTCGTGTCCGCTCCGGCAACGCTGATGCTGACACTGCGCGCCCGCTTCTCCCGCATGAGCGTCGTCAGTTCGTTCAGCTCGCCGAAAAACCGCACTTTGGCAGGGCAGGTGGTCACGCACGCGGGCAGCAGACCCTTCTCGACGCGATGGACGCACAGCGTACATTTCTCCATGACCCTCGCCTCGGCGTTGAACTGCGGCGCACCGTAAGGGCACGCCCAGGCGCAGTAGCGGCAGCCAATGCACTTGTCCTTGTTGATGAGGACGATGCCGTCTTCCTTGCGCTTGGTGATGGCTCCCACCGGGCAGGCGGCCTGGCAGGCCGGCCGGCCGCAGTGCATACAGGGCATCGGCACGAAGGTCACGCTGACGTTTGGCGTTTTTCTGGCGTCGCGGAAATCACCTTCCTCGATCTCGATCACGCGAGTGTAATCCACGCCCACCGGGGTGTTGTTTTCCACCTTGCAGGCTATCGTGCAGGCGTTGCAACCGATGCAGTGCTCGATGTCGATCCAGAGCGTGTATTGTTTCGGACCCTTCATTGCGAAGGAGCGGTCGACGGCTTCGCGGGGGATGACTGGGTTGTATTCGGCCATGATGTTCTCCTTAGACTTTTTCGACTCTGAGCGGCGTCCCGTAACTCTGGGTGCCGCCCGCTACGGGATCGATCAGGCAACGGTCCTTCAGGACGGGGTCGGCCATGTAGAGCGGGTTGACGCTGAAGCCCGCCGCTATGCGCTTGTCGTAGAATTGCGGCTTGCCGTCCGTAGCCCACGCTTTCCCTCCGGCGCCCCAACGCCCGTAGGACTGGCTCACCGAGAAGACCCCGGGGCGGATGCGGCTGGTGACGCGGACCTGCATCTTGTACCAGCCGTCGCCCATCGACGTTTCCACGAACGGGATGTGCTTGGAGGACGGCGACTTGACCTTGACCCAGTCACCGGTCACGACACCCATTTTCTGCGCATCGGCCGGATTGATCTCCGCGTAATTCTGCGGCTTGATCGAAGCCAGCCACAGGTTGTTCATGGTGCGCGTCTGCGTGTGCCAGGCATCCTTGTGGGTGTGCAGCTGCAACGGATACTCCTTCCAGATGGCGGGATCGAGTGGCTGCTCCTTGCAGTCGATGATGGTCCGGTATTGCGGCAGGCCATCGTAGAACTTGCCCGTCATGCTGTTCTTGTTCGCCGCCACGTTGGTGGCATAGGCATATAGCCCGCGCACCTGCCGGCCACCCGGGAAGCGCGTGTAGTCGCCCTCGTACTGCTTCCCCGGGTTCTCGAACTTGCCGCCGAGCTTGACCAAGCGGCTGTCCGGATCCAGCCCCGGCTCGCCCTTGAAGTCGCCGTTCTTGTAGAACTCGTTCCAGAACTGCCAGGAGTTGAAGAGGTCAACGCCGGGACCGCCGCCGTCCTTGCCGAAGCCCGGCAACCCGCAACGGATGGCAAGCTGGATCAGGGTATCGTCCGCCGTCTGCACGTCCGGATGGATGCCGCGATAGTTCTTAGTCTTCGGATCGAGAGTGCCGATCACCGGTTGCCGCAGGGCCTGGACCCGCGTCTTGACGGGCGGGTAGGTCTTGAAGCCACCGAAGCGCTCCAGGTACTCGGTGTCCGGCAGGACGTAGTCGCACAGGGTGGTGGTTTCGCCCATGTAGGCGTCGATGCTCAAGGTCAGCGGAATCGCCTTCAGGTCGAGCAGTGCCTCGATGACCGGGGAGTTGTACGGTTGGGTATAGGCCGGGTCGTTGTAGTAGTTCAAGTAGGCCTTGATGCGATACGGATAACCCATCTTTGCGGCGGAGAAAAACTCGCTGGTCACGGTACGCACCGCTAGCGGATACCACGGACGCGTGGAAACCGGCTTCTTGCCCTGGTACTTGTCCTTGTGCCGATCCACCGAAACGCCGCTCGGTTTGCGGCCGGGACCTTTCACGTCGCCGGCGTACGCCTTGTGCCCGGGAATGTAGCCGCCCTTGCGGTCGATGTTGTCCACCATCATGTTGAGGATGCACAGCGCCTGGCCGTTCCACCAGCCGTTCGACTGCTGAACCGGGCCGCGGAACATCTCGATCACCGGCCGCTTGGCGCTGGAAAACTCCTTGCCCAGATGCGCAATCGTGCCGACGGGAATGTCGCATTCCCGCTCGCACTCTTCCAGCGATTTCTCCTGCGCGCGCTCGCGCAGCAGGCGGAAGACCGTCTTGAATTTCTCGCCCTTGATTTCGACCTCGGCATCGAGGTCGGCCGGTCCATCTACTTCGTGGAAGAGCGTGGGCTTACCGCCCACCAGCACCACGTAGTCGGCCTGGCCCAGTCCCGCATCCTTGCCCGTGAGATACAGCTTGGGCTCCTTGGTCCTGACCAGGTAGGTCATGTCGGTCCAGTTACGACGACCGGTCTTCTTTGCCGCCTGCTCGTTCGGCAGGGCAAGGAAGTCGGCCTTGTAGGCCTTGTTCTCGATCATCCAGCGGATCATCCCCACCAGGAAGTAGGCATCGGTCGAAGGCTTGAGCGGGATCCACTCGCCCTTGCCCGACTGGAGCGTTTTTGCCGCGGCAGGGGAAAGCCACGGGTCCACCACGACGTGCTTGAACTCCTTGGCGTAGGGCCCCATGCGCTTGGCGAATTTCTGCAGGTAGCGCGCCTTGGTCTGCCCGGGGTAATCGGCGTGGGTGATGTTGGTTCCCACGCTGATCAGGTAGCTGCAATACTCGTAGTCGGCATAGGCGCCGATCTCGTAGGGCGGCACGTTGAGCGTGTGCTCGACGACGTTGTAGAAGGTTCCGGCGCAGCGGTCGCAGTGGTTGAGCATGTTCGGAACCCCCGCCGCGCCAGCGACGAAGCGCGGCGTCAACGGCGACTGCTCGTTGCGCCCGTGGGCCCAGACGAACTGGTTGCGCTTCGGGCCATAGCCTTCCGGCGGGGCCTCGTCCATGTAATCCGAGTCCTCCGCACCGATCGGCTTGTCGTTGTTCAGGATCGACTTCAACCCCTCGACCCGCCGGGTCTTTTCGCCCGGCACATCCTTGAACAGCAGGCCGCCTTCGCATATCTCCGTCAGCGCCTGATTCCAAGAGATGGTCTTCCACTTGCCAGACCCACGCGGCCCGACGCGCTTGAGCGGATGTTTGAGGCGGGCGGGGCTGTAGAGCGCATAGATGCCTGCCTGGCCTTTCGCGCACAGTGTGCCGACGTCGCGACCGTTGAGGCCACCGTCGAGATCGCTTTCCTCGACGATATCACCCTTGGCCACGTAATCGTAGGTGTTCGGGTGATAGGGGTTGCCGTCAATCTTGACCAGCTCGCCGTTCACGATGGTGCATTGAATGCCGCAACCGCTATGGCACATCAGGCAGACGCTGCGCACGATCTTCGCGCTGTCGCCCACCATGTCCGGCTTGGAGCCCGTCTTGCCCACTTGCGCGAGCCACTCCTGCGCACTCACCGGTTGGATTTGCGAGAGTACGGCGACCGTTCCGGAGACCTTGAGGAACTCGCGCCGGGTAAGGTGATTATCAAGCAGTTTCATATGGTGGCTCTCCTGAGAAGTTGTAGCTGCCTACCTGCACACCGCGACAATTGACCACGTTACGAATGCAACATAGTTCCGCAATTACCGGCGCACATTGATATTTGTCAAATTGGTAAGCCGTGATGGCGGGCGCTAACGAGCGGAGGGTTTGTGACACAGGAATGCGCCGAGATCGGTATCATGACCGAAACACTCGGCTATTTTCGGCGGTGGCGCTTCAGCGCCGGCGCTTCAGGTCGCGCAGATGTTCGAGCGAGCGGATGATCGTAATGGCGAGATCGAGTTCGGCCTTCAGGCGCGCGTAATCCGCGGGCGCGGGCCGGTGTCCGTGCAGTTCCTTCTCGATTCTTTCCTTCGCCGTGCGCGCCGCGGCCTCGTCCAGGTCCTTGGACCGCTGCGCCGTGTCCGCGAGGATGGTGACGACATGCGGCTGCACCTCGATGAGGCCACCCGAAACGAACACGGACTCTTCGGTATCGCCGTCGACGATGATGCGCACCATGCCGACGATCTCACCGCGCTGTTGCAATTCCGCCACTTTATCGGCCTTGTCACCCGGCAACACCTCGGCCATGACCTCATCGAGGCCGACTTCACGCGCCACGGCCTCGGCGGTGGCGTGGTTGTCGCCGGTAATCATCACGACCTTCAGCCCGATGGCGTGCAGCCGCGCGATCGCGGCCTTCGAGTCCGGCTTGATCGGATCGGCCACGGCCACAATTCCGGCGGCGACGCCGTCCACGGCAAGAAACATCGGCGTCTGCGCGCGCGCCGCCAGTTCTTCGGCACGTGCCGAGAGATTACCGAGATTGATATTGTGCTTGATCATCAAGCGCACATTGCCGAACAATACTTTCTTGCCTTCGATGGTCGCCGATACGCCGTGACCCGTGATGGCCTCAAAGCCGCTGACGGACAGGAGTGTCAGACTCTTCGCTTTTGCCGCGGCAATGATGGCCTCAGCGAGCGGATGCTCCGAACCGGTTTCGATACTCGCCGCCATCGTGAGTAGTTTCGTCTCGTCCCAGCCCGGCGCGGGCACCAGCGTGGTAACGGCCGGTCGGCCCTCGGTGACGGTGCCAGTCTTGTCGAGCACGATGGTCGTGAGTTTGCCCGCCTGCTGCAAGGCCTCACCGTTGCGGATCAGAGTCCCGTATTCGGCGGCCTTGCCGACACCCACCATGATCGAGATCGGCGTCGCCAGCCCGAGCGCGCAGGGACAGGCGATGATCAGCACCGTCATGGTGGCGACCAGCATGTAAGAGAGCTTCGGTTCGGGCCCGAGGTTGAACCATGCGAGAAAAGTAATCACCGCAATAATAAGAACCGACGGCACGAATACGGCGGAGATTTTATCGGCCAGCCGCCCGATCGCGGGCTTGGTGCTTTGCGCGCGACGCACCATTTCAATAATCCGCGCGAGCGCGGTATCGGCGCCGATGCGTTTGGCCTGGAACAGAAAGGTGCCGGACTTGTTGAGCGTGCCGCCGACGATTTCATCGCCGGTCTTTTTTTCCACCGGCATCGGCTCGCCGGTGAGCATGGACTCGTCCACGCTTGAATGGCCCTCGATGATCACGCCATCCACCGGGATTTTCTCGCCGGGGCGCACACGGATGGCTTCGTCGAGGCCGACCTCGGAGATCGGGATGTCCAATTCCTGACCGTCGCGGATCACGCGCGCGGTCTTGGGCTGAAGTCCGATGAGGCGCTTGATGGCCTCCGAGGTTTTGCCACGGGCGCGCATTTCGAGTGCCTGCCCGAGATTGATCAGCGCGATGATGATGGTCGCGGCCTCGAAATAGGCGTGGCGCGCGAGGCTGGGGACAACATCGGGGAAGAGAACCACCAGCATGGAGTACACCCAGGCCGCGCCGGTACCGAGCGCGATGAGCGTGTCCATGTTGGCGTTGTGGGCGCGGAACGCCTTCCACGCGCCGCGGAAGAAATGTCCGCCGGCGTAGACGAGCACAAACAGCGTCGCCAGCCCCATCACGCTCCAGAACACATAACCTGGCGGCGTCGCCAGGTGCGGCAGCCAGTCCAGCGGATCGGCCACTAACAGGGGAAATCCCACCGCCGCAGCCACCACGAACTTGCGCAGCAGCGCGCGGTAATGCGCCATTTCCGCGGCCTCTTTCTCCGATTCGTCCTCGAGCCCGCGCAGTTCCGCCGCGTCGTAGCCGGCCTGTTTCACGGCGGCGACAAGGTCGGCCACCGCGACCTCGCCGCGCACCATGGCGGTACGCTCGCCGAGATTGGCCGTCGCCTCGGCCACACCGGGCACGCCCTTGAGAGCGCCTTCCACGGTGGACACGCATCCGGCACAGCTCATGCCGGAGATGGAAAAACGCCGTACCGGGGGAGGGCTGATCATGACGGAAACGTTATAGAGGCCGGGATTGCATTATACAAGCGCCATGCGGACGGCTTCATTTTTGAGTTTAATCAATGCGGGGGGCCTCCGGGGCGGGCATATACTGGAGCGTTCACAGTTCATACTGCAAACACCCATACCGGCAAGGAGGTGTCCCATGAACGCGATCTTCCGTCTCACGGCTGTACACTGGCTGTTTCTTGGTTTCATTCTTACGGGCGCATCCATCACCGCCCGGGCGGCGGAGAACCCGGCCTTCTTGAAGTTCCAGGCGAAAGGCGACTTCACAGAGGTCGTCGCACATCTCAAGCATGGCCTGGAAGCCGCGCAGTTCCAGATCACGGCCGAGGAAAATCTCTCCAAGGGGCTCGAAAAAAACATGCACCTGTTCCCCGAAGGCAAGTGGAACACCATCGGCTTCGACAACGTGACCGCGATCCACTTCTGTTCGCTGGTGTTCAACCAGGAGGCGTTCAACATTAACCTCGACTGGTCGATCCTGTGCCCATTCAAGCTCGTGGCTTACACCACGAAGAAGGCGCCGAAGGACGTCACCCTCGTCATGATCCGGCCGACGTACATCCTGGCAAAGGATACGCACAAGAAGGCCAAGGAGGTCGGCAGGAAGATCGAGGATCGGATCGTCGCCGCCATCAAGGAAGGCCTGTCGCACTGAGTCGAGCGTCCCGTCCGGCCGCCGGACGGAGGGGTGGCGCATCATGCCGGTCATCGAGCACACGATATTCATCCGGGCGGCGCCCGAGGCCGTGTTCGACCTCATTTCACGCGTCGAGAACTTCTCGCAATACAGCCCCGCGATCCGCGAGGTGCGCACGATCGGGCGCGATACCTATCGCTGGGTCGTGAGCGTGGCCGGTTTCGCGCTCGACTGGGATTCCGTGGTGACGGAGAAGATGCGCCCGGCACGCTTCGCGTGGCGCTCCGTGCGCGGCGTCGAGAACGGCGGCCTGTTCCGGCTCGCGCCGGCGAACGGCGGCACCGAGGTGCGCTTCACCATGGAGTATCGCTTGGCCAACCCGATCCTGGAGAGAATCGTCAATACCATAGCCGCACCGCTCATGCAGCGGGTCGCTACCGAACTGCTCGACGCGGTGCGCGAGCGGCTGGAACGCGCGCGGCGGCACGCGAACTAGAGGGCCCGGAAGGAATGCTCACCGCAACGCGGGGATTATTCCGCGCGGAAAACGAAAACGTATTCGCCGCGATTGATCTCGACCTTGAGATTGCCGCCATGGCTTTCGGCATAGGCGAGCCAGCCGGGTTGATGCTGGCACTCGGGAATATCCGGCGACACCTCGTTGCGTCGTCGATCGGACCAGGCAAGCAACATGGGTTCCTCGGCGTAGCGCGCGGCCACGGTTTTCGCCAGCGTCTCGGCGGTTTCGAAGTCAACATCCATCCCGTCGACCGCGATGGCAATGTCGCGTTGGCCCGGCGCGGCGCGCCATTTCTCATAGCAGGCGGCGCCGCAAAAATGATAAACATAGTCCTCGCCTTCAAGGCTGTGCGCCACGGATTTCGGAATTTCCTTCAGGCAAACCCCGCAGGCAACGGTTTCCGTATTTTCCATTGTGTTTCTCGTCATCGTATCCCGTCACAGGCATCGCCCATGACAACAACGTAAGGCGCGGCGTGCGGGTTTATCTTGATCTGCGTCAAACCGCGCCAACCGCCTGCTAAAGCGGCTTGCGCGCCACCCAGGTCGTAATCAGACTGAACCGGCAACCTGCCCGGACCGCCGGGCCGAATCCGGCTTCGCGCAGGTAATGCGGTATCCTGCCACGCAGGTTGTCGCCAATGAATCGCGACATCAGGAACGGCCACGCCACCAGCCACCACGCGCGCCGCCCGGGCCGGTCGAGATCGACCGCGACGAGCCGCCCGCCCGATTTGAGCACGCGATAGACTTCGCGCAGGCCATCGCGTTTCAAATCCGGCGGCAGGTGATGGAGCATGAGGCTGGCCAGCACGACGTCAAAGCTCGCGTCCGCAAACGGCAGCCGCTCAATCACCCCACGCTGGAACTGCGCGCGGCT
>MFTB01000065.1 GCA_001785195.1 Candidatus Muproteobacteria bacterium RIFCSPHIGHO2_12_FULL_60_33
ACGCGCAGGCTGGGGCCCTTGCCCGGTGGCTTGCCGCCGGGCGGGTTGTCTTCCGGACCGGGGCCCGGCTTGTCGCCGCCCGGCAATTCGGGAAACGTGATGCCCTGGTTGTTCTCGCGCGCATAAATCGCGAGCACGGCGGTGTACGGAACCTCGACGGAAAGACTGCGGCCGCCGAAGCGGGCCGAAAACCTCAGCGCGTCGGCGGCGAACTCGAAGTGGCCCACCGCGCGCGGGTTGATATTCAGCACGATGCGGCCGTCCTGAACGTAATTCGCCGGGACCTTCACGCCGGCGGCCGTGGCGTCCACCAGCACCTGCGGCGTGAAATTATTGTCCACCGCCCAGTCGTAGACGGCACGCAAAAGATAAAGCTTGATCGGGGTCATGCGCCGCGGGGCAGCGCGCGGGAGGGAAACGGGTGGCGGGTCTGCCGCTTCACCGGGAAGAGGAGCGCATCGCCTTTTCCGCCTCGGTCAGCGACAGCTTGAAGGATTTGCGCTGAAACAGCTTCGCGGCGTAATCGAGAATGGGCTTGGCCTGACGCGGCAGCTCGATATTCCAGTGATCCAGACGCCACAACAGCGGCGCGAGCGAGCAATCCACGAGCGAGAATTCCTCGCCCAGCGTGAACGGCTGTTCCTTGAAGATCGGCGAGATCACCGTGAGCCCGTCACGCAGCGTGTGACGCGCGCGCGTGGCCGATTTCT
Organism: Candidatus Muproteobacteria bacterium RIFCSPHIGHO2_12_FULL_60_33; assembly: GCA_001785195.1. GTDB lineage: Bacteria > Pseudomonadota > Gammaproteobacteria > Acidiferrobacterales > Sulfurifustaceae > Sulfuricaulis. The sequence continues at coordinate 711 of MFTB01000065.1, forward strand.
TGTCGCCCCCGGTGATGATCCCGATCAGGCTGTACCAGTCGCGGTCGAAGCGCACCAGCATGAGCCGGGCGCGGGCGCGCGATACCGGGTCCACCGGCATCAGCGGCGGGTGTGGCAGGCGCTCGTCGAGGTATTCGTTGATGATGTTGGATTCGTACAGCACCAGGTCGCGATCCACCATGGTCGGCACCTGGTTGTAGGGATTGAGCTCGCCCAGTTCGCGCGGTTTCTTGGCAATGTCGACCTCCACGATCTGACAGTCGATGTCCTTCTCGAACAGGACGATGCGCGTGCGCTGGCTCCAGGGATCGGACGTCCCGGAATACAGCGTCATGATCGGCTTGCGCGCCGCGGGCGTGGTCATCGCGTTTTTGTCGATCATGTCACTCCGGGGCGGCTCGCCGCCGCTGTCCGTGAATCGCCCTGTTCAATCAATGGATGTCCTTCCAGTATTCCTTCTTCAGCAGGTAGGCAAACACCAGGAATACCGCCAGGAAGATGAGGACGTAAATGCCGATCTCGTAGCGCACCAGCCTGGCCGGTTCGCCGAGATAGGTCAGGAAATTCGTCAGATCGCGCATGGCGCGGTCGTACGCCTGCTTGTCCATGCTGCCGACGCGTTGCAGCTCAAAGCGCTCGAACACCTCGACGCCGTGGGCGTCCTTCTTGAACACGGCGCGCCGATCGCCCTGCCACTCGTACAACACGTGCGGCATGGCCACGTGCGCGAACACCGTGTTGTTCCAGCCGGATGGCGACTTGCTGTCGCGGTAGAAACTGCGCAGATAGGTGTACACCCACGCCGGTTTGCGCGCCCGCGCGATCAGCGACAGGTCGGGCGGCGCCACGCCGAACCACAGCCGGGCGTCTTCCTTCGGCATCACCGCTTTCATGAGGTCGCCCACCTTGTCCGCGGCGAACAAGAGGTTTTCCTTGATCAGTTCGTCGCTGATGCCGAGATCGCGACCCATGCGGTTGTAACGCATGTAACCCGCGCTGTGACAGGACAGGCAGTAGTTGACGAAGATGCGCGCGCCGCGCTGCAACGAGGCCTTGTCGCCGAGATCGATGTCGACGGCATCGCACTCGACCGTGCCGCAGGATTTGTGCCCGCCCGCGGCGAACGCGCCGGCCGGCAGACCGACCATGACCAACAGTATCAGGAGCTTTTTCATTTCCCGGTCACCCTTTCCGGCACCGGCTTGGTCTTGTCATATTTGGTGTACCACGGCATCAGGAAGAAGAAGGCGAAGTACAGGACCGTGAAGGCCTGCACCCAGTACACGTTCTTGACCCAGAACAGGCTTATCACTTCCGGGCTCTTGGTGCCCAGATAACCCAGAATGAAGAAGCTCACCACGAAGACAGCCAGTGCGGTCTTGTACATCCCGCCGCGGTAGCGGATGGATTTGACCGGGGAACGGTCCAGCCACGGGAGAAAGAAGAACAGCACGATGGACAGCCCCATGAATATCACGCCCCAGAGCTTGGCGTCGATCCACAGGAAGTTGTACACGTTGGCGCGCAGGATCGAGTAGAACGGGGTGAAGTACCACAGCGGCACGATCTCCGGCGGCGTCACCAGGTTGTTGGCCGGCACGAAGTTGTCGGGCTCGAGGAACCAGCCCCACAGCTCCGGCGCGAAGAACATGACGGCGGCGAAAAGCATCAGGAACACCGTCACGCCGACGATATCCTTCACCGTGTAATACGGATGGAACGGGATGCCGTCGAGCGGGATGCCGTCCGGCCCCTTCTTTTTCTTGATCTCGACGCCGTCCGGGTTGTTCGAGCCGACCTTGTGCAGGGCCACGATGTGCACGAACACCAGCGCCACCAGGATCAGCGGGATGGCGATGACGTGGAACGCGAAGAAGCGGTTCAGGGTCGCGTCGGACACCACGAAGTCGCCGCGTATCCACTCGGACAGCATCGGACCGACCAGCGGAATCGCGTCGAACAGCGAGATGATCACCTGCGCGCCCCAGTAGGACATGTTGCCCCACGGCAGCAGGTAGCCCATGAAAGACTCGGCCATGAGCGCGACGTAGATCACCACGCCGATCAGCCAGATGAGCTCGCGCGGTTTCTGGTACGACCCGTAGAGCATGGCGCGGAACATGTGCAGGTACACGACAATGAAGAAGAACGATGCGCCGGTGGAGTGCATGTAGCGGATCAGCCAGCCCCAGTCCACGTCGCGCATGATGTACTCGACCGAGGCGAAGGCCAGGTCGGTGTCCGGCTTGTAATGCATGGTGAGGAAAATGCCGGTGACGATCTGCATCACCAGCACCAGCAGCGCGAGCGACCCGAAGTAGTACCAGAAGTTGAAATTTTTGGGCGCGTAGTATTTCGCGAGATGTTCCTCCCAGACCTTGGTCAGGGGGAAGCGGTCGTCAATCCAAGCCAGCAGCTTTTGCATCAGGCAGCTCCTTTCTGATCGGCGCCGATGATGATGCGCCTATCGGAGAGATAGGCATGTGGCGGCACCACCAGGTTGGTGGGCGCCGGGACGTTCTTGTACACGCGGCCGGCCAGATCGAACTTGGAACCGTGGCAGGGGCAGAAGAACCCGCCCAACCAGTCGTCGCCGAGGCCCGAGGCGATACCGGCGTCGAGACGCTTGTCCGGCGAACAGCCGAGGTGCGTGCAGATGCCGACGAGCACGAGGATTTCCGGCTTGATGGAGCGCGCATCGTTCTGCGCGTAGGATGGCTGCTGATCCGCTACGCCGGATTTGGGATCGGCCAGGAGTTTTTCGACATCGGTGAGCGACTTCAGCATGGCGCGGGTGCGGCGCAGGATCCACACCGGCTTGCCGCGCCATTCGACGGTGAGCAGCTGGCCGGGTTCGAGCTTGCTGATATCGACCTCGACCGGCGCGCCGGCCGCCTTGGCGCGGGCGCTCGGGAACATGCTGAGCACGAAGGGGGTGACCGCAAATGCCGTTCCAATCACTCCTAATCCGCTGGTGATCGCCAGCAACCGCCGGCGACGCGGATTGACACCCTCTTCACTCATGAACCCCCCTCAATCTTGTGGAGCAAAAAATAAAAAATCACGCGCTGGGGCGTAATTTTCTGAAATGAATCAGCCGATCGATCGAATAAAACCCGTCTGGCCCTGAAAAACGGCGCATAGGATTATATATCATCCCTGTCGGAGTCAAGCGCTTAAATCAAGCCGCGGAACATTTTTTTCCGGAAAAAACCCGCCGCTAACCGCCATATCGTTATAGTGCGGCGCGCGGACCGGGACTTCGGATAAAATCTCTCGCCCATATATCCCGATTTCCGCATCGAACATGATATCGCGTCATACCCTGTCCTATCTCGCCCAGGCCGTTATCCTCGGATTGGCCATCGCCTTCGTCGTGATGTATTTCTGGCCGGAGATCGCCGGACAGGATGCCCCGACCGTCGAAATCCGCCAGACCGCGCCCGAGACCTCGAAACGCCCGGCCAACGGCCCCTATTCCTACGCGCAGGCGGTGGACCGGGCCTCGCCCGCGGTCGTAAACATCAATACCGCCAAGGTGGTCACGGTAAAGCCGCATCCTTTTCTCAACGATCCGGTCTTCCGCCAGTTCTTCGGCAACCCCGACAACCTGATCACGCCACGCAAACGCGTCGAAACCAGTCTCGGCTCCGGCGTCATCATGAGCGCGCAGGGTTACATCCTGACAAATCACCACGTCATTCAGGGGGCGGAGGCGATTCAGGTATCCCTGCAGGACGGGCGCATGGTGCAGGCCAAGGTGGTGGGCAGCGATCCGGAGACGGATGTCGCGGTGCTGAAAATCGATCTCAAGAAATTGCCGGTCATCACGCTCGGGCATTCCGACCACCTGCGCGTCGGCGACGTGGTACTGGCCATCGGCAACCCGTTCGGCGTGGGGCAGACCGTGACCATGGGCATCGTCAGCGCCACCGGCCGCAACAAGCTCGGTATCAACACCATCGAGAATTTCATCCAGACCGACGCCGCGATCAATCCGGGCAATTCGGGCGGTGCATTGATCGATGCCGAGGGCAACCTGGTCGGCATCAACACCGCGATCTTCTCGCGCAGCGGCGGCAACCAGGGCATCGGCTTCGCTATTCCCACCAGCCTGGCCCAGAACGTGATGGAAGAAATTCTCGAACACGGCCGCCCGCTGCGCGGCTGGCTCGGCATCGAGGCGCAGGTCATCACACCGCAGATTGCGCGTGCGCTCGATCTCGAGAATACGACCGGCGTGGTGGTGGTCGGCGTGGTGCGCGGCGGACCGGCGCACAGCGCGGGGCTGCAACCGCGAGACGTGCTGGTCGCCATCGACGGCAAGAAAATCGCCGAGGCGCGCGAGGCCTTGCTGGCCATTTCCGGCCACAAGCCCGGCGGTCGCGTAAAGATGGAAGTGCTACGTGACGGAAAAACCCTGATGCTGGAGGCCACCGCCATCGAGCGCCCGGCGCGCGCGGCGGTGACAGAGTAGGGGCGCGATTCATCGCGCCCACGGGCGGGATAAATCCCGCCCCTACAGACATTCTTATCTCTTGTCTGAAAACGCCTCGTCGTGTTTTTTGAACTCGGCTTCAATTTCCTCATCCGTCAGATCGCGCCGGCCGCTGTCCACCGCAACGTCCGCGGCGCGTTTCATGCGGCGTGCGATGAAAAGGCCGACCTCGAACAATACGATCATCGGCACGGCCAGGAAAAACTGCGAAAAAATGTCCGGCGGCGTGATGACCGCGGCCACGATGAACGCCCACAGGATCACGTACGGCCGCTTCTGCGCCAGCGTCTCGGGATTGATCACGCCCATGCGCGCGAGCAGCACCACCGCCACCGGCACCTCGAAGGCGATGCCGAAGGCAAAAAACATGGAAAACACGAAATCCATGTAGGAACGGATGTCCGTCATCATGGTCACGCCCGGCGGCAGGGCCTGCACGAAAAAACCGAAGGCCATGGGGAACACCACGAAATAGGCGAATGCCATGCCGCCGTAAAACAAAATGGTGCTCGACAGCAGCAGCGGAAATACCAACCGCCGCTCGTGGCGGTACAGGCCCGGGGCCACGAAGGCCCAGAGCTGGTACAGCAGAAACGGAATCGTGATCACGATCGCCACCGCCAGTGTGAGCTTGATCGGCGTGAGAAACGGCGAGGCCACCTCGGTCGCGATCATCGTCGCGCCGGCCGGCAGCACGCCCATCAGCGGT
>MFTB01000066.1 GCA_001785195.1 Candidatus Muproteobacteria bacterium RIFCSPHIGHO2_12_FULL_60_33
CCCTCCCCCTTCACGGGGGAGGAGGGCAAGGGGTGGGGGTGATGGCTGCCGCTCCAAGCCCACCCTCCCCCATCCCCCCTCCCTTCAAGGGAGGGGGGATGGGTCGGTGCGGCGGAACGCCGCGTATTACGCCGGCAGCTTGAAGCCCGCCACGGAGGCCTGCAGCTCGCGCGCCAGATCGGAGAGCTTGCCGATGGCTTCCGCCGTTTGCCGGCTGCCCGTGGAGGTCAGCGTGGTGGTCTCCTGAATCTTGGCCATGCTCCCGGAGACGTCGGTTGCCGTCTGGGATTGCCGCTGGGCGTCGCGCGCGATATTCACGATCAGGCTCGACAGCTGTTCGGACACCGATTCGATCTCGCCCAGCGCCTGTCCGGCGGCGTCGGCCAGGCGGGTCGCCTGCACCACGCCGTTGGTCGCCTGTTCCATCGAGGCCACCGCTTCGTTGGTGTCGGCCTGAATGGTCTTCACCAGGTCGCCGATCTGCTTGGTCGCTTCGGCCGAGCGCTCCGCGAGTCGTTGCACTTCGTCCGCCACCACCGCGAAACCGCGTCCCGCCTCGCCCGCCATGGCCGCCTGAATCGCGGCGTTGAGCGAGAGGATGTTGGTCTGCTCGGCAATGTCGTTAATGAGTTCCACGATTTCACCGATCTGCTGCGAGGATTCGCCGAGACGCTTGATGCGCTTGGCGGTTTCCTGAATCTGCTCGCGCATGCCGTCCATGCCGGTGATCGTGTCCTGCACCGCCGCGGCACCGCGCTTGGCGGTGGCCACCGAGCCTTGCGCCACTTCGGCGGAGCGCTCGGCGCTCTTGGACATGTCTTCCATCGAACGCGCCATCGCCACCATCTTGCCGGTGGCCTCGGTGATCTGCGCCGCCTGGCGCAGGGCGGCTTCGGTCAGTTCAGTGGCGGTCTGCCGCGAGTGCTCGGAAGCGACGGCCACCTGTTGCGCGGCGTTCTTGATGCGCACCACCAGGTTGCGCATTTCGCGCACCGCGTAGTTGATCGAGTCCGCGATCGCGCCCGTGATCTGTTCGGTCACCTCGGGTTGAATCGTGAGATCGCCGTCGGCGAGGTCGCCCATTTCATCGAGCAGTTTCAGAATCGCGTCCTGGCTCTGGCGGTTCTGCTCGGAACTCAGGTGGGCACGATCGCGCGCATCCGCGACCAGCTTGCGGGCCAGCAGGAACAGGAACAGCAATGAGGCGAAGCCGGCGACGAAGATGGAGGTAAGGATGCCGGCGCGTTGCTCGGTCAGTTGGGAGTAGGCGTCCACCAGCTCCGTCGACTTCTTGAGCAGCGGGTCGGATTGCTCGAACACGCTCTGGCTGGCGCGTTGCGAGACGAACATCTCCGCGGCGTTGCCCAGGATGCCTGCGACGTGGTTGTTGATCTTGCCGAAGATGGCGGCGGATTCATCGAGCTTCTCGCGAACGGCGGGCGGGGCGACCTTGCGCAGTTTCTCGTCGGAATCCTTGAAGAGCTTGGCGTCCTTAGCGAATTGGGTGGCCGCCACCGCGGCCTCGTTGCCACCATGCGAGAACAGGTTGACGTCTTTCGCGATGCGCTGCGAAAGCATGCCCTGTCGGCTCGCGAGGTAAAGCTGATCCTGCTTCAGGCCGGCCTTGGCGCCGAGCTCCACGATTTCATCGGTAACCGTGAGCAGCATCGGGCTCATCTGGTTGATCGCCATCACCGAGTCGCGCATGTTGAACAGCGACTTTTCCAACGAGAGGATCTGGTCCACCTGCGCGCGCACACCCTCGTTCGTTTTGGGCGACCATAGCATGATGACTTCCTTCAGCGGGCCAGCGGTAATATCCGGCGGGCTTGGCGCCACCCCCTGCTGAGCGTTGCCGTCGCGAAGTGAAGTCACAATGCTGTCGAAACGATCACGCGAATCCTTGAGGGCCTTGAACGCCGTCGGTTTCCCCACCACCGCTTCGCGCGCGTCCTTTGCCAGGCGTTGCGACAGCATCTGCAACTGCGATGACTGCTCGATGTACTTGGACTCGCGCTCGGACCGCTGGGCGTTGACCACCAGCAACCAGATCATGGCGATCATCGCGATCACCATGCCGCCCAGCAGAAAGGGCAGCCCGCCGAGCATGTTCATGATCCCGCCGGACAGCAGAGGAGAAGACTGCTTGCCGACATCGACCAGCTGATCTGCCGCTGGTGTGCCGGACGCGCCGTCCGACAGATCAATCATGTCCTCGGAGGGTTGATCCATCAGGCCATCCTGGGAAGAATTTTTTCTAGTCATGCTGTCACCTCATCTCAATCTGAGATCTGTCAAAAATTTTTATGCGCCCTGAAACAGGGCTGCCCCGAAATCCCTTCCGCGGATCAGGCCGCGACATGCCGGAAGGAGGGGCTTTCCGCCAATGACTTCATGTCGAAAACCCCCCACAGCACGTTGTCGCGCAAAAACGCGCCGTTCAGCTGAACCACCACCGGATCGTCCAGCCCGGACAGGTCCTGGCGCTCCAGCTCCTCATCGAAGTGCCGCAAGCCCAGCACCTCGTTGACCAGCAATCCTGCGTTCAGGTCCGGCACATTCAAGATGAGCATCCGCGCCTTGTCGTCGGGAAATACCGGCGGCTTGCCGAAATACTCCGGCAGGTCGATGATCGTGATCAGGTTTCCGCGCACGTTGGCCACGCCCTTCAGCCACGACTTCACGCCCGGCACCAGCGTCAACGGCGGCGGCGGCAGGATCTCGATCACGTGGTCCAGCGGCGTCACCAGCATCATGTCGCCAAGCCGGAAGCCCACGCCGGACCACAGCTTAGCGGCCTCGACTTCCTGCGGGAGGCCGGGGACATTCTCCTGGATCTCCTGCTGCATTTTGCGCAGCAGTTCGAACGGGTCCTGTCGGGTTCTGGCCATGACCTAAAATCGGTAACCGCAGATGGACGCGGATAAATACGCGGATAAACGCGGATCAATAGGGTTAAAACAGTAATTTTTTTCATCTGCGTTCATCATTATTACCTATCGGCGTTTATCTGCGTTTCTAGAGCGCCCTGATCTTTTCCATCAAAACCTTTTCAGTGATAGGTTTGACGATGTAATCTTTCGCGCCCTGGCGCAGCCCCCAGGCCTTGTCGGTCTCCTGCCCCTTGGTGGAACAGACGATGACCGGGATGGCGGAGGTCTCCGGGTCCTTGGTGATGGCGCGCGTGGCCTCGAAACCGCTCATGCCCGGCATCACGATATCCATCAGGATCAGATCGGGCTTGTCCTTCTTCGCCTTGACGATAGCCTCCTCGCCGCTGATCGCGGTCAGAACGGTGTAACCGTTTTTCTTGAGCATCTCACCCAGAAGGTGAGAGTCCGTCGCCGAATCATCCACGATCAATACATTTATTATGGCCATAGACCGCTCCATTCACTGCGTTTTTAAAAATTCCTGACTCCTCGGTGGCGCACACATGGCCCCGATCAGTGAATATACTTGTTGATGACGTCAATCAGCTCTTCCTGGGTGAACGGCTTGTTCACGTGCTCTTCCGACCCGGCGATTCTCCCGCGGGCGCGGTCAAAAAGTCCATCCTTGCTCGACAACATGATGACCGGTGTGTCCCTGAACCTCTTGTTGTTCTTGATCAGCTGGCAAGTTTGATATCCGTCGAGACGCGGCATCATGATGTCAACGAATATGATGTCGGGGTGATTGTCGGTAATCATCGACATGGCCTCGAACCCGTCGGCCGCCGTGAATACCTCGTACCCGGCCTTCTTCAGCAACGCCTCGGCCGTGCGTCGTATCGTGTTACTGTCATCGATGATCATTACTTTGATGCTCACGTACGCTACCCTCGCCGACACCCTGCAAGTTGGACGCAACAGGCGGCCCCACCGCGCGAAAATGGATCGGTCTGTGATGTAATTTGTGCAGTTATTTTCCTATAACAATGATTTGTTAACACAAATTCCATCCAAAATCCATGCGCAAACCCCGCGCACCAGCCGCTTCCTAAACAATATAGTCCATGCGAAAGCAGGCTGTTCGGAACTGCCCATGGTGAATCCGTCCCCCGGCGATCCCGGGGAGAAATGGTAAAAAACGGCGGGAATGGCAGCATGAATCGTGCCACACCCTCCCTGGGCTTACCCTGGACAGAGCCAATCGGATACCATGGGGTCAAGGTCATTAATTGACAGGACGAACGAAGTAGGGCTTCTCGCCATATGACAGGACGAACGAAGTAGGGCTTCCTTTATGACACGCAAGCCAGGGAACCATGGGTAAGGAATCTTGGGCGGCCGTCCCGCATCTGACCACGGCCCTGACCGGGCCACTGCAGAAAATCGAGGCCCATCTGCTGCAGAACCAGGCCGGTATCGAGCGCTGGTTCCGCTCCCAGTGGCAACAGACCCCCGCTCCCTTCTATTGTTCCGTGGACCTGCGCAATGCCGGCTTCAAGCTCGCACCGGTGGACACCAATCTGTTCCCAGGCGGTTTCAATAACCTCAATCCGGCGTTCCGGTCGCTCGCGGTGCAGGCGGTGCAGGCGGCTCTCGATCGCATCTGTCCCAGCGCCGGTGGCGTGCTGGTGATTCCGGAAAATCACACGCGCAACACCTATTACTTTGAAAGCCTTGCCGCCCTCGTCGAAATCCTGACCCTGGCCGGCCTGCGCGTACGCGTGGGGTCCCTGCTACCCGATCTGCATGAATCGAAAACCATCGATCTGCCCTCGGGCCGGCGTGTCACGTTCGAACCGCTGATACGGCAGGACAATAAGGTCACGGTAGCCGGTTTCGATCCCTGCTTCGCGCTGCTCAACAACGACCTGTCTGGCGGGCTGCCGTCCATTCTGGATAACCTCGAGCAACCGGTGGTCCCGCACGTGTCGGTCGGTTGGTGGAAGCGGCTCAAGTCCAGACACTTCACGCATTATCAGCAGATCGTCAAGGAATTTTCGGACATTGTTCGCCTGGACCCGTGGCTGATCAATCCGGTTTTTCGCAAATGCGGCAAAATCAATTTTGAAAAACGCGAAGGCGAGGATTGCCTGGCCAATTATGTCGATGAGGTACTGGCCGAGGTGCGCGTCAAATACCGCGAATACGGCATCGACCAGGAACCCTTCGTCATCGTCAAGGCCGATGCCGGCACTTACGGCATGGCGATCATGACAGTCAAAAGCGCCGACGAGGTGTGTTCGCTCAATCGCAAACAGCGAACCAGGATGGCGCACCTCAAGGAAGGTCAGGCCGTGCACGACGTCATGGTTCAGGAGGGCGTGTATACCTTCGAGACCTGGGGTACAAAAAACGCCGTGGCCGAACCGGTGGTTTACATGATCGACCATTACGTCATCGGCGGTTTCTACCGTGTACACACCGAACGCCGTCCGGATGAAAACCTGAATGCCCCCGGCATGCATTTCGAACCGCTCGCCTTCGCCGGCCCCTGCTGCTATCCCGATCCGCAACAGGCGCCGGACGCCAACCCTAACCGCTTTTATGCCTACGGCGTCATCGCGCGCCTCGCCCTGCTCGCCGCCGCGCGCGAATCCCTGGAAGCCGCGGAGACCTCCGATAACCGCGAAGTGAAAAAAAGCAACCGCAGATAAACGCGGATAAACAAGAATGATAAACGCAGATAAAGTCACTGTTTCAACCCATATTGATCTGCGTTCATCCGTGGTTTCAAAATTTACAAATAAGATTCTTGGAACCACTGATGAACACGGATAAACACAGATGTGAAAAATATCATCTCGTTGCTCCTTGCTTTTATATCTGTGTTCATCTGTGTTTATCTGTGGTTTCAAAAATAAAATGATCAAGCTCGGTGTGGTGATGGACCCCATCGGCTCCATCAAGCCTTACAAGGACAGCACACTCGCCATGCTGCTCGAGGCGCAGGCACGCGGCTGGACAATCCGCTACATGGAACAGGGCGACCTGTATCTGCGCGACGGACAGGCCTTTGCGCGGCAGCGTGACGTCAGGCTGTTCGACGACACCAAGCGCTGGTTCGAATGGGGCGGGGAAACCACGGGGCCACTGTCCGAACTCGATGTCATCCTGATGCGCAAGGACCCGCCGTTCGACATGGAGTATGTCTACACCACCTACCTCCTGGAACGCGCCGAGGATGCCGGCGTACTGGTGGTGAACAAACCACGCAGCCTGCGCGACGCCAACGAAAAGCTTTTCACTGCCTGGTTTCCGCCGTGCACACCGCCCACATTGGTGACGCGCGCGGCCGGCCGCATCCGTGACTTCCTCGCCGAGCACAACGACATTGTCCTCAAGCCGCTGGGCAGCATGGGTGGGGAATCGGTGTTTCGGCTGCGACGTGGCGATCCCAACACCAACGTCATAATCGAAACCTTGACCGCGCATGAGTCCCGCTATGCCATGGCGCAGCGCTTCCTCCCGGAACTTGCCCAGGGCGACAAGCGCATCCTGCTGATCGACGGCGAACCCATCCCCTACGCCCTCGCGCGCGTCCCGGCCGCGGGCGAGACCCGTGGCAATCTCGCCGCCGGCGGCACCGGTGTCGGCGTGCCCTTGTCCGAGCGCGACCGCTGGATCTGCGCTCAGGTCGGCCCCATGCTGCGCGAGAAGGGGCTGTTGTTCGTGGGACTGGACGTGATTGGCGATTACCTGACGGAGATCAACGTCACCAGCCCGACCTGCATCCGCGAACTCGACCGGCTGTACAAGCTTCATATCAGCGCCAAACTCATGGACGCCATCGCCGCCAAGCTCTCGCGCCTAGGGGCACAGCAACAAAGTTAAGATATACTTTTCTTTATATGATTTTTGGAACGCAGATCAACGCTGATATTCAAAAATTGATGAACGCAGATAAAGTTGCTGTTTTAACCCATACTGATCTGCGTTTATCTTCTTCTTTATCCGCGTTCATCTGCGGTTGATTTGAATTTTTTGTATCGCGCATGACGGCCCAAACGATCTCCGGTCTTTCGCAAACCGACCGCTTCGGGGTGAGCATGTTCGGCTCGTTCCTGGTGCACATGGTCATAATCCTTGGCGTAACTTTCACCTTGCCCAAGCTGCGCGACCTGCCGGGATTGCCCTCGCTCGAAATCACGCTGGTACAAACCGCGAGCGACAAGCGCATGCTCGATCCGGAATTCCTCGCGCAGGCCAACCAGGAGGGCGGTGGCGACAGCGACGCCGCCGAAATCGCCAAGAACCCGCTGCCGGTACGCGAGATCAGTCCCGTCAACCGCGATTTCCCCACTTTCCAGTCCACGCCCCAGAAGCGGGTCAAGTCGGAGCGCGAGATGATCACATTGCTTTCGCAGGATGCGTCCCGAAAAATCAAGGAACAGGAAAGCCGGCCGGATAAAAAAGAATTGCAACTGCAGCCGCCGAGCCTGGGTCTTATGGCGCACGCGGAAATACAGGAGGAGCGCGCGCGTCTCAACGCCGAGATCAGCCGCACGTGGCAGGAATTCCAGAAGCGTCCGCGGCACAAGTTCCTGAACGCGCGCACGCAGGAATACAAATACGCCGCCTACATGGACGCCTGGCGCGCCAAGGTCGAGCGCATCGGTAATCTGAATTATCCCGATGAAGCAAAACGGCGCCATCTCACGGGAAATCTCCTGCTCGACGTGGCGCTCAATACCGACGGCTCGATCAACGAGATTTCGGTGCGCCGTTCTTCCGGGCAGAAAATCCTCGACGATGCCGCGGTACGCATCGTGGAGCTGTCCGCGCCGTTCGCGCCGTTTCCGCCCGAGATTCGCGCGGACCTGGACGTGTTGCACATCACGCGCACCTGGAAATTCAACGAATCCGGACTGTCCAGCGAAAATTAAATTACACCGTCAGTATCCGCAGATGAACACGGATAAATACGCGGACAATTTTGCCGGGAGCAAGGAGTGGTACAGGGAAGTACCGTCTACGGAGCCGAGGACGCAAAATTGGACAGCGGAGCGCCGCGACGCTGGCCCGAGCGCAAGCGAAGCCGAGCGCCAGGGGCGAGACGGAGTCATCGCGTCGGCACCTAATGTGCCGACGCGCCGTCGAGCGGGTTCGCCATGGATGGCGAACCCTGGACCTTCGAGCGTAGCGGGACAGCGCAGCGATGAAGGGCGCGAGCATATACGCAGATTAGAATAAATTGAAACAGTAGCTTCATCTGCGTTCATCATCCTTAACTTATCCGCGTTGATCCGCGTTCCAAGAATCATACTTGAGTGAGGCGTCGATCTGACGGATACTGTTCGTCATGAAAAACGCTGATTCACTCGCGAATCATTTTCTGATCGCCATGCCGAGCCTCGCGGATGCGAATTTCGCGCGCAGCGTCACGTTGATCTGCGAGCATTCCGAGGAAGGCTGCATGGGCATCGTGATCAACCGTCTGACCGATCTTCATCTCGGCGACATTCTCGACCAGCTGGGCATCGCGTTGGACAAGGCCGGCCATGCGGGAACAGCGGTCTACCTCGGCGGTCCGGTGCAGAACAACCGCGGCTTCGTGCTGCACGAACCGCTCGGCGAGTGGGAATCCACCCTCTCGGTCACCGATAAATTCGGCGTCTCCACCTCGCGCGACATTCTCGAAGCCATTGCGGAAAATCGCGGGCCGGAAAAATTCATCGTCGCCCTCGGCTACGCCGGCTGGGGTGCGGGACAACTGGAGCGTGAGATCACCGAAAACTCCTGGCTGTCCGGCCCCGCCAACCGGGACATCATTTTCAACCTGCCGGTGGAACAGCGCTGGAAAGCCGCGGCACAGCTTGTGGGTGTCGACCTCGCCACGCTCTCCAGCGAGGCGGGTCACGCTTGAACGACCACACATGTACCTACCTGGCCTTCGACTACGGGGAGAAATACATAGGCGTGGCCGTCGGGAGCAGCCACTCGCGTCTGGCCGAACCCGTGACCACCCTGCGCGGTTCCGCCAAAAACCCCGATTGGGTACGCATTTCACGGCTGCTCGAGGAATGGCGCCCGGATGCCCTGGTGGTCGGGCTGCCGCTCAACATGGACGGCAGCGACAATCCCATGACCCGCGCCGCCCGGGCGTTTGGACAAAGCCTGAAGGAACGCTACAATTTGCCGCTACACATGGTGGATGAACGTCTCTCAACGCTGGCCGCCCGGGATATCCTGAACGAGGCGGGCGTTCCCATGAGACGGCACAAGTCCCGGCTCGACCAGGTGGCGGCCCAGACCATCCTGCAGGCCTTTCTGAATGAACTCCCCGGAGAAACCCCGTGACGGCAGCGATCGACGTTGAAGCGGCGCTGGCGCGCATGGTCGAGCAATTGCGACCGGCGCTCAAAAGCGATCCGCTCATGATCGGGATCCACACCGGCGGGGTCTGGGTGGCCGAGCGCCTGCATCGAATGCTCGATCTCCCGGAAGCGCTCGGCACACTCGACATCTCCTTTTATCGCGATGACTTCACGCGCGTCGGCATGAACCCGCAGGTCCGCACCTCTCACCTGCCGGTCAACGTCGAGGACCGCCACCTGATCCTGGTTGACGATGTGCTGCACACCGGGCGCACCATCCGCGCCGCGCTCAACGAAATCTTCGACTACGGCCGCCCAGCCTCGGTGATGCTCGCCTGCCTCGTCGAGCGCGGCGGACGCGAGCTGCCCATCGAGCCGAAGGTCGTGGGCGAGCGCATCAAGCTCGGCAAGAACCAGCACGTGAAACTGCTCGGTCCGGAAAAACTCGAGCTGCGCATCCAGGAGACCAACGGGTGAATCAAGGGCTTCAGTTCGATGACGCCGGCCGGTTGCGCCATCTGCTCACCATCGAAGGTCTTTCCCGTCAAACCATCGTAGAAATCCTCGACACCGCCGAATCGTTCATCTCGGTGGGCGAACGCGAGATCAAGAAGATCCCGCTGCTACGCGGCAAGACCGTCGTCAACCTGTTCTTCGAATCCAGCACCCGCACCCGCACCACCTTCGAAATCGCCGCCAAGCGCCTGTCGGCGGACGTGATCAATCTGAACGTCGGCGCCTCGAGCACCAGCAAGGGCGAAACCCTGCTCGACACCATTCGCAACCTCGAGGCCATGCACACGGACCTGTTCGTGGTGCGGCACGCCGAATCGGGCGCCGCGCACTTGATCGCGCGTCATGTGCCGCCGCATGTGCGCATCATCAACGCCGGTGACGGGCGGCACGCCCATCCCACGCAGGGGCTGCTCGACATGTTCACCATTCGCCGTCACAAGGGCTCGTTTGAAAAACTCAAAGTAGCCATCGTCGGCGATATCATGCACTCGCGCGTGGCGCGCTCGCAGATTCATGCGCTCAAGGCGCTGAACGTCGCGGAACTGCGCGTGGTCGCGCCCAAGACCCTGCTGCCGATGGCGGTGGAGAAACTCGGTGTGCGTCCCTGCACCCGCATGGAAGAAGGTCTCGACGGGGTGGACGTGGTCATGATGCTGCGGCTGCAGCGCGAACGCATGCAGGGCGCGCACATCCCGAGCGAGCACGAATATTTCAATCTCTACGGCCTCACGCCCGCGAAACTGGCGCTGGCGGCCAGGGACGCCATCGTCATGCATCCGGGCCCGATGAACCGCGGCCTTGAAATCGATTCCGCCGTGGCCGACGGCCCGCAATCCGTCATCCTGCCGCAGGTGACCTACGGCATCGCCGTGCGCATGGCGGTCATGGCGCTCATCATGGGTGGAGCCTCGGCGAGCCGCGATAGCGGGATGCGCGACACCGCGAGCAAGGCGCACGCACCGGCCGCGAGGAAAAAACGTAAATGAGCCTCGTCATCCAGGGCGGACACCTGATCGACCCGGCCAATCATGTGGATGGGAAGAAGGATATTTACATCGACGACAACGGTTTTATCGTCGGAGTTGGAAAATCCCCTGCCGGTTTCAAGGCAAGGAAAACCATCGAGGCACATGGCCGGATCGTCTGCCCGGGCCTCGTCGATCTGCGCGCACGACTGCGCGAGCCGGGCCTCGAATACAAGGCCACAATCGAGTCCGAGGTGCATGCCGCCGTCGCCGCCGGCATCACCACACTGTGCTGCCCGCCCGACACGCTGCCCGTCATCGATACCCCGGCCATGGCCCAGATGCTGCAGTCGCGGGCCTGGCGCTTCGGGCTGGCCTTCATCCACCCGCTGGGCGCGTTGACCCAGCGACTCGAAGGCAAACTGCTGGCCGACATGGAGGCGCTCGACGAGGCCGGGTGCGTGGGCTTCACCAACGCCCTGGTACCGGTGACCGACACGCTGGTGATGCGCCGGGCGCTGGAATACGCCGCCACCCTCGACCTCACCGTGTTCCTGCACTCCGAAGACCCGTGGCTGCGCAACGGCGGCTGCGTGCACGAAGGCGAGGTCGGGACCCGGCTGGGGCTACCCGGAATTCCGGAAGCCGCCGAGATCGTCGGCGTCGCGCGTGATCTGGCGTTGATCGAACAAACCGGCTGCCGCGCGCATTTCTGCGGTCTGTCCAGCGCGCGCGCCGCGGCCATGGTGGCGCAGGCGCGGAAAAAAGGTCTGCCCGTGAGCGCCGACACTGCGGCGCATCACCTGCACCTGACCGAGCACGACATCGGCGACTTCAACACCCTGTGCCATGTGCGCCCGCCGTTGCGCGGCAAGCACGATCGCGAGGGCCTGCGCAAAGCACTCAAGACTGGCGTTATCAATGCCATCTGTTCGGATCATCAGCCACACGAGCCGGATGCCAAGCTGGCGCCCTTCGCCCGCTCCGAGCCCGGCATTTCGGCGCTGGAAACACTGCTGCCGCTCACGCTCAGGCTGGTGGACGAAAAACTGCTCACGCTGGCGGAGGCCATTGCGCTGCTGACCCACAAACCGGCCGAGATCATCGGCGTGGAAACCGGCCGTCTCGGCGTTGGCGCTACCGCCGATATCTGCCTCTTTGACCCCGAAGCGCGCTGGACCCTGACCGAAGCCAAAATTGTCTCGCGCGGCCACAACACGCCGTTTCTGGGGCAGACGTTCCGCGGGAAGGTCACCCACACCCTGGTGGGTGGGAAGCTGGTGTACGAAGCGCTTAAGAAATGACTTGCTAAAAACTTTAACCGCAGATTAACGCAGATTCTTATTAAGATGAACGCAGATAAAACAAGAATTTGCTTGACTCATCCGCGTTTATCTTCTTTATCATCTGTGTTCATCTGCGGATGCTTTGTTTTTTTGCACGAGGCAGGTGTGGAATAATTACTTGACGGTCACATTGCGCATGGACTCACCCAACTCGCGGCTCTTCGAGTCCTTGCCTTCGAGCTTGATGCGCAGCCGCACGTCATTGACCGAATCGGCATTGCGCAGCGCGTCGTCGTAGGAGATGAGCTCGGCCTCGTACAGATTGAACAGCGACTGGTCGAAGGTCTGCATGCCGGCCTCGGTGGACTTGCCCATGAGGTCCTTGATCTCCGGCACCTTGCCTTCCATGATCAGGTCGGCGATAAGCGGCGAGTTGATCATGACCTCGACCGCCGGGACGCGGCCCTTGCCGCTTTTTATCGGAATCAAACGCTGTGAAATAATGGCCTTCAGGTTAAGCCCGAGGTCCATCAACAGCTGATTGCGCTTGTCCTCGGGGAAGAAGTTGATGATGCGGTCGAGCGCCTGGTTGGCGTTGTTCGCATGTAACGTGGTTAAACACAGGTGGCCGGTCTCGGAGAACTGGATCGCGAGATCCATGGTTTCGCGGGAACGCACCTCGCCGATCAGGATCACGTCCGGCGCCTGGCGCATGGCGTTCTTGAGCGCCACTTCATAGGAAGCGGTGTCCACGCCGACTTCACGTTGATTGATGATGCAGTTCTTGTGGTCATGCACGAATTCCACCGGGTCTTCGATGGTCAGGATATGGCCGTAGCTGTACTCGTTGCGGTAACCGATCATCGCCGCCAGCGAGGTGGATTTGCCCGAACCGGTGCCGCCGACGAACAGGATCAGGCCGCGTTTGGTCAGCGCCAGGTCCGCCAGCACCTTGGGCAGGTGCAGGTCGTCGAAGCGCGGAATATCAGTGTTGATGGTGCGCAGCACCATGCCCACGCGCTGCTGCTGCATGAACACGTTCACGCGAAAACGGCCGATCTCCTGCGGCGCAATCGCGAAGTTGCATTCGTTATGCGCCTCGAACTGCCGGCGCTGGTCCTCGTTCATGATGCCGTAGGCGAACGCGCGCGACTGCTCCGGGGTCAGCGCCTGCTTGGTGACCGGCATGATCTTGCCATCCACCTTGATGGAGGGCGGCACGCCAGCCGTGACGAACAGGTCGGAGGCCTTCTTGTGCTTCATGAGTTTGAGGAGATCGATGAAGTTCATTTTTTGCTCGCCGCCGCCATCATCGCCCCCGCCGTGAACAGATCCTTGTTGACCGCCACCTTGCGGGCGTCGTCGACGTGCACCTGGCGCGTGCGCACCAGATCCTGCAGGCACTGGTCCAGCGTCTGCATGCCTATGTTCTGGCCGGTCTGGATGGACGAATACATCTGCGCGACTTTGTTCTCGCGGATCAGGTTGCGGATCGCGGGCGTGCCGATCATGATCTCGTGCGCTGCCACGCGCCCGCCGCCGATTTTCTTGAGCAACGTCTGCGAGATGACCGCGCGCAGCGACTCGGAGAGCATGGCGCGCACCATGTCCTTTTCCGCCGCCGGGAACACGTCGATGATGCGGTCGATGGTCTTGGCCGCGGAACTGGTATGGAGGGTGGCGAACACGAGGTGGCCGGTTTCGGCGCCGGTCAGTGCCAGACGGATCGTCTCCAGATCGCGCATTTCGCCCACCAGAATCACGTCCGGGTCTTCACGCGTGACCGACCTCAGCGCGTTATTGAAACTCAGTGTGTTTTTGCCGACCTCGCGCTGATTGATCAAGCAATTCTTGCTGGTGTGCACAAATTCGATAGGGTCCTCAATGCTGATGATGTGTTCGTGTAGCGATTCATTGATATGGTTTATCATGGCCGCCAGCGTCGTGGACTTGCCGGAACCGGTCGGGCCTGTCACCAGCACCAGTCCGCGTGGCTGGTCGGAGATCTGCTTGAAGACCGGCGGTGCGTTAAGTTGTTCCAGTGTCAGCACCTTCGCGGGAATGGTCCGGAACACCGCCGCCGGGCCGCGCAGCTGGTTGAAGGCGTTGACGCGAAAACGCGCGATGTTGGGCAGCTCGAAGGAAAAGTCGGTTTCGAGAAACTCCTCGTAGTCCTTCTGCTGCTTGTCCGACATGATGTCGTAGATCATGTTGTGGACGGTGCGGTCGTCCAGCGGGTCCACGTTGATGCGCTTGATTTCGCCGTCCACGCGAATCAGCGGTGGCAGGCCGGACGACAAATGCAGGTCCGAGGCGTTCTGTTTGAAGGCAAACGCCAGCAGTTCGGCGATATCCATCAGTTTCTCCGTGGGCCGCGGATGGTAAAAGCGTTATAAATTCGGCCCTTGCCATAATTTCTAGTCTATTCCCGGCCAGCCTGCAATAACTACCTTCCCCGCTGGTCGGTAAATTTTATGAAAATACCCGGCTTTTGCGGGCCGGCACCCGGAATTCGGCTTCCGTTCCATGGAACGGCGCTTTAAACTTTGGCGGCCATGGTCCCGACCTCCACGCACGGCGCACATCCCCTGGTTGGATTCATCGGTGCCGGTAACATGGCGCGCAGCCTGGCCGCCGGGCTGCTGAAAAATGGCTGGGGCAAAAACCAGGTCGTTCTCTCCGATCCCGAGCCGGCGCAAAGGCAGGCCATCGAATCCGTCCTGGGTGTAAAAACCTTTGCCGACAACCAGACCGTTGTCACGCAGGCGGATATTCTGGTGCTCGCCGTCAAGCCGCAGATCCTTGGAGAGGTGGCCACGGCCCTAGCCTCCGCGGTGCAGAAGAAAAAACCCCTTGTCATTTCCATCGCCGCGGGCGTTCGCCTCGAGGACATTGGTCGCTGGCTGGGGGGAGGCCTGGCTATGGTGCGCGCCATGCCCAACACCGCGGCGCTGATCGGGAGCGGTGCCTCGGGACTGTACGCCAATGAACGCGTAAACGAGTCCTTGCGCAATCAGGCGGAGTCGATCCTGCGCGCCGTGGGCGTGACGGTGTGGCTCGAGGACGAAGAGCTGATGGACGTGGTGACCGCGCTGTCCGGCAGCGGGCCGGCGTATTTTTTCCTCGTCATGGAAGCGCTCGAACAGGCGGCGATCGAATCCGGGCTGGATCCGAAGCAGGCGCGCCTGCTCACGCTCGAGACGGCCTTCGGCGCGGCCAAGATGGCGCTGGAAGGCCATGAGGAACCGTCACAACTGCGCCGTCGCGTGACCTCGCCCGGCGGCACGACAGAGCAGGCGGTGAAGGTCCTGGAACAGGGCGATATCCGTCATCTGTTCAAAAAGGCCGTACAGGCGGCGGTCAACCGCTCGCGGGAAATCGCTGACATGTTCGGGAAAAAGGCATGAGTTCGTTCTTCACCGAGGCGAGCGTTCTCATCGTCCAAGTCGTCTTCGGGCTGTACATCCTGGCGGTGTTGCTGCGCTTCCTGTTCCAGCTCGTGCGCGCCGATTTCTACAATCCTATTTCCCAGTTTCTGGTGGCGCTCACGAACCCGTTGCTCAAGCCACTACGAAGAATTATCCCGGGCTTCTTCGGCATCGATCTCGCCTCTCTGGTGTTACTCCTTGCGCTTCAATTGTTGGAAGTCTACGCCTTGTCCTGGATTAACGGTCTCACACCCGTCATGCTGCCGCTGGTCCTGGCAGCGGTGGTGACTCTCGTGCGCCTCACCCTTAACGTTTACTTTTACGCCGTGCTGTTACGCGTGATCTTGAGCTGGTTCATGCCCTATGGCATGCGCCACAACCCCGCGGGCGATCTCCTAGTAAGCCTCACTGAACCGCTGATGCGCCCGGCGCGCCGTTTGATCCCGGCGGTCGGGGGACTCGATCTTTCACCGATTGTCGTGCTCGTGGCACTGCAGCTGTTGCAGCTCGCGCTCGCCCACCTGCTGCGTTGACGTGGGCTGGTTTCGCCGGGAGGGCGCTGCTCTCGTGCTTCAGGTTCAAGTCCAGCCGCGTGCCAAATCGGATGCCATTGCCGGCGTAATAGACGACCCGACCGCCTGAAGGTCCGCCTCACGCCCCCCCAGTTGAAGGACGCGCCAACGAACATCTTGTCGCTTATCGCGCCAGGCTGTTTGGCGTCCCCCGTAGCCATGTCGTGCTGGACCGTGGCGATGCCTCTAAACGCAAGCCATGGCGCATCCGTTCCCCGAAAAAACCCCCTGAAAACCTCGACCGGGACGTGAAGTAACGCCTCTCTATCCCCCCGGACCTACCCCTCTTGCGCACGCCAAGGCACCTCTTTGGCAGCTGAGGGCTAGATATAGTTTTTATTTAAGTTTATATTCTAACCATCTGTATTAAAGAGGTATTCAATATAATGATAAACGCGCAAAAGCTGAAAGAGCAGTCCCGGCTAGCCGTCAACGAATTCAGCCGGCGACTGGGGGACTATAAACGCTGGCGCGACGAATTAATCGAGATCATCAACGAATATCAGACGTGGGTCGAAAGCCACGGCCTCGCCAGCGGCGAGGAAGACCTGCAACTGTACGAACTCATCGACACACTCCGCTCTGACAAGCTCACCATCGCCCTGGTCGCCGAGTTCTCGCGGGGCAAAACCGAACTCATCAACGCCATTTTTTTCGCCGACTACCGCCAGCGCCTGCTGCCTTCGGAAGCCGGTCGTACCACCATGTGTCCCACGGAGTTGCGCTACGACGACAACGAACCACCGTGCCTGAAACTTCTTCCCATCGAGACGCGCCAGACCGCCACCACCATCTCGGAATACAAGCGCACCTCTGCGGCGTGGACGGTGATGCCGCTGGATCTGGATTCGCCCAGGAACATGGCCGAAACATTCCAGCAAACCCTGAAAACCAAATCGGTCAGCCGGCAACAAGCGGAAGAGTTCGGCCTTTACCATCCTGATATCGAGGCCACGACACACATGCTGAACAGCGACGGCAGCGTGGAGATTCCCGTCTGGCGTCACGCGATCATCAACTTCCCGCATCCATTGTTGAAACAGGGGCTGGTGGTGCTCGACACGCCCGGACTCAATTCACTCGGCACCGAGCCGGAACTGACATTGAGCATGTTGCCGAACGCTCAGGCAGTCCTGTTCGTGCTGGCAGCCGACGCTGGCGTTACCAGAACCGATCTTGAGGTCTGGAACCATTACGTCTGCCCGGCCCGGGGCAGCAGAGGCGAAGGACGCCTGGTGGCGCTGAACAAAATTGATTCTCTGTGGGACGAGATGAGTAATGACAGCGCGTACGCCGCGGCGATCGCGCGTCAGACGCAGGAGACGGCGCGCACTCTCGGCATCAGCAAAAACCAGGTGCTGGCGGTGTCCGCGCAAAAGGGATTGCTCGGCAAAATCAAGACGGACTATGCATTGATCGAGCGCAGCGGTCTGCCGGCGCTGGAAGCCAAATTGTCGGACAACATCATCCCGGCAAGGCGGGAATTGCTGCGCGAACGCGTGATCCACGACATCGGCTCCATGGTCGAAACCACCAGCGCCATGATCGAGGCCAGGCTCATGGCCGTCACCGGACAGATCGAGGAACTTCAGGCGCTGGGTGGCGAGAATAGCGAAGCTGTACAGGATCTGGTGACGCGTCTGCGCGACGAGAAACAGGCCTATGATCAGACGCTCGTCAGCTTCCAGAACACGCGTGCCGTTCTATCCGATCAGGTCAAGGTTCTGCTCGATTACCTCAGCATGGAGACCTTTGACGATCTGGCGGATACCACGCGCCGGGGCATGTCTGAATCCTGGACCACGCCGGGCTTGCGCGAAGCCATGAAGTCGTTGTTCGACGGGGAGCTCGACGCGATGGAAAAGGCTAACAAGCAAGCACAGCAGGTGCGCAACCTGGTGCAGGCCATCTACGGCAAATTCCACAGCGAACACGGGCTCGCCAAGATCAAGCCGGTCAATTTTTCCCTGCTGCCGTATCGCAGTCAGTTGCAAAAACTCTATGAAGAGGCTGATGCTTTTCGTAACAGTCCGATGCTGATCTTTACGGAACAGCACTTTGTGGTGCAGAAATTCTTCGTCACGCTGGTGGGACGAGCGCGCGAAATTTTCAGCGAGAGTAATGCCGCCGCCCGCGCCTGGAGCAAGGCCATCATGGGACCGATCCTGTCACAGGTGCGCGAGCACAAAATCCTCATGGATCAACGCCTGGAAAACCTGAAAAAGGTCCACGAAAATTCTGATAACCTGCATGATCGCATCGCCGAGCTGGAATCCAGCCGTCAGAATCTGGAAAACCAGCAACTCGTCATCCGCAACATGCTGCGCAAGATCAATCAACCGGTTCCGATTGATCCTTAGCCTCGGTTGCACCGCAACGGCCAGTCAATTTCATTTTGATAAAACAAAATAAAAAGGCCGGAAGGGTCGCCCCTTCCGGCCTGGTTTTTTTTCCGTTAGAGAAACGGATTACTTCGCTGCCGCCGGAGCCGCGGACGCGGTGGCCGTCAGCGCCGTGTCGATCGAAGAGAAGATAATGCTCGGGATCAGGGTGTTCTTGGCGAACGCCATGTAACCGGAATCCCAGAAGTATAGCTGCATGCGCCACATCTCGCCGTACTGTACGACCTTCACTTCCTTACCGTCATTGATGACGAGCACTTCCAGAGGCAGGGCCGGGGCATGGTCCACGCCCGGATAGGGGGCGTCCTTGGCCTTGCCTTCGCTGCGGAAGTCGGAGTTGATGCGGATGCACTTGTTCTCCGTGTAGTCATTGGTGATGCCGAAGTAGACCGCGTTGGCCCCCACCGGAATCTTGCTGATCAGACGCCAGCCGGAAGAGTCTTCCACGCCCTTGTCCTGGCTGGCACGCAGGGTGTTCTCCACGCGGGCGACAGCGGCGGCGAAATTCTCCGGCTTGTCCTTGAAGACTTCGTTCTGGCTTTCCTTCCAGTTACGGAACTTGGCCATCATCTTGGCAGGACCGTCACCGTTGTACTTGTTCAGCGCCTTCTCGCTGCGGACCGGTTCCAGCTGCACGGAAACCTGCTTGCCCGGGACCTTGGCCGCGACATCCCTGATTTCCTGTCCCGCGGCTTTGGCGGCCGCCAGCAACTTGTCATAGTTCTTGGAACCCGCGTAGAAGACCATCGCGTGCGCGGTCGGATTGCCCATGTTGATGTGGACCTTCTTGCCCTCGCCGTACTCATACACCCCGATGCGCAGGATCTGCGCCGAGATGGTATCGGGCGACTCGCCCTGGGCGGCTTCCATGTAGGTGGGCGAAGTAATCACATAGACGCGCGTCTGCTGCACCTTGTCGGTGTAAATCAGATCGCGCTTGGCATGCAGCGTGAGCTTGGATTCGGCCAAGGCCTTCTCCAGCGCCGCCGTGGTGTCATTAAACGAACCCGATGCTTCCACGATGCGTTCAAAAATGCCGTACTCTTCCGCTGCTTGGGCGTTGCCCAGCCCCAGTACGAACGCCAATACCAAAGCGAAAAGCTGGCCAAGCTTTGTTGATTTCGACTTCATTGGATATCTCCTCCTAAAATGCCTCATTAGTTAAAATTAAGGTTTCTAATCCGTTCAAAGATGGATTTAAATCCCGGCGGAGCATTGTGCTGATTCTCGTGCTAGTCTGCAACTGGTTATAAGAATATGTATTTATACTATTGATTTCATTGATTTTTTATACGAGTTTTACCGGGGAAATCAGTTAGCAGCCATCTCGCAACCAATGAAAATGACCCCCTCTCCAGCGGTACCGTGAGGAGGTCATTTTTAATCAGAGAATGAATCAGGGGCGTTTCGGCTAATACAAAACGCCAAGGGAAAGCTCGGGGTTACTCATCCAGTTGCAGTACCTTGAGAACGGTGATGGCTTGAGTGAAACCCTGATTGGCCGAGAGGCGCCACAGCCTGACCGCTTCATCCTGGTTCTCGTCGATACCCTCGCCCTTCATGTACATGAGGCCGAGATTGAACTGCGCCGCCGCCAAGCCCTGCTTCGCCGCCATGCCCCACCATTTGACGGCTTCGGACGGATCCTGATTGACGCCGGTGCCTTCGGCATAAAACAGGCCCAGATTGAATTGAGCCTCGGCGTGCCCCTGCAAGGCGGCCATGCGCCACCATTCAGTGGCGGCACCGTGATCACGGGCCAGTCCGTTGCCCGTGGCGCAGAGTATGCCCATGTTGTATTGGGCGATCACATGTCCCTGTTCCGCGGCCTTACGATACCAGTGAACGGCCTCGATCATATCCTTGGCCAGGCCTCCGTCACCTCGGTGGTACAGGACTCCCAGGGTGAACTGGGCCTCGGCATCGCCTTTTTCGGCGTGGGCTTGCCACATGCGCACCGCCTCGGAGCGATGGCCGGTGTTGTATTGCATGATCGCCACCTGATTCGAACTGATGGCTTTTTCTTGCGGACGTAGCTCCTGGCGTAACTGAATCGCCGGAAAAGCAGATTCTGAAACAGCCGCCTGCGCAGGTGTTCCCGTCAGCAAGACCCAAAAACCGATCACCCCGCCGACCGCCATGACACGGCCAAAGCGTGTGTTTCTCTCCGTGTTGAAACCAGGCATAACCCACTCACCGAAAGCAAAATACGTTTATCTTGGGATAGAGGGTGCAAGTGCTATGCCACCCGTTCTAAGGCTTTAGAATCAACAGCTTGTCCCCATAGCAAAATCGATTCGCTATGGCGGAACTGGCCTGAATCGAGCGTTTAATGACGATTCTGGTAGTGATTCCGCCGCCAGGCATTCTTTCCGGCCTTAGTTTTGAGATAGCTCACCGGCAGGTTTGCGTGAACACCTTTCGTCCGGCGCCCGGCAACGAATAGCGGTTCCAGGGCGGAGTTTTTGCCCGCTGGGGGAAAAGAAAAGACATAACAAAGCGGTGTAAAATGAGCGCTGCTCGCCATGGATGGGAATAATCAAATTCAGGAACAGACAGTTTATCCATCTCAAATTCGCCCCGAATCTCCTCTGTCAGCGCTGAACCCCGCTGAACCTTACCGGCACCGGTCGGGTAATTTCAGGCATGCTTCGGCTGGCGCCTGTCACGGTTTCTCCCGTTCCTTGCCTGAGTTCCAGATGCCCGAGAACGCCCGCGGAGGAAAAATACCGTGAGCAACCGGGTCTCCTCATGGCACGCCGTGTGGCTCGCGCTGCGCAGTCCGCGCACGGCCGCGGTGAGCCTGCTCTCCTTCTCCTCGGGCCTGCCTCTGGGTCTGGTGTGGATCGCGATTCCAACCTGGCTGGCGCGCGAGGGCGTGGACATCCGCATCATCGGTCTGTTCACGCTCGCCCAGGCGCCGTGGAGTTTCAAATTCCTGTGGTCACCGCTGATGGACCGCTACGCCCTGCCACTGCGGCTGGGGCGCAAGCTCGGCTGGACACTCCTGTGGCAGATCGCACTGTTGGTCGGCACCTTGCTGCTCGGCGGCGTGGCCCTGCGGCCGGACACGCTCTGGATCATCGGCGGTCTTACACTCGCCATCGCCTTCGCCTCGGCCAGCCAGGACATCGCTATCGACGCCTACGCCGTGGAAATTCTGGAACCGGACGAGCAGGGCGTGGCCGTGGGTGCGCGCATCGCGATTTACCGCGCGGCCATGTTTGTGGCCGGCGGACTCAGCATCACACTGGCCGGTTTGTGGTCCTGGCCGGGCATGTTCACGATACTCGCCCTGCTCTACCTGCCGCTGCTGGCGGTCACGCTGCTGGCGCCCCAATCCGCCGCCGAACGCTTGCAGGCGCCGCCGTCGCTGCGCGAGGCGGTGTGGGAACCGTTCGTGGGATTTCTCTCCAAGCGCCGCGCGCTCGAATTGCTCGCGTTCGTCGTGCTTTACAAGCTCGCCGACAACCTCGGCGGCGCGCTCATACGGCCGTTCCTGGTGCAGGTCGGTTTCAATGATTTCGACGTCGGCATTGCCACCGCCACGATTGGTTTGATCGCCACGCTGGTGGGCACTTTTCTCGGCGGCATGTTGACCACCGCCATGGGCCTCGGTCACGCCTTGTGGGTATTCGGCGGGCTACAGATCGTATCCAATTTCGGCTATGTGCTCATTGCCGAGATCGGCGTGAACCGGCCGTTGATGTATGCCGCCATGGGCTTTGAAAGTCTCACCACCGGCATGGGTACCGGCGCCTTCAGTGTGCTGTTGCTGCGCATGACCATGAAACAATTTTCTGCCACCCAGTACGCGCTGTTCTCAAGCCTGTTCGCGCTGCCACGCATTCTCGCCGGCCCGGTTACCGGTGTCATGGTGGATGCCATCGGCTGGCGTGAATTTTTTCTGTTTACCATCGCCATCGGCATCCCCGGCATGATGATGCTGCAGCGGTTCTCGCCGCTCGGCCGGCGTGAACCGGAGATTCAACAATTGGCCGAGATCAAGCCGCAGGTATTGAACCGCCGCCAATTAATCCAGCGCGCCGTCATCGGCGGTCTCGCCGGTTTCGGCATCGCCGCGCTGTCGGTGGCGCTGCTCGATGCCTTCAAACACCAGAAAGTTTCGGCCGCCTTCGACCTGCTTACACCTCTGGTGGCATTGTTTACGCCGGCAGACATTTCCGGCTGGGTCAGCCTGTTTGGCGCAAGCTTATTCAGTATTGTCATTGCGCTCGCCACGGCCGCCACCGCAGCGGCACGGTCGAGAAAATCCTGAAGATCTACTATGGCGAGAGTCAAAGTCTACAGCACCGGCGTTTGTCCCTACCGCCAGAAGACCAAGGCGCTGCTTCAGAAATGGAATATCCCCTACGATGAAATCCGCATCGACACCGACCGGAGCGCACTCACCGAGTTCGCGCGCGTCACCTACGGCGCGCGCACGGTCCCCAGATCCTGATCGACGGCAAGTGCATCGGCGGCTTCACCGAGCTGACCGGGCTGCACATGGAAGGCGGGCTCGATGAACTCGTGGAAGCATCCGGCAGTAAATAACCACGCAGTCACACCCTCAGACCGCGCTAACGGTCAGCGCAGGATGGCGCCAAAATAGGGCCACCACCACAGCGCCACCAACAGCGCCATCCCGAGGCTCACGCCGATCACGGTCCGGTAACGTCGCCGCTCGCCGGGATAACTCGCCAGCTGCACCGCGCTCATGATCGCATCGAGCAGCAGCACCATGAAGAGAAGGGGGACGAGCACCGGGAAGATCAGCGTCGATATCATGTCCCAGCCAGCATACACCGGCGGGGTGCCCGGCGCCGGGCGCAGCACCAGCAGCACCAGCACGCCGAGCGCAAGCATCAGCCGCAGCGGTCCCAGCCATTTCAACAGTTGTCGCAGTCCTGGCATGATGGTCAGAGCGTATGGTCGTAATCCAGGATTAACGGCGCGTGGTCGGAGAAGCGTTTGTCATTATAGATACGCTCCTTCTTCGCCTTCTTGGCAATAGCCGGCGTGGCGATCTGGTAGTCGATGCGCCAACCCACATTCTTGGCGTAGGCCTGACCGCGGTTGGACCACCAGGTGTATTGATCGGGCTTGTGGTTCAGGGTGCGGAACACATCCACCCAGCCGAGCTCGTCGAACGCTTTCGTCAGCCAGGCGCGCTCCTCGGGCAGGAAGCCCGAGTTCTTCTGGTTTGATTTCCAGTTTTTTAAATCAATCTCCTTGTGTGCGATGTTCCAGTCGCCGCACAGGATGTACTCGCGCCCGTCGTTGCGGAGTTTTTTAAGCACGGGATAAAACTTATCCATGAAACGGTATTTGGATTCCTGGCGGTGCGGGCCGGCCGAGCCCGAGGGCAGATAAATCGAAACGACGCTGAGCTTGCCAAAATCGGCCTGCAGATAACGCCCTTCGTCATCGTGCTCTTTCGAGCCGAAACCGACACGCAGCTTGTCCGGCTGGCGGCGGCTGTAGAGGGTCACCCCGGCATAGCCTTTCTTCTCGGCGCAACTGAAAAAACCGTGAAAGCCTTTGGGCGCGCGTATTTCTTCCGTCAGATCGGTTTCCTGTGCCTTGACCTCCTGCAGGCACACGATATCCGCCTGCTGGCGCGGCAACCAGTCGAACAGCCCTTTTTTGGCCGCGGAACGGATGCCGTTGACGTTGAGCGTGATGACGCGCATAAAATCGAAGTTTCAAGTAGCAAGCGACAAGTAGCAAGGGGCACGGGCGGCTGATCCACACCCGAGGCTTGAACTTGCTACTTGCAACTTGCTCCTTGCAACTTGTATCTTCTAGCAGATGAAAGATTACCAGCGCGAGTTCCTGGACTTTGCCATCGAGTGTCAGGCGTTGCGCTTCGGGGAATTCACGCTGAAATCGGGACGCGTCAGTCCCTATTTTTTCAACAGCGGTTTGTTCAACACCGGCCGCAAGCTGGCGCGGCTGGGGCGCTTCTATGCGCAGGCCATTGCGGACAGCGGCATCGCCTTCGACATGCTCTACGGCCCCGCCTACAAGGGCGTGCCGCTGGCCTGTACCACCGCCATGGCCATCGCCGAAGGCGGCGTGCGTGACGTGGCGTACGCCTTCAACCGCAAGGAAGTGAAGAAATACGGCGAGGGCGGCAACATTATCGGTCACCCGTTGCAGGGAAACGTGATCATCGTGGATGACGTGATCTCGGCCGGTACCTCGGTCCGGGAGTCGGTACAGATCATCAAGACCGCGGGCGCCACGCCGGTCGGCGTGGCCATCGCGCTGGATCGGCAGGAGCGCGGCGAAGGCGCACTCTCTGCTGTGCAAGAGTTGGAAACCGCCCTCGGCCTGCGCGTGCTCAGCATCGTCAAGCTGGAGACGCTGCTGAATTACTTGGAGGCCAAAGACGGCGGACGGCGTTATCTCGACGCGATCGCCGCTTATCGCCGCGCCTACGGCACCTGAACGACTGCTCACTGTCTGAAACGGGAGAATCAGGATGATCACCGTTTCCCGGAATATTTTTATTCAGGCCCCGGTCGAGCGCGTATTCGCGCTCATGGCCGACCCGGCCGCGCGCAGCGCGCTCTCCCCGCGCGCGGCCCATCCAGGCCGAGATCGAAGGCGGCGAATCCTTGTGAGTCGGCAGCATGTGTCATTTCCGGCTGCAACTGGGCAATCGCATTGTCGATTACCATACCTGCGTGCGCGAGTTTTCGCACAACCGGCTGATTGTTTCCGTCTCCGACACCGCGGCGCCGTTCGAGACCCGCATAGGAACCCGGCCGGAGGAAAACGGCACGCGCCTGACCCAAACCGAACAGTTCGAACCGACGGAAGACATGCTGCATCAGGCGTTGCCACCTACCCTGACGAATGCGGTGATGGAAAAAATCTACCGGCTGCTGCCGTTCCTCGATCCGGATTATGCCGCGCGCGTGCGGCGCGGCCGCGAAAACAGGCTAGTGGAAAAACTGGGCGAGAAACTCGAACACTGGCTCACGGCCATCAAACAACACCTCGAATCGTGAGGCCGCCGAGAACTAATCTCTCTTTTGGTCTTTATTACGCGCTTCGCGGCGTTCCTCAAACCGCGTGATCTGGGTCTGCTTGGCCATACGGATGCTGCCTTCGTGCACCGCGCCGCGGGCAATGGCCACCACGGGGCTGGTGATCTTGCCGCGCACGTAGCCGGTACGGGCCAGTTCCAGCTTGTTGCTGGCCTGAATATCGCCCTCGACGCGCCCCGCGATGACGACACTCCCGGCGCGGATGTTTCCCTTCCAGCGACTGCCCTCGCCCAGCACGAGGAGACCCTCGATGTCGCACTCACCCTGCACCTCGCCGTAAATAATATGGTTATCCTTGCCCTGGAACACGCCCGTGTATATCGAGTCCGGCCCGAGCATGGTGGTGAAATCCTCGATGTGATCGAGGGTGCGGCGATGCTGTTTTCTGCCGAGCGCTCTCAGGATCTCTTCAATTTTCAAGGTTGTTCCCGGTAACGTGTTTTGTGAGACGGGTCCTGAACCTCTCCAAATACTAGTGCCGTTCCAACTATTTACAACTAAGGAAGGTCTGATTAATTATGACTATTTGACGCCAGGCGCAGGAGCGGTACAGGGATGTACCGGTTGCGGAGCCGAGGACGCAAAGGCGCAAGGAAAAAGCCCGGAAGAATAACTGAAAAAATCTTTGCATCTCTGCGTCTCTGCGTCGAAAATTAATAAATCAGAGTTTCCCTAAAGTAATGTTTTACACGGTTACGGCCGTCGCGGAATCCAAGCCACCCCGTTAGAAAATATCAGTTAGAATGGCACTAGCAGGCAAAATCACGCCATGAGGTCAGAAGATGAGCTTGAGCCCCACCAGCAAGGTAATGACCTCGAACACGCGTTTGATCCAGAGATTGCCCTTTATGATCGACCAGTGGGCGCCCAGGTAACCGCCCAAAAGCGAGCCCATCAGCAGCGCCGGCAGCCATGACCACTTGATCTCGCCCAGAATCCCCAGGGTGATGGCGCCGGCGCCGTTCCAGAACAGTCCCACCAGCACCAGCGTGTAAGCCACCGCCCGCCGGTAATCGAGCCCGAACCAGCGCACCAGCCACATGGTGCAGAACAGTCCGGTGCCGGAGGTGAGTGAACCGTTGAGCACACCGACCACGAACAGGCCGAGTCCGCCCAGAACATAACCATGGCCGGTGCGATGGATCGGCGCGTGCGTGAGCCCCAGTTGCCTGTTGAAGAACGAGTAAAGCCCGAGGCCGATCGTGAGAATGCCGAGCGCGAGACGCGCCAGGCTCTCCGGCACGTCGAGGATGAAGGCGGCGCCGACAATCACGCCGGGCAGGCCGGCGGCGAGAATGAACAACGAGAATTTCCACTCGAGCGATTTTTCGCGGAAGTGCCGCAGCGTCGCGCCCACGCCGAGCGCGACGCTGGCGACCTTGTGGGTGGAGAGCGCTACGCCGAAAGGAAGGCCGAGAAAGATCAGCGCCGGGAATTGCAGCAGTCCGGCCCCGCCGCCGGCAAACGCGGAGAGCACATTCGCCACCAGCGACACCAGCAGCAGGATCAGCTGCTCGGCCCCGTTCACCGGAACACCACCCGACGGAGTTTCCCGGGAATCATGGCCGCGGATTATGGCACAGATGCTCCGCCGACCGCGGTTCCGGCGCCCCCGGCGCCGTCCTTCGGCAACAGCGTGCCGCATGGCGGCCGTGGTTGACACACCCGCAAAGCGGGGCCTATCTTCAAAGGGTGATATTAAGGAGTCGTCATCTCATGTTGCGCAAGAACCTTATCTGCCTGCTGGCCCTGGGTCTGTTCCTGCCTGTCATCGGCGCCTACGCGGCCGACGCCCCGACCATCAAGAAATGCAAGGACGCCACCGGCCGCTGGCATTACGGCGACACCGCCGCCGCGGAATGCGCCAAGTCCAAGGTCACGGTGATGAGCGACGAGGGCACGACAAAAAAGGTGATCGCCGCGCCGCCGACCGAGAAGGAATTGAGAGATCGCGAGGCGCGGCGGGAAACCATTGAAGCGGAACAGGCCCGCGCCGTGGAACAGGCCCGCAAAGACGAGCTGCTGCTGTCCACCTATGGCGTGGAAGACGACATCCTCTACATCCGCGACCGCAAGATCGCGCAGGTCGAATCCCAGATCAAGGCGAGCGAGGAGACGCTGAAATCGCTGCGCGCGGCGCTTGCGCGCATGGAGGCGCAGGCCGCGGATGAAGGCAAGGACGCCAAGGCGGCCGAAACCACCGCGAAAAACATCGAGCTGACCCGCAGCCAGATCGCGCGGCATGAAGGCGCCATCGCCGTCAAGCGCCAGGAGCAGGAAGGACTGCGCAAACAATACGCCCAGGAACTCGAGCGCTACCGCGAGCTGAAGAAAAAACTGTCTTCCGTATCTCCACCCACCGCGGCCAAGCAATAATTCCAGCGTCGGCGCGCGGGCGCCTCACTTTGTTTTTTCCGGCGCCACCCAGCGCCGCCCCTGTGGCGTCAGCTCCTGTTTCCAGAATGGCGCGCGCGTTTTCAATTCATCGATAAGATAACGGCAGGCGTCGAAGGCGGCGTCCCGGTGTGCGGCCCACACCGCCACGCACACGATCGGATCGTTGGGACGCAACTCGCCGTAACGGTGTATCACCAGCACATCTTCGATCGGCCAGCGGGCTGACGCCTCTTCCGCCACGCGCTCCAGATGCCTCCGCGTCATGGGCGCGTAATGTTCGAGCGTCATCGACTGCACTTCGTTTCCCCGATTGAAGTCCCGCAGCGTACCGACGAACACGGCGGTCGCGCCGAATTTTCCGGCGAGCCCGGGCTGACCCGACTGGTAACGCTCCACCTCCCGCCACGGATCGAACGCTTCCGCCACCAGAAGAATTTTCACCGCGCGCCTCCGGTCACCGGCGGAAAAAACGCCACTTCATCGCCATCGCGCACCGGTTGGTCCGGCCGCGCGTATTCCATATTGACCGCCACCAGCGTGTTGCCGGGTAAGGGGATACGCGCAGATCTGTTCCAGACATCGGCGGCGCAGGTAATACCCTTGCTTTCGATAATATCTTGTTCTTTTCCCAGCTTTTCACGAATGCTGGCAAAGAACCTGACTGTAATGCTCATGAATAATTACCCCCGCACTTTCAAGAATACCCCCGCTCGACCGGGTGGACGGCCAGGCAAACTGCGTTAGAATAACCGGCTTCCCTAAAAAATGGGCCCGCTGTGGGACCGCCGGCACAGGCGCGCCGATCCGCGGCAAGCCGCCCTCGTTTCCAGGGATCGACGTATCGCCCACCGCAAATAAGTGAAACTTATGAGCGGCCCCAGTAATTCTAATTGGGTTTGCGGGCATCGACACTATAGAGTTCCGCGGCTCGGGCGTCACGGCATCATACATTCCAAGCGTATTCGGCATAAAGGGGCAGAAAATCTCTATTATGTCCAGACGAACGAAGCAGGGCGACTTTTCTTATATCCGGACGAACAAAGTAGGAAGGCATTCATGTCTAAACTGGTCAATCCACATGGCAGCGGGGAACTGAAACCGCTGCTGCTGCAAGGTACCGCGCTCTCCGACGAGAAGAAGCGCGCACAGTCGTTGCCCAGGATATCTATTACTTCGCGCGAGACCGGCGATGTCATCATGCTGGGCATCGGCGGCTTCACCCCGCTCACCGGTTTCATGACCAAGGCCGACTGGCAGGGTGTATGCGATGGAATGAAAATGGCCAACGGCCTGTTCTGGCCGATCCCGATCACTCTCTCCACCGACAAGGCGACCGCCGACGGCATCCAGACCGGTTCCGAAGTCGCGCTGGTAGACAGCGAGTCCGGCGAGATCCTGGCCACCATGAAGGTCACCGAGAAGTACTCCATCGACAAGGCCCACGAGTGCATGATGGTGTACAAGACCACCGACCTGGAACATCCGGGCGTCAAGATGGTGATGGAACAGGGCGAGGTCAACCTCGCCGGCCCGGTGAAGGTACTCTCCACCGGCACATTCAAACAGGAATACGGCGACCAGTTCCTGACCCCGGCCGAAACCCGCGAGATGTTCAAGAAGAATGGCTGGTCCACCGTCGCGGCGTTCCAGACCCGCAACCCGATGCACCGTTCCCACGAATACCTTGCCAAGATCGCGGTCGAAACCTGCGACGGCGTGCTGATCCACTCCCTGCTCGGCAAGCTCAAGCCCGGCGACATTCCCGCCGATGTGCGTTCCAAGGCCATCGGTACTCTTATAGATAAATACTTCGTCAAGAACACCGTGATCCAGGCCGGTTACCCGCTGGACATGCGCTACGCCGGTCCGCGCGAGGCGCTGCTGCACGCGCTGTTCCGCCAGAACTACGGCTGCTCGCACCTGATCGTCGGCCGCGACCACGCCGGCGTCGGCAGCTACTACGGCCCGTTCGACGCGCATCATATCTTCGACGAAATCCCGAAGGACGCGCTCGAAACCAGGCCGCTCAAGATCGACTGGACCTTCTGGTGCTACCGGTGCGGCGGCATGGCGTCCGCGCGCACCTGCCCGCACGACGAGAAGGAGCGCCTGCTGCTGTCCGGCACCAAGCTGCGCAAGATGCTGTCCGAGGGCGGCGACGTGCCCTCGGAGTTCTCGCGCCCCGAGGTGCTCGCGGTGCTGCGCGAGTACTACGGCGGCCTGACAGAAAAAGTTGAAGTCAAGCTTACCGGCCATTCGGCCCGATAAGAGTCAAGAGTTTAGAGTTCGTTAATTGCTTTAACCGTTTTTAACTGCAACCTTTAGATAGATGGAGTGACACCATGCCAACATTCGTACGTACCGACAAATGCGATGGCTGCAAGGGTCAGGACAA
>MFTB01000067.1 GCA_001785195.1 Candidatus Muproteobacteria bacterium RIFCSPHIGHO2_12_FULL_60_33
AGCGCCGTGCCCCATGATCCAGCCCCCAATACGACGATGGCATGTTTCTTAGCGGAGGACATCCTTATTCCTGATCTCCGGTCTGGCGATACAAGACACGCGTTGAACGGATTTGTTGTGGCAATCGTGCCACCCTTACTTACGCCCTCTCCTTGAAGGCGATGGGAGATCTGAGGCTTTTACCTTAAGGAAACTCTGATTTATTAGTTTTCAGCGCAGAGACGCAAAGACGCAAAGATTTTTTCAGTTATTCTTCCGGGTTTTTCTTTGCGCCTTCGCGCCTTGGCGTCAAATAATCATAATTAATCAGACCTTCCTTAATTAATACTCGGCTTATTCGCCTGGGCCGATTGTTTCTGCTCGTACAACGCCTCGAAATTGATCGGGTTAATCAGCAATGGCGGAAATCCGCCCTTCTCGACGAAATCATTTACCGCCTCGCGCGCAAACGGTAACAGCGCATGGGCACAAGTGATTTCAAGAACGCGCTGTAACGTAACCTTGTCGACACCACCGATACGAAAAATGCCTGCCTGTTTTACTTCCACGAGGAAAATATTCTTGTTATCACGCTTGGCGGTCGCGGTTATCGTCAGCACCACTTCATACAAACCCTGCTCCGCCGCCAGAACGCTATGTCCCAGACCCAGTTGCACGCCGATCTCGGTGCCCGCATTTTGCGGTTGGGAAAAGACCAGAGGAACACCCGGCGCCTCATAGGATACGTCCTTGATATATATTTTCTCGATACTGAAAACGGTGTTCTGTTGTTGATCAGCTTCCGCCATCTTGCCCTCGCTTTAATTATTTAATTCTGCCTGACAGAAAATCACGACTTTAACAGCGCGTCCAACTGGCCGGCGCGCTCCAGACTCGCCAGTTCCGCGTAACCACCCACGTGTGTCTCGCCGATGAAAATCTGCGGCACGCTGGTCCGGCCCGCACGCCGGGTCATCTCGTCCCGGCGCGCCGGATCTTCATCCACCATCACCCTCTCGGCCTGTACGCCCTTCTTCTCCAGCAACCGTTCCACCATGCGGCAATAGGGGCAAAAGCGGGTGCTGTAGATCAGCACTTTCGCCGCCATCATTTCTCCACCGGCA
Organism: Candidatus Muproteobacteria bacterium RIFCSPHIGHO2_12_FULL_60_33; assembly: GCA_001785195.1. Taxonomy (GTDB): domain Bacteria; phylum Pseudomonadota; class Gammaproteobacteria; order Acidiferrobacterales; family Sulfurifustaceae; genus Sulfuricaulis. The sequence goes on from MFTB01000067.1 coordinate 1,104, forward strand.
GATTGTCCTTCTCCCAGGCCAGCAGTCCGCCGGATAGATTGTAAACCGTGGCAAAACCATGCTTGCGCAGGAGCACCGCGCCCTTCAGGGAGCGATTGCCGCTGCGGCAACTCACGATGACCGGCTTGGCTTTGTATTTATCAAGATCGCGCAGCCGGTCTTTCAGCGATGACAACGGCAGATTGATCGCGTTCGGGACATGACCGGCGCTGAACTCCTTGGGCTCGCACACATCCACCACCACACCGTTCTCGCGATTCAGCAATTGCACCGTCTGTGCGGCGTTGGCGTTTCTGATGCCGTACATTCGCTGGCTGATGGGGCCAACGGCCAGCAAAAAAAGAATGACGCCCAGCGCCACGAACAGATACCAGTTATTGATTACGAACTGTGTCATTTATTTTAAGGTATTTTGTGTCGGTTGATATCAGAATGGCAACGTCCTGGCCGGCATCGGTTTGCCGGACCTCGCCGGTTGAGTTAAGAGGCGGGTAAACAGGTTTTCAATAGGCTGGTCAGCGGCGTACCGCGCTGCAGAAGGCCTCGCGCAGCGAACCGATCAATTGCAGGATTTTCGGATCGCCAATCCGGTAATAAACCTTGTTGGCATCCTTGCGCGCGGCCAGAATGCCCTTGTCGCGCAGGATGGAAAGATGCTGGGAGATGTTACTTTGCGAGGTCCCAACCCGCTCGACGATATCCTGCACGCTGACCTCGGCATGACCCCCCAGAATGCAGAGGATTTTCAGGCGCAACGGGTGCGCCATGGCTTTCAGGGAGCGTGAAGCAAGATGAATGTCATCTTCGTTGGTAATCAGAACATCTTTTACTTTTTCGGCGGCGGCGCTCATGTCGTCAGGTCTCATGGATCGCTTGTCGCCCACGCTTCCCTCTCCGGAAACGTGGAATCAGCGGATACGGCTGATACGCGAGTGAAAACATTATACAATATCAGCAATTTTGAAAAGACTGAATAACTGATATATTTGAGCCACTGAGCATGTCATTCACTCCTAAACCCCTGGTTCTCATCATTTTGGATGGTTGGGGTTACCGTCAGGACACCCAGTACAACGCCATTGCCGCCGCACGCAAGCCGACGTGGGACATGCTCTGGAAACAGTACCCCCACACCCTGATTCACGCCTCGGAAGCCGCCGTCGGCCTGCCTTCCAGCCAGATGGGAAACTCGGAAGTCGGCCATCTCAATATCGGCGCCGGCCGGGTGGTGTACCAGGAATACACGCGCATCAACCGCGCGATCAGCACCGGCACCTTCTTCACCAACAAGACGCTCACCGACGCCATTGACCTGGCGCTCAAGACCGGAAGCGCGGTGCACATCATGGGCCTGCTTTCGCCCGGCGGCGTGCACAGCCATGAGGATCATATTCATGCCGTCGCGGAACTGGCGGCGCGCCGCGGCGCCACCCGGCTTTATCTGCACGCCTTTCTTGACGGCCGCGACACCCCACCGCAAAGCGCGTCCGCCTCGATCAAGGCGATGCAGGAAAAATTCGCCTCTCTCAAGCACGGCCGCTTCGCCTCGATCATCGGCCGCCACTACGCCATGGACCGCGATCACCGCTGGCCGCGCATTCAGGCCGCCTACGACCTCATGGCGCAGGGCAAGGCGGAATTCACGGCGCCGACCGCGTCGCAGGCGCTGGAAATGGCCTACGCTCGCGGCGAAACCGATGAATTCGTGAAGGCCACCGTCATCGTGCCACTCGGCGACGAACCGGCGCACATCACCGACGGCGATGTTTGCATCTTCATGAACTTCCGCTCCGATCGCGCGCGCCAGATCACGCGCCCCTTCATCGAAAAAAATTTCGACGCCTTCCAGCGCGAGGCGGTTCCCAAACTGGGCGCCTTTGTGAACCTCACCGAATACAACTCCGAATTCCACCTGCCGGTCGCGTTTCCACCGGAACGCCTGCGCAACGTGATGGGTTCCTATCTGGCCAGCTTGGGCCGGCATCAACTGCGCATCGCGGAAACCGAGAAATACGCGCACGTGACCTTCTTCTTCAACGGCGGCATTGAAACCCCGTTCGAGTTCGAGGACCGCTTACTGATCCCCTCGCCGACGGACGTGCCCACCTACAACCTCAAGCCCGAAATGAGTGCGCCGCGACTCACCGAGGAAGTCGTCAAGGCCGTCCGCGCGGGGCATTACGACGTGATCATCTGCAATTACGCCAATCCCGACATGGTCGGCCATACCGGTGATTTCGAGGCCGCCGTGAAAGCCATCGAGGCCGTGGATCAATGTCTGGCGCACATTTACAAAGCGGTCAAGGAGACCGGCGGCGAGATGCTCATCACCGCCGACCACGGCAACGCCGAACAGATGTTCGACTTTGAAACCGGCCAGCCGCATACGGCGCACACCACCAACCCGGTGCCATTCCTTTATATAGGCAGGCCGGCCACGCTGGCGCCGAGCGGAGCGCTCGAGGACATCGCGCCGACCATGCTCTACCTCCTGGGCCTCCCTTTGCCGGCCGAAATGACCGGCCGGCCGCTGCTCGCCCTGCAAAACCAGCAAGCGGCAACTGCCGAGGGTCACGGCTGACGCATACGGTGCGCTTTCCTTTCGTCCTCACACCGGCACCGAAGAAGAACCGCTGCAAATCCGGATTCGCCGTCGCCGGGGCTTCAGTATTCCTGTGTACAGTGCTTGTCGCTTTTCTCAATCCGGCATATGGCGCTGACGCCCGCGGCGGCAATGAAGAACGGCTGAAAAAGCTGCGTGTCCGCATCGAGGCGCTTCAGGAAAAACTCAATGACACCCGTGGCCGGCGTGACGACGTGCGCGAGGAAGTTCGCGGGCTCGAACGCCGCATTGGCGGTCTGCTGCATAATCTGCGGGAAACCGGCGCTCGGCTGCGCGCCAATGAAAAAAAACTGGCGGACCTGGATGCCCGCGCCGCCCGGGAGCTAGGCAATATTGGCGTGCAACGGCAACAGCTGGCGCGCCAGATTTACACGGCCTACCTCATGGGTCGCCAGGAATATCCCAAGATGCTGCTGAACCAGGAAAATCCGGCGCGGGTCTCGCGTGTCGTTACCTATTATCGGTATCTGAACCAGGCGCGGACCGAACGCATCGGCTATATCCAGACAAGCCTTTCCCGGCTGGAGGCGCTTGAGCAGCAGATACACGCACATCGCCATGAACTGGAAAACTTGCGTACCAGCCAGCGCGAACAGAAAACTTCACTGGAAACCTCGCGTGCACGCCGCGGCGAGTTGCTCGCGAGCCTCAACCGCGAGGTGCGCGACCAGTCAAAACAAATCGATCGGCTGCGCGCGGATGAAAAGCGCCTTGAGCAACTGATCGAGGAACTGAAAACGGTTCTGCCCGACCCCCCCCTGCCGTCCGGCGCCCATACCCGTTTTGCGAAATTGCGGGGACGCCTGCCCCTGCCTACCCGCGGCCGGATACTGGCGCGCTACGGCGCCCAGAAAAACGTGGGCAATCTCAAATGGCGCGGCCTGCTCATCGGCGGCCGCGAGGGCCAGAACGTTATTTCCGTGTTTCGCGGGCGTGTGGTGTTTGCTGACTGGTTGCGTGGTTTTGGGCTACTCTTGATTCTGGACCACGGAGATGGCTATATGACGCTGTACGGCCACAATCAAAGCCTGCACCAGGGAGTCGGTGAATGGGTCGAGGCCGGCGCAACCGTCGCCAGTCTGGGCAACACCGGTGACATGGCGCAACCGGGACTTTACTTCGAGATTCGCCAGAACGGAGAACCGCGCGATCCGCTGATCTGGTGCAAGGCACGATAACGACCTCTCTTATTATCTCAAGACGAACGAGCGCAGCGAGTAGGGCTACATTTGCTTATCTCAAGACGAACGAGCGCAGCGAGTAGGGCTACATTTGCTTATCTCAAGACGAACGAGCGCAGCGAGTAGGGCTACCAACCTTACTGGGCATGCGCGAAGCGCATCCGGCTCGCCTCCCTCTCCCGCGATCGCGGGAGAGGGAATGAGGGTGAGGGTTTATGTCAGGACGAACGAAGTAGGGCTAGCTTTTCGCCGCCCGCCGCATGACGGGCGGTCCATCAAACGGAGCATCATCTAAATATGAAACTCGCAACACGTTATATTCTGGTCCTGTTTCTCGGGATGTTCGTCGGCGCCGCCATCATCCTGGACATGGGAGTCCTGGCCGAGCGCGAAGCGGGCAAGGAGGCGCCGGCCCCGCTGCCGCTGGATGAACTGCGCACCTTCACCGAGGTGTTCAGCCGCATCAAGGCCGACTATGTTGAACCGGTCGAGGACAAGAAGCTCCTCGAAGATGCCGTGCAGGGAATGCTCGCCGGACTCGATCCGCATTCCGCCTACCTCGATTCGGAAAGCTTCCGCGACATGCGCGTGGAGACCGAGGGCCAGTTCGGCGGCCTTGGCATTGAAGTCACGATGGAAAACGGTTTCGTCAAGGTGGTCTCGCCGATCGAAGACACGCCCGCCGCGCGCGGCGGGGTCAAGCCGGGGGATCTCGTCATCCGTCTCGATGACAAGGCCGTGAAAGGCATGACCCTGACCGAGGCCGTGCGCGTCATGCGCGGCAAACCCGGCACCGACATCACGCTCACCATCGTGCGCGAAGGCGCCACCAAACCGCTCAAGATCACGCTCACGCGCGCGATCATCAAGATCCAGAGCGTAAAGAGCCGCATGCTCGAGCCCGGTTTCGGCTACGTGCGCATCACCCAGTTCCAGGCCGGCACCGACAAGGGGCTCGCCGACATCATCAAGAAGCTGGAGGCGGAAAACAAAGGCGCGCTGCGCGGGATGGTGCTCGACCTGCGCAACAACCCCGGCGGCGTGCTCAACGCGGCGGTCGGCGTGAGCGACGCCTTCCTCGACAAGGGACTGATCGTCTACACCGAAGGCCGTGTGGCCGACTCCAAGATGAAACTGTCCGCCACCCCGGGCGACCTGCTGAATGGCACCCCGATTGTGGTATTGATCAACGGCGGCTCGGCCTCCGCCTCGGAAATCGTCGCCGGCGCGCTGCAGGACCACAAACGCGCCGTCATCATGGGCACGAAAAGCTTCGGCAAGGGTTCGGTGCAGACCATTGTTCCGATCAGCAACGGCGCGGCGCTCAAGATCACCACCGCACGGTATTTCACCCCGAACGGCAGATCGATTCAGGCCTTGGGCATCGTGCCGGATATCGTCACGGAAGAGGCCAAGCTCACCAAGAGCGAAGCCGGCGACCGGCTGAAAGAGGCGGATCTGGCGCGGCACCTGGAAAACGGCGATGAAATGACCAAGCCGAAAGAAGAGCCGAAAAAGGAAGGCAAGAAAGACGACAAGAAGAAGGATGAAACCGGCAAGGCCCCGGCAGTAGAGGACTATCAGTTGCAGGAAGCGCTGAACCTGCTCAAGGGCATCAGCTTCTTCAGGGCACAGAGCAACTGAGAGGCATATGAATGGCGACCGTCCTGGTTCCTCTGGCGCAAGGCATGGAAGAACTGGAGGCGGTCACCGTCGTTGATCTGCTGCGGCGCGCCGGCATCGAAGTGGTCACGGCGGGTCTGGAGGCCGGTCCGGTGAAAGGCAGCCGCGGCACTGTCCTGCTGCCGGACACCACGCTGGACACGGCGCTCAAGCGCGAGTACGACATGATCGTGTTGCCCGGCGGCCTGCCCGGCGCGACCCATCTGGAACAGGACCCGCGCATCATCGCGCTGGTCAAAAAAATGGCGGGAGATAACCGCTTCACCGCCGCCATCTGCGCCGCACCCAAGGTCCTGGCCCGCGCCGGCGTGCTCGAAGGGAAACACGTCACGTCTTATCCGGGCGTACTCGATCCCACCCAATGGCCACGGATACAACTGGAGAACCGCGCCATCGTTACCGACGGCAAGGTCATTACCTCGCGCGGTCCCGGTACTGCCATGGATTTTGCGCTGGAACTGATTGGATCGCTGGTCGGGAAGGAAAAACGCGACCAGGTCGAAGCCGGATTACAGCGGGAGAAATAAATCTAAATAATAAAATGGACAGGATTGACAGGATTTACAGGATTAGAAAAGAAACCACCGGCTGTTGTTGGTCTTTAATCTTGTTAATCCTGTGAATCCTGTCTATTCAGACTTTATCTTTTATTTAAAGCCAAAGCGCGTGCCGAAGAGGATGCGGCTGCGCTCCAGGCTGTAGGGATCCAGGCTGCCGGGGGTCTCTCCCAAACCGTAACTCGCCTCGGCCTGCAGGCTGAGATCGCGCTGCACCTGCCACTTCCAACCCGCCGACAATAACGAGCGATCGCCACTGCGCGGAGAGACAAACAGGGAGTCATCCGTGGTTTCATACAGACTGCGCTGCATCTTGAATGACACGTAGGGCGTGTGCGACTGGAACAAGGTCAGGCTGCCACCGACGGCGAAGCCATAATATTTTCGGCCCAGATGCCGGTAGATTTCCTCACGCGCTATTTCATCGCCGAGGAAAACGCTGCCCGTGATGCTCGGCTTGACGGCGCTCGGCAAAACGCTGGTCCAGGAAAACGCCGCGCGCGTATCGAGCGTGTCCAGCGGCAGGGGATAGACGGCCGTGCCTGCGCCGTATTCGGCTGACACCGCGAAACTGTTCATGGCATTCAGGCGATGTTGCCAGCTCACACCAAATGCGTTGATGCGCCCGAGCGGGGAATCACCCACGGAAGAAAAGCTGCCGGTCCCGAAACGGGGCGATTCGACTTCACCATAGAGGCGGACCGTGTTGGCATCCAGAGCGACTGGACGGACATCCGCCGGGTATCCTTCCTCCACGACGTTCTGTCTCGAACTGAAAAGCTTGATACCGAATGAGGTGTAGTCCGACGGAGTCAGCAGACGTGCCTCGGGGACCCCCAGGGCACCGGCGCCCGCGAAGGGGGTGTCGTTAAACCAGGAGGGCTTGCCCGCCGGCGCGGACAGGGCCGGCCCGGCGGCCACCAGCAGGGCCACGCTCGCGAGAACAGCTTTATTGACCGTCTTCATCGGACCATGGAGTCATTACAATCAGGTGAAATTCTAGCATAAGCGTGCCACGGGCCGACATACCGCCGATCACGGATTTCGGCGCGGCCAGCCGCGCCACAGCATAAACACCCCCGCCGCCGCCAGAACCCACCCCGCCACCCGTCGCCATTCCCACGCGCCGGCAATGGAGACATCCATTCCCAGCAATACAGCGCCGGCAATCAGCAGGCTACTGCCGGCAACGGCGAAATAAAGTCGGCGCTGGTTGTGGCGTACCTGCCGGCGCAGTTCTTCAAGCTCCCTGGCTCGCGATTCCTGCGCCGCGTCGGCCTCGCCGGCACGCCGCAGGCTTTCATGCACCAGCGATGGAATTTCCGGCAGCATGGCCCACCATTTTGGAAACTCCTTGCGCAAGCTTTTCAGGAAGGCGCGCGGACCCATGTGCTCGCTCATCCAGCGCTCGAGATAGGGCTTGGCGGTCTCCCACAGATCGAGATCGGGATAAAGGCGCCGGCCCAGACCCTCGATGTTGAAAAGCGTCTTCTGCAACAGCACCAGTTGCGGCTGGACTTCCATGTTGAAACGGCGCGCCGTCTGGAACAGGTGCAGCAGGAACCGGCCGAAGGAAATTTCCTTGATGGGCCGGGCGAATACCGGCTCGCACACGGTGCGGATCGCGGCCTCGAACTCCACAAGATTTGTGCCCGGCGCTACCCAGCCGGCGCGCAGATGGGCATCGGCCACGGCATGGTAGTCACGGTTGAAGAACGCCAGGAAATTCTCCGCCAGATAACGTTTGTCCTTCCCGCCGAGCGTGCCCATGATGCCGAAATCCACGGCCCGGTACTGGCCCTCCGGCGAAACAAAGATGTTGCCCGGGTGCATGTCGGCGTGAAAGAAGCCGTCGCGGAACGCCTGCGTGAAGAAAATCTCCACGCCATTGTGCGCCAGTGTGCGCATGTCAATGCCGGCCGCTTTCAGGCCTTCGATGTTGCTGATGGGGATGCCGTGGATGCGTTCGAGCACCATCACCGTGCGGCGCGTCAGGTCCCAATAAACCCTGGGGACATAAAGCAGATTCGAACCCTCGAAATTGGCGCGCAGGCGGCTGGCGTTCGCCGACTCGACCCGCAGGTCGAGTTCGTCATGAATGGTCTTGCTGAATTCATCCACCACTTCGACCGGACGAAATCGCCTTGCATCCTGCGCGTAACGAATGGCCAGTCGCGCCAGCAGATACAGCAACTCCAGATCGCGTTCGATGACCGATTCGATGCCGGGGCGCAGCACCTTGACCGCCACTTCAGCGCCATCATGCAGCCGCGCAATATGCACCTGCGCCACCGAGGCCGAGGCGATCGGTTCGCGGCTGAATTCGCTGAACCAGGTTGCGAGCTTCCCCCCCAGGGCCTGTTCGACCAGGCGCACCGATTCATCGCCCGAGAACGGCGGTACGCGGTCCTGGAGCCTGGCGAGTTCTTCCGCAATATCCTCCGGCAACAGATCCGGGCGGGTGGACAGCACCTGACCGAATTTGACGAAGATCGGTCCGAGCTCTTCGAGCGCCTCGCGCAAACGTACGCCGCGCGGGATGTTGCGCCGCGCGAACAACCGCCACGGCGCCAGCCGCAGCAGGAGGCAATAGGGACGGAAGAGATGGATGGCAGTGACAAATTCGTCGAGATCGTGTCGCACGAAAACCTGGGTGATGCGAAGCAGGCGGCCCAACTGGCGCAAACGCGTCATCTTGCTGTCTCGCGCAAACGCGCCAGGCGTTTTTCCAGGCTCACCAGATCGCGCTCCAGGGTTTCCACCGAGCGGCGGAACGCACCGGCACGCGAGCGCACGGGGAGCAGGCGACTTTCTTCCTGAAGATATTCGCCGACATCCTGTTTCAGCGCGTGCAGTGCCTGCCTTGACCAGCCGCTCAAATCCCGCAGGGCATTGCCCAACTGGCGCGCGGGCACATCGCCCAGTACACGCGCGGACTGCTCTTCCCAATCGATGTCGATTTTTTCCAGCAGGCGCTGGAAACGCTGACCGAGATCGATGTCACCGCTGATCTGCACTTCACCCGCGGCCACGACATCCGGCAGCACCCGCCGCATGGCGAATCGCAAGATCACGGGGATATCGCCGATGAGCGTCACATCCGGTTCACGGTCATGCTGGCGGCGCAGCCGCAGTCCGGATTCGTCAGGCAACACAATAATTTCGAAGGGATGGTCACCGGCGGTCCGCAAGCGGATCACCTTGTCCTGGAGTTCAGCGACGCGCGCGAGCGTGGCGGGATCGAGCCGCAGGAGGCGGTTGATAATCTCTTCAAGTAGTACTGTCGTCAACATAAATGAATGAAACCGCAGATAAACGCAGATGGACGCAGATTAAGAAAAAGAAAATAACCGGATATATGTTTTCTTTATATTTAAATATCCGCGTTTATCTGCGTTCATCTGCGGTTGCTTTAAAACTTATATCCTTTATGCAGGGCGACGATGCCGCCGGTTAAATTGAAATATTGCACGCGTTCGAATCCGGCCCGCTCCATCATCCCCTTCAGCGTTTCCTGATCGGGGTGCTTGCGGATCGACTCCGCGAGATAGCGGTAACTGCCTTCATCCCGCGCCACCACGCGCCCCAGCCACGGCAGCACATTAAAGGAATAGGCATCGTAAAGGCGGCTTACTCCCGGCGCGACAGGGCGGGAGAACTCCAGCACCAATAGCGCCCCGCCCGGCTTCAAAACCCGGAACATGGACGACAGGGCGCGATCAATATGTGTCACGTTGCGCAGTCCGAAGGCAATGCTCACGCGGTCAAAATACACTTCGGGAAAGGGCAGGTTCTCGGCGTTGGCCTGCACAAAGTCGACATTGCCCGCGCAGCCCCGGTCCGCCAGGCGTCCACGTCCGACTTCCAGCATGGAGCTGTTGATGTCGACGATCACCACCTGTCCGCGCCTTCCAACACGCAGGGCAAACTTCGCCGCCATGTCGCCGGTCCCGCCGGCGACATCGAGCACGCGGAAACCGCCGCGCACCCCGCTCGCCTCCGTCGCGAATTGTTTCCACAGGCGGTGGGCGCCGAGCGACATGAGATCGTTCATCAGATCGTATTTGCCGGCGACCGAATGAAAAACACCGGCGACCAGGTCTTCCTTGGCGGACTCCGCGACTTCGCGGAAACCGAAGTGCGTCTTGCGTTCGTTCCGGCCGGGTTGTGGCATGACGTATTACTCGGCCGTTTTGGCAGGCTTGCGCTGATGGCCGGCCTTGGCAAGCCGCTCCAGATACTGCTTCCACAGCTTTTCCTGGTTCACGCCCAGTTCGTGCAGCCAGTCCCAGGAATAAATCCCGGTGCTGTGGCCATCGTCAAAGTACAGACAGACGGCGTATGTACCCACCGGCTCGATGTGGGTGATGTTCACATTCTCCTTGCCGACCTGGAGGATCTCCTGACCCGGCGCATGGCCACGGACCTCGGCCGAAGGTGAGTACGCCCGCAGATATTCGCAGGGCAGATTGAAATGGCTGCCGTCGTCGAACGCCACCTCGAGGACGCGCGATTTCTGGTGCAGCTTGATGTCGGTCGGTCTGACGGTGTTTTTTCGCATGCTTTGCTGCCCTGAATGACACAGCCAGTCCGTTCTTGGCGTCGAACACGGCTTTAAAAGACAATGGTAACCAAATTGCAACATTTATGGTATGAAATCGCGGAAATTGAAGGGTCATTACGTGTAAGATATTTGAAACATGCGCGGCAAAATCCTCATTGTTGACGACGAACCCGCCATCCGGCAGATGGTGTGCCTGGCGCTGTCGCAGGCCAGTTACGATTGTCTTGAGGCCGCCGATACCGCCGAGGCCCAGACAAAAATTCTGGCCGACAAACCCGACCTGATCCTGCTTGACTGGATGCTCCCGGGTGTAAGCGGGGTGGATTATGCCCGCCGCCTGCGGCGCGAAAAACTGACGCAAAAAATACCCGTCATCATGCTGACGGCACGCGTTGAGGAGGAAGACAAGGTCAGGGGGCTCGACAGCGGGGCTGACGATTACATCACCAAACCCTTCTCCACACGCGAGCTGCTCTCCCGGATACGGGCCCTGTTGCGGCGCACCACGCCGCACGCGGCGGAGGTGGCCGTGGAAACCGGCGGGCTGTCGCTGGACCCGGTGACGCACCGGGTTACGGCGGCGGATAAAACCCTCAGCCTCGGCCCGACCGAATTCCGCCTGCTGCACTTCTTCATGACCCATCCCGAGCGCGTGCACAGTCGCGAGCGTCTGTTGAACGGCGTATGGGGAAACAACGTGTACGTGGAGGAACGCACGGTGGACGTGCACATACGCCGCCTGCGCAAAATACTGACTCTAACCGGCCACGACCGGCTGATCCAGACCGTGCGCGGCACCGGCTATCGCTTCTCGGCGCAGAGCTGATACGTGTCGCAGAACATCTGGCGCGAAATCTGGATCCTGGCGGGCATCGCCATCGCGAGCCTCGTGCTGGGGCTCGTCACCGGACGTCCCTTTCTCATCGCCGCCATCGGTTTCGGCCTTTACATCTTTTTGACGATGCGCCAGCTGCAGCGCTTGCACCACTGGCTGCTCAACCGCCAGCAAGCGGAAATCCCCGATGCCGAAGGTCTGTGGGGCGACGTGTTCAATGAAATCCGCAAGCTCATGAAGCAGACGGAACACCGCGAGGACCAGCTGAACGAAATGCTGGGACGGTTCCAGAGCGCCGCCGCGGCCATGCCGGATGCGATGGTGATCCTGTCGGAGGAAGGCGATATCGAATGGGCCAATCCCTCCGCCGGGCGCCTGTTCGGCATCAAATACCCGCGCGATGCCGGCACGCGCCTGTTCAACCTGCTGCGCGATCCCGATTTCATTCAATACCTGCAACGCGGCGACTATTCCGAACTGCTGGAAATCAACTCTCCGGAAAACAGCGAAACCCATGTCTCCATCCAGGTCACCCCGTTCGGCAGCCTGCAAAAGCTCGTCATCGGGCGCGACGTCACGCGTCTCGCGCGTCTCGAACAGATGCGACGCCATTTCGTCGCCAACGTCTCGCATGAGTTGCGCACGCCGCTCGCTGTGCTCGGCGGTTTCGTCGAGACCCTGAACGGCATGGACCAGATACGCATGGAGGAGCTGAAGAAACACCTTGCGACCATGCAGGAGCAGACGTTGCGCATGCAGCGGCTGGTGGACGACCTGCTCATGTTGTCGAAACTGGAAACCGCGCCGCCGCGCACCCATGACGAGACAGTGGACGTGATATCGCTGCTGGCCGGGCTCAAGGAGCAGGCGGAACTGCTGAGCGGCGAACAGCATCATGTCATCACGATCGAGGCGGACCGGAACCTGCGGCTGCTCGGAAGCCGCGATGAGCTGCTCAGCGCCTTTTCCAACCTGATCAACAACGCCGTACGCTACACGCCGGCCGGCGGTCGCATTGCGCTGCGATGGAGCGCGACTCCGGACGGTGGCGCCAATTTTACCGTCAGCGATACCGGCGTGGGCGTCGCGCTGGAACACATCCCGCACCTGACGGAACGCTTCTATCGCGTCGACACGGCGCGCTCGCGCGCCTCGGGCGGCACGGGCCTCGGCCTGTCCATCGTCAAACATGTGCTGCTGCGTCACGATGCGCGCCTCGACATCGAGAGCGAACTCGGCGTCGGCAGCAGCTTCACCTGTTACTTTCCACCCGCCCGCGCACGGCGCGCCAACCAATCCGTTACCGGCGTCGCCTGAATTTATTGTCACCTGTTTGTCGCTGTGGCATCACACACCTGTCATGACGCGCCGCCGGGCTCCGGCGCGGAACCCTGTAAACCATCTGAAGGAGCCGCATCATGAAGGAAGTAATTCCGGAACTCGCGAGAGCAATGGCATATGTACAAACGCAAAGTTAAAATCCTGTTCCTCTGTACCGGCAATTCCTGCCGCTCGCAGATGGCCGAGGGCTGGGCCAATCATCTGGGAAGTGAATGGTTGGAAGCGACCTCAGCCGGCATCGAGGCGCACGGCAAGAATCCGCGCGCGATCGCGGTCATGCGCGAGGCCGGCGTGGATATCTCGCATCAGGAATCCACGCGCGTGACGCCGCCAATGCTGGCGCAGGCCGATCTGGTGGTGACCGTGTGCGGCCACGCCGATGAGCACTGCCCGGCGCTGCCGCCCGGGGTCCGGAAAAAACACTGGCCACTGGAAGATCCGGCCAAGGCCACCGGGACGGAAGAACAGATCATGGCCAAGTTCCGCGCCACGCGCGATGAAATCAAAAGCCGGGTCGAAGGCTTGATCGGCGGACTGAAAATGATGGCGCGCAGTGACCCGCATGAACGGACCTGAGCTTACAAGCCGAAACCAGCACTGAGCGTTGTAAACCGGTCTTTAACCATTCCACCATGCACATGTCACGTATTTGTCATGTTGCGCTGGGATAGTAGCGCCGCGTTAAACAGACCTTTTCATATTTAAACATTCCCCTTTCCGGAGGACATAGCATGCAAATGAAACGTACATTAGTGGCGCTCGCGACCGTTACGGCGGTGCTGGGCGGCATCGCCATCACGTCCGTGCCGGCCATGGCCGAGGAAAAACTTATCAAGATCGACGGCTCGAGCACGGTATTTCCGATCACGGAAGCCGTGGCCGAGGAATTCCAGAAGGCCAGGAAGGGCGCGGTCAAGGTGACGGTCGGCATTTCCGGCACCGGCGGCGGCTTCAAGAAATTCTGCCGCAGCGAAACCGATATTTCCGACGCCTCGCGCCCGATCCTCAAAAAAGAAATGGACGCGTGCAAGCAGGCCGGTATTGAGTATTACGAACTGCCGGTGGCCTACGATGCGCTCACCGTGATGGTCAATCCGAAAAATGATTGGATCAAATCCATGACCGTGGCCGAGCTCAAGACGATCTGGGCGCCGGAGGCGCAGGGCAAGATCACCAGGTGGAGCCAGGTCAACCCGAAATGGCCGGATGCGCCGCTCAAGCTCTACGGCGCCGGCGCGGATTCGGGCACGTTCGACTACTTCACCGAGGCGGTTGTCGGAAAATCGAAGAGCTCGCGCGGCGATTTCACCGCGAGCGAGGACGACAACGTGCTGGTGCAGGGCATCGCCAACGACAAGAACGCGCTGGGTTATTTCGGCTTCGCGTACTATGCCGAAAACCCGGACAAGCTGAAGGCCGTCGCTGTTGACGGCGGCAAGGGCCCGGTCATGCCGTCGGCCCAGACCGTCGAAAACGGCACCTACCAGCCCCTGTCACGCCCGATCTTCATTTATGTGAGCAAGAAAGCAGCCGCCAAGCCTGAGGTGAAAGAGTTCATCGAGTACTACCTCAAGAACGCGGCCCCGCTCGTCAAGGAAGTAAAGTATATTCCGCTGCCGGCCAAGGCCTACACCATGGCGCTCGGACACTTCCAGAAGGGTAAGACCGGCACGGTATTCGGCGGCGAGGCCGAGGTTGGCATCAAGATTGAAGATCTGCTGAAACGCGAAGCAAAGCTTTAATTCTTTCCTCTCCCGATATTGAAAGGGCGCGCCAGCGCCCTTTTTTTATCTGTATAAACAATACCATGGAAAACCAAACCCACCCGGCCACCGCCGCAACATGACAGTTTTGTAACACAACTGTCATATTCAGCTGTTAGCGTTCGCCCTACAACGACCCCAGGCCGAGGAAACCATCTTGTCCGCCGTGCCATCCGAACTGAGCCAGCGTTTTCGCCTGCGGCAGGTGCGTGAGCGCGCGGTGGAAGTGCTGCTGTTCCTCGCGGCGTTCTCGTCGGTGGCGATCACACTCGGGATCGTGGGCGTGCTGGTGTACGAGTCGCTGGCGTTCTTCGGACACGTATCGTTGTGGGATTTCCTGACCGATACCCAGTGGACCCCGCTGTTCGACGATGCCCATTACGGCATCCTGCCGCTCATGGCCGGCACCCTGGTCACGACCGCCATGGCCCTCGTGGTGGCAATCCCGATCGGCACCATCACCGCCATTTATCTCAGCGAATATGCCTCGCACCGCATGCGTGAAATCATCAAACCCGTGCTGGAACTGCTGAGCGCGGTGCCCACGGTGGTGTACGGCTACTTTGCGCTGTTGTTCATTACGCCGCTGCTGCAAAAGCTGTTCCCGGATCTGCCGGGCTTCAACATGCTCTCCGCCGGGCTCGTCATCGGCATCATGATCATCCCGTACGTGAGTTCGCTCTCCGAGGACGCGATCCGCGCCGTGCCGATGCATCTGCGCGAGGGCTCCTATGCCATGGGCGCGACGCGCCTGCAAACCGCGTTGCGTGTGGTAATCCCCTCGGCGATCTCGGGCATTGCCGCCGCCTATATCCTCGGCATCTCGCGCGCCATCGGCGAAACCATGGTGGTGGCGATCGCCGCCGGCATGCAACCCAACCTGACGTGGAACCCGAAAGAACCGGCCGAGACCATCACCGCCTACATCGTGCAGGTAAGCCTCGGCGATCTGCCGCACGGCACCCTGGCCTACCAGACCATCTTTGCCGCCGGCCTGACGTTGCTCGTCATGACCCTGGTGTTCAACATCGCGGGTTACTACCTGCGCCAGCGTTTTCGCCAGGCTTATTAATATGACAGGACGAACGAGCGCAGCGAGTAGGGCTTCCTTATCATGACGAGACGAACGAAGTAGGGCTTCATTATCCATGGAAGATATCCGCTCGCTCATTGCCCGCAGAAAATTTTTCGACGGCGTTTTCGCCGTGGTGGGCCTGTTGTCGCTGCTGGTCGGCCTTATCACGCTGCTGGCGCTTATCCTTGATCTCGCCGTCGACGGCGTGCCACGCCTGTCCTGGCAGTTTTTCACCTCGTTCCCGTCGCGCTTCGCCGAGCAGGCCGGCATTCTGTCGGCCTGGGTCGGTACGACGCTGGTTATGATCGTGACCGCCGCCACCGCTGTGCCGCTCGGGGTGGCCGCCGGGGTCTATCTTGAGGAATACGCGGCCAAGAACTGGATGACGGCGCTGATTGAAATCAACATCGCCAACCTCGCCGCCGTGCCGTCCATCGTCTACGGCCTGATGGCGCTGGGCCTGTTCGTGTACCAGTTCAACCTGGGCCAGAGCATCCTGACGGCGGGACTCACGCTCGCCCTGCTGATCCTGCCCATGGTCATCATCGCCACGCGCGAGGCGATCCGCTCCATTCCGGGCGCGATTCGCGAGGCCTCCTTCGCCCTCGGCGCCACCAAATGGCAGACCGTGCGCGATCATGTGCTGCCCTATTCCACGGGCGGCATACTCACGGGCGTCATCATCGCGCTGTCGCGCGCGATCGGCGAAACCGCCCCGCTCATCACCATCGGCGCGCTCACCTTCATCGCCTTTCTGCCGCATGCGCCAGTGACTACGGAAGCACCGTATGTTTCGTTCCAGTGGCTGATGGACCCTTTCACCGTCATGCCCATCCAGATGTTCAACTGGGTGTCGCGCCCCCAGGAGGCATTCCATCTCAACGCGGCGGCCGCGGGCCTGGTGCTGCTGGTCATGACGCTGATCATGAACGGGCTGGCGATTTATATCCGCTTCCGCTTCCGCAAACGTATTAAATGGTAGGAGAATACTTCATGGGTCCGGACATGCAGACCGCGAATGCCGCGAAGACCACCGGCGACCGCGCCCCCAGAACCGGCACCGGGGGGCTGGCCGAGGCCGGCACACGGCTCAAGGCGCAGGTCAGGAACCTGAATTTCTATTATGGCAACGTGCACGCGCTCAAGAATATCAACCTGGAAATCGCCGAGAAGCGCGTCACCGCGCTCATCGGCCCCTCGGGCTGCGGCAAGACCACCTATCTGCGCTGCTTCAACCGCATGCACGATCTCTATGTCGATAACCGCTACGAGGGCGAGATCGTCCTGCGCCCCGACGGCCTGAATATCATCGGCAAGGGGGTCGACCCGATCGAAGTGCGCATGCGCATTTCGATGGTGTTCCAGAAGCCGAACCCGTTTCCCAAATCGATCTACGAGAATGTCGCCTACGGCTTGCGCGTGCGCGGCGTGCGCAAGCGCAGCATCGTGGACGAAAAGGTGGAACAGGCGCTCCAGGCAGCGGCGCTGTGGGACGAGGTCAAGGACCGGCTGCACGGTCTTGCCTTCAATCTCTCCGGCGGCCAGCAGCAGCGACTGTGCATTGCGCGGGCGCTGGCCACCGACCCCGAAATCCTGCTGTTTGACGAACCCACCTCGGCGCTCGATCCCATCGCCACCGCGCGCATCGAGGAGCTGGTACACGAATTGAAGCAGCGCGTCACCATCATCATCGTCACGCACAACATGCAGCAGGCGGCGCGCGTCTCGGACTATACTGCCTTCATGTATCTGGGCGAGGTGGTGGAGTTCAGCGGCACCGATACCATCTTCACCAACCCGTCGAAGAAACAGACGGAAGACTACATCACCGGGCGCTACGGCTGAGGCCCGGAAGAGGAAATATCATGGAACCCATACATACCCATATTTCGCGCCAGTACAACGCCGAGCTGGACGAAATCCGCTCGCGCGTGCTGCAGATGGGCGGCCTCGTCGAACAGCAGATCGAGCAGGCCCTGGATGCCTTGATCAAGGGCAACACCGCGACAGGTGAAGCCGTGATCATGAACGACACCCAGGT
The DNA here is from genome assembly GCA_001785195.1 of Candidatus Muproteobacteria bacterium RIFCSPHIGHO2_12_FULL_60_33. Classification (GTDB taxonomy): domain Bacteria; phylum Pseudomonadota; class Gammaproteobacteria; order Acidiferrobacterales; family Sulfurifustaceae; genus Sulfuricaulis. Next base: position 18,767 of record MFTB01000067.1, read on the forward strand.
CAACAAGATGGAAGTGACGATCGACGAGGAATGCAATCAGATCATCGCCCGGCGCCAGCCGGCCGCCAGCGACTTGCGGCTCGTGGTGGCTGTCATCAAGACCATCACCGACCTGGAGCGCATCGGCGATGAGGCCGAGAAGATCGCGCGCATGGCGGTGCAACTCGCCGGCGAGGAACGGCCCAAGAACAACTATGCTGAAATCCAGACGCTGGGCAACCATGTGCGCCAGATGCTGCACGATACGCTCGATGCCTTCGCCCGGCTCGACATCGAGGCCGCCGTCCGCATCGCGCGCGAGGACATCAAGGTGGACCAGAAATACGAAGGGACCATGCGCCAGCTCATCACCTACATGATGGAGGATCCACGCACCATTTCACGCGTACTGAACGTCATCTGGGCGGCGCGGGCGCTCGAGCGCATCGGCGACCACGCCTGCAACATCTGCGAATACATCATCTATCTGGTCAAGGGTAAGGACGTGCGCCACACCAGCCTGGACCAGGTGGAGAAGGAAATTCTGGGTAAGATCAATCCCTGACTCACGGATAACACCGGGTATCGCGCAGGATCGGTCCGGGATGGCGCCGGAACCGTACGACAGTGACAGATATCGTCACACGCATTTGCTCCGTGTGCCCAAGGTCCGCTCACCGGAATTCGCGCTGTTAGCACTCCATCTTCGCGGCAACCTCCTGCTTGATTTCGCCCGTTTAAGCCCCACATCAACAATCGAATACTGTCGTGTGTTGGCGGTATAATATTTTTCAACCTAAATCTTCATGGGCATCACCCGATGCCCCCGGGAGGCAAAGTGGCAACCGTTGAAGTAACCCAGGAAAATCTTCATCAGATCGTCAGCGAAAATAACATGGTCATCGTGGATTTCTGGGCGCCGTGGTGCGGGCCGTGTCGTTCTTTCGCGCCCGCCTATGAAACCGCCTCGGAAAAATACCCGGATGTCGTGTTTGCCAAGGTTAATACCGAGGAACAACAGGCGCTGGCGGGTTATTTTCAGATTCGCTCGATACCTACTCTGATGATCTTCCGTGAGAAGATCATCATTTTCGCGCAACCCGGCGCCCTGCCGGCCTCCGCCCTCGATCAAGTCATCGAAAAGGCCAAGGCGCTCGACATGAACGAAGTCCGTCGCGAGATCGAACAAATGAATCAAGATAATAATTCTGGAACCGCGGATGAACGCGGATAGAGTAGAAACAATTGACCCTGATCAGCGTTAATCTGCGTTTATCCGCGGTTTCATGGATAATCAAGGGCTGTCCATGATCACGGGCGATTCGCTGCAACGATTCATTTTCGAACACGCGCCTATCCGCGGCGAGATCGTGCATCTCGACGCCACCTGGCAGGCGGTGCTCGAGCGGCGCGAATACCCGCCGCGCGTGCGCGGCATTCTGGGTGAGCTGATGGCCGCGGCGGCGCTGCTCACTTCAATACTCAAATTCGACGGCCGGCTCATCATGCAGGTGCAGGGCCGCGGGCCGGTCAACCTGCTGGTGGTCGAGTGCACCAGCGATCGCACCATGCGGGCCATCGCGCAGTGGAACGGTGAAGTGCCGGACGCACCGCTCTCCGAGCTGGTCGGCGACGGCCGCCTGGCCGTGACGATCGATCCACAAAAAGGCAAGGAGCGCTACCAGGCCATCGTGAATCTTGAGGGTCACACCGTGGCCGAGGCTTTTGAAAACTACTTCGCCCGCTCGGAACAGCTGGACACGCGCCTGTGGCTCGCCTCTGACCCGCAGCAGGCGGCGGGCATGCTCTTGCAGCGCCTTCCCGGAAACCCGGAAATGGATGATGACGCCTGGGGGCGCGCCGTTCATCTGGGATCGACCATCACACGCGAGGAACTGCTCGCATTGCCTGTGCGCGAGATCATCCACCGCCTGTATCACGAAGAGGATATTCGCCTGTTCTCGCGCATGCCGGTGAGCTTCCGTTGCTCCTGTTCGCGCGAACGGGTCGAGTCCGTGCTGCGCATGCTCGGGCACGGTGAAATCCATTCGATCCTCGCCGAACAAGGGGCGGTTCGGGTGGATTGCGAGTTTTGCGGCAGCCGCTATGAGTTCGACCGGATTGACGCGGAACAGCTGTTTGCCAGCCTGCACAGCGCCCCGGCCGCCCATACACGCCATTGAAAGGAGTTACGAGGGTCGAGGGGAAAGACACGAGGAAGCCCCTCGCACCTCGACTTTTGTACCGCGTCCCTGTCGTTATGTGTATAATGCGCGGCCTTTTTGCATGTTATTGACCCGGCATAATTGTTCCTGACCGAAGACAAGTCACGAGAGATGTTGGCTTGGTATCCGTGACGGCACAGATGTGCCGGGTCAATAACGAAACTTAATTAAATAATTTTTGATTATTGCGGCGACTCAATGACTTCGATGCCTGCTCGGGAAAATCACTACCCATCAGAGAAGTTCATATAGATTCCGTGTCGCCGCAATAATCCCGGATAGTTCCATGATTCAGAAACTGCGCAACATCGCTATCATCGCCCACGTCGACCACGGCAAAACCACGCTGGTGGACAAGCTGCTCACCCAGTCCGGCACCTTCGCCGCGCACCAGACCGTGGGCACGCGCATCATGGATTCGAACGACCTGGAGAAAGAACGCGGCATCACGATCCTGGCCAAGAACACCGCGATCCGCTGGAACGACTACCGCATCAACATCGTGGATACGCCGGGCCACGCCGACTTCGGCGGCGAGGTCGAGCGCGTGCTGTCGATGGTGGATTCGGTGCTGCTGCTGGTGGACGCCGTGGATGGGCCGATGCCGCAGACGCGCTTTGTCACGCGCAAGGCGTTTGCCCAGGGCCTGAAGCCCATCGTCGTCATCAACAAGATCGACCGCCCCGGCGCGCGTCCGAACTGGGTGCTGGACCAAACCTTCGACCTGTTCGACAAGCTCGGCGCGACCGAAGAGCAGCTCGACTTCCCGGTGGTGTACACCTCGGCGCTGAACGGCTACGCCGGGCTCACGCCGGACGTGCGCGCAGGCGACATGACGCCGCTGTTTGAAACCATCATCGAGCATGTCGCGCCACCCAAGGTCGACCCCGACGGCCCGTTCCAGATGCAGGTCTCGAGCATCGCCTATTCCAGCTACGTCGGCGCCATCGCCATCGGCCGCATCACCCGCGGCATGGTGAAAACCAATCAACCGGTCGTGGTCATCGACCACGACGGCAAGGCCCGCAACGGCAAAATCCTGCAAGTGCTCGGCTTCATGGGACTGGAACGCACCGAAGTGCCCGAGGCCATGGCCGGCGACATCATCGCCATCACCGGCATCGAGGGCCCGCGCATCTCCGACACCCTGTGCGATCCGAACAACGTCGAGGCGCTGCCGCCGCTGTCCGTGGATGAACCGACCGTGACCATGACCTTCGAGGTCAACAATTCCCCGTTCGCGGGTCAGGACGGCAAATACGTCACCAGCCGCCAGATCCGCGAGCGGCTCGAACGCGAGCTGATCCATAACGTCGCGCTGCGCGTGGAAGACACCGGCAGTCCCGACAAATTCCGCGTCTCTGGACGCGGCGAACTGCACCTCGGCATCCTCCTCGAGAACATGCGGCGCGAGGGCTATGAGCTGGGCGTGTCGCGCCCGCAGGTCATAACCAGGCAAGTGAACGGCGAGACCCACGAGCCGTACGAGCAGATGACCGTGGACATCGAGGCCCAGCACCAGGGCGCGGTCATGGAGCAGCTCGGCCAGCGCAAGGGCGACCTGCTCAATATGGAACCGGACGGCAAGGGCCGCGTGCGTCTCGAGTACATGATTCCCGCGCGCGGGCTCATCGGCTTTCAGACCGATTTTCTCACCGCCACCGCCGGCAGCGGCCTGATCTATCACGTGTTCGACCACTACGGCCCGGAGAAGAAAGGCGTGGTCAGCGGGCGCATCAACGGCGTGCTGATCTCGAACGGCGCCGGCATGAGCGTTGCCTATGCGCTGTTCAACCTGCAGGAACGCGGGCGCATGTTCGTCGGCCCGGGCGAGGATATGTACGAGGGCATGATCATCGGCATTCACACCCGCGACAACGATCTGGTGGTGAATGCCATGAAGGGCAAGCAGCTCACCAACATGCGCGCCTCGGGCTC
>MFTB01000068.1:0-4024 GCA_001785195.1 Candidatus Muproteobacteria bacterium RIFCSPHIGHO2_12_FULL_60_33
TTCCCGGGAATCAATCTTGGTGCTTGACAGATGGGGGGGGGGAGCGGAGAGTGCGTAATAAGCGGAAAGAACATACGACCATCATGGTTATAAAGATGGCGCATGAATGAGAACCGCCAATAACCAAGAAACCATCGTTATTCACCAGGAGGAGTTCAATGAAATTTCATCTTTGTAAGGCAGCCTTCGTAGCAATGATCTTCGCATCAGTGGGTACTGCGCATGCATCAACATATTCTTTCTACCAAGATGGGTTCGATGGCGGTGGCATAGTAACAGGAACGTTTTCTGGTATAGACCTTGATAACGATGGGCAACTCGTCTCTTTCTTTGGGGAAGTTACATTATATTCCATGACCTTCTCCGGAAACGCGACCGTCTCCAGCTTTTCGCACACTTTCTCAGATCTTTACGGCCTTGTTTACGATATTGGCAGTGGTTTTATCGGTGATGGGATGACCGGCGCTATCGAGGGAATCGCTTCTAACTGGCCGTCTGCAACCACTGGCTTTGTTTATGCTACTGGACCTGGCCCGACATCGCAGGCTGGGGGTTGGACGGCTGACCTCTCTGTCTCTTCAATATCCTCCACTTCGAACATGGTAGTTGTGTCGGCCGTACCAGTACCTGCTGCGGTCTGGCTGTTCGGTTCGGGACTGGTTGGGCTGTTTGGGCTTGCACGTCGCCGCGCGCGGCCGGCTTGACCCAGTAACGTAATGTCGAAGTGCAAACGGCGGCCGATGAATAAAAACCGCCAACAACAAAAAATGAATGATTACGCAGGAGGAAGTATCATGAAACTTCATCCTCATTGGGCAGTCACTGCCCTTTCCGTCGTTGTGTTGGGGGTTTCATCGTATGCCCATGCTGCGTCCGTGAGCGGCTAGGGCACCTGGGAGAGCACGCTGCAAGGGCGCGATCTCGATGGCAACCTGTCCACCGTCGAGGCCTACTACGACACCGCACTCAATATCACCTGGTTGGCGAATGCCGATGTCGCGGGCCCGATGAACTGGGCGAATGCAAATGCCTGGGCGGCGGGCCTGAACATGAACAGCATCACCGGCTGGCGCCTGCCGACCACCAATGACGTGGGCAACGACGGTTGTACCTTCACCAATGTTTATCAGGGCGTGGACTGTGGCTACAACATCACCACCCACAGCGAAATGTCCCACATGTTCTACGTTACCCTGGGCGACAAGGCCTACTACGACACCTCGGGTGTTCCCCAGGCCGGCTATGGCCTGACCAACACCGGTCCGTTTTCCAACGTTCAGTCCTTCAGCTATTGGTCGGCCACGGAGTACGCGCCCTATACCAACCTCGCGTGGGTCTTCAATACCTACAATGGCTACCAGGACGCGCTCATTAAGGACTACGACTTCATCTACGCGTGGGCTGTTCACTCGGGCGATGTCGGCGCGTCAACGGTGCCGGTACCCGCCGCCGCGTGGCTGTTCGGTTCGGGATTAGTCGGATTGATCGGCTTTGCGCGTCGCAAGAAGCGAGCGGTTTGAACGTTACAAGGTAATGTCGAAGTGCAAACGGCGGCCATCGGCCGCCGTTTCGTTTTCGGGATTGAAATAATCCATATTTACGTAGCCCGGGTTAGCCGCGAAGCGGCGTAACCCGGGGAACCGAAACGGTTATTGTCCGCTGAGAGCCCGTACCGCTTCCGCCGCCGTCACGATCGGAATTTCCCGAAAGCTCTTGAGCGTAAGCAGGTCTCGGTCACCGGAGACGATGAGGTCGGCCTTGGCTGCGAGCGCGCACGCAAGCACGGCATCGTCGGAGGGATCGTTGATGACGGTCGGATGAATGATCGCGGGAACGACAATGGCGGTAAGCGCCGCATAGCCGTCGAAGACTTCGATCGCATTCAGTCGGCGGGTTTCAAGTTGTTTTGCAAATTTCTCGCGCATCAGCACGCTGCGTAGTTCGGCAAGCAACATAGCGCTGGTGCAGAGCAAAACGGATTTGGCGCGTGCGGCGTCGATCAACTTGCCGGGTGTGCCATGCCACAGTAGGCCTGAGATCGCCGTGTTGGTATCAAGTACCAGCCGCACGGCGGACTTCTGCGCGATAGGCGTCGATCTCGGCCTGAATCTCTTCGGTTGTCATGGGGGGGAGTGGATTGGCTGCCAATACCTCACGCGCCGCAGCCAGCTTCTCAATACGCTTGGCGCGTAATGCCTCGCGCAACATTCGCACCAGTTGTTCCGGGGCGAGCAGCCCGGCGGCTTGCGCCTCTTTGGCAAGTGGATCGGGTAACTCCAGCTTTACTTGCAACGTCGTCATGGTGTGGCCCTCGTTAAAAGGTTCGCCTGGCTCAATACGCCTTCCAATATCTACTGACAAGCCGCGTGTTGGCGCTCGTCGCGGTAAGCCCTGATCTCGGCCTGAACCTCATCCATTGACATCGGCTTGCTGCCTGCTTTTGTGGCGCGGGCAACACCTTCAAGCAACGCCTTCCCCGCGCGTCGGTGCACCTTGCTCGCCAGGAAATCCACAAAATCCTCCACCTCCGCCATGCGCTTAGGCGGCAGTTGGTCGAGCTTCGCGATCAGCGCACGTTTTTGGTTCGAGCCGTTGGCCATTGTCGGTTCCTCTTTGTCAAAACTTTAGCATGCGTAGGGCTAATAGCGAAACGTATTGCCCGGAGGAGAATCGTTTGCGCCCGCGAGAACCATTCGGCGGGTTACGCGGCTACGCCGCTAACCCGCCCTACGAGCTGCGCTCCACTGCATTCACGGTGTTTCGAGTAAGCCTATTTTTCAGCGGGTAGCGCCCCTCTCAGACAGGGCTAGGCCATGCAAAGGGATTGTGGAATAATCGTTTTCACTCGCAGTTAAGCCGTATATCGCAACCACCGTTTCGGCGGGATACCGCAGGAGAACAGCATGGACACGAACAAGACCAAGGCGTTGAACATGGCCCTGGGACAGATCGAAAAGCAGTTCGGCAAGGGCTCGGTCATGCGCCTCGGCGACGCCGGGGTGGTGCAGCAGGTGGAGGCGGTTTCCACCGGTTCGCTGGGCCTGGATATCGCCCTCGGCATCGGCGGCCTGCCGCGCGGCCGGGTCGCGGAGATATACGGACCGGAATCCTCGGGCAAGACGACGCTGGCTCTTTCCGTGATCGCCCAGATCCAGAAATTGGGCGGGGCGGCGGCCTTTATCGACGCCGAACACGCGCTCGATCCGCTGTACGCCAAGAAGCTCGGCGTGAACATCGATGATTTGCTCGTGTCCCAGCCGGATTCCGGCGAGCAGGCGCTCGAGATCGCCGACATGCTGGTGCGTTCGGGCGGCGTGGATATCGTCGTGATCGACTCGGTGGCGGCGCTCACGCCCAAGGCCGAGATCGAGGGCGAAATGGGCGACTCGCACATGGGCCTGCAGGCGCGCCTGATGTCGCAGGCGTTACGCAAGCTGACCGCCAACATCAAGCGCTCCAATACCCTGGTGGTGTTCATCAACCAGATCCGCATGAAGATCGGCGTCATGTTCGGCAACCCCGAGACCACGACCGGCGGCAATGCGCTCAAGTTCTATGCCTCGGTGCGACTCGATATCCGCCGTATCGGCGCGATCAAAAAGGGTGAAGAGGTCATCGGCAGCCAGACGCGCGTGAAGGTGGTCAAGAACAAGGTCGCACCGCCGTTCCGCCAGACCGAGTTCGACATCATTTATAACGAAGGCATCTCGAAGGAAGGCGAGCTCGTCGATATCGGCGCCGAGAGCGGCATCGTCGAGAAGACCGGCGCCTGGTACAGCTTCAACAAGGAGCGCATCGGCCAGGGCAAGGACAATGCCCGCCAGTTCCTCAAGGACAACCCCGACATCGCCGCCGAAATCGAGAAACGCATCCGCGAGAAGGCTATGGCGGCGGTACGCGCCGCGGCCGGTGACGACGAGGCAGTGGAAGCCACGGTGGAGGAAGAAGCCTGAAACGTCGCTCCCGGCGTCCTGCCTCTCGCGACACTTGTGCGTCCCTGCACATCGCCGAAAGCTCGCCGGAG
>MFTB01000068.1:4034-28313 GCA_001785195.1 Candidatus Muproteobacteria bacterium RIFCSPHIGHO2_12_FULL_60_33
AAAGCTCGCCGGAGATTACTCCGGCGCGTGCGCGCCAGATGGCCATGCAATGCCTGGCGCGCCGGGAGCATAGTCGTCGCGAGCTGCAGGATAAATTATTAAAGAAGGGGTGCGGCGCGGCGCTGGCCGTAGAGGTTGTAAGCAAGCTGGAAAGCGAGCGCCTGGTTTCCGACGACCGCTTCATGGAAAGCCTGATCCGGGCGCGACGCAACCGTGGTTACGGCCCGTTGCGCATTCAAAAAGAATTACAGGAAAAAGGGGTGGCGCCGGAGGCCATCGCAAACTGGCTCGTTGTCACGGGACAGGAATGGCTCGAAGACATCCGGCGTGTTCAGCGCAAGAAATTCGGCGGCAAAATACCGAAGAGTTATGCGGAACGTGCCCGTCAGGCGCGCTTCCTGCAATATCGCGGCTTCACTTATGATCAAATACAACAATTGCTCAATCCTCGCGGGCAGGATTAAATGGTTATTCACCGCAAAGACGCAAAGGGTGAGGCGGAGTTTTCGCGAATGTTCAGTGAACATTCGCGCCGCCGAACGGGTGCAACGGGTTTGGTTGCACCCCGGGCCGCAACAAAACAAAAAACTTTGCGCTCTTGGAGGCGCACCATCCCTGGCGCGCCCCCTGCGGGCGCGCTCCGCGCGTCCAATTTTGTTCCGGACAAAATTGTGCGCCTTTGCGGTGAGAAATATATTTAAGGTTACTTTGCCAATCTCTCCATGAAAAGCAGCGAAATCCGGCAACGCTTCCTCGATTTTTTCAAACGTCACGGCCATACGATCGTGCCGTCCAGTCCGCTCGTGCCCGCGAACGACCCCACGCTGTTGTTCGTCAACGCTGGCATGGTGCAGTTCAAGGAAGTGTTCCTGGGCCTCGAAAAGCGTCCCTACGTGCGTGCGGTCAGTTCGCAACGCTGCGTGCGCGCCGGCGGCAAGCACAACGACCTTGAGAACGTCGGCTACACCGCGCGCCACCATACCTTCTTCGAGATGCTCGGCAATTTCAGTTTCGGCGATTATTTCAAGCGCGAGGGCATCAAATACGCCTGGGAATTTCTGACCCAGGACCTCAAGCTGCCGCCCGAGCGGCTGTGGGTGACGGTATATAAGGATGACGACGAGGCCGCCGACATCTGGCTTAAGGAACTGAAGGTCGACCCCCGGCACTTCTCGCGCTTGGGCGATGCATCCAATTTCTGGCAGATGGGCGATACCGGTCCCTGCGGCCCCTGTTCCGAAATCTTCTACGACCACGGCCCCGGCATTCCCGGCGGGCCGCCCGGCTCGCCCGACGAGGACGGCGACCGTTATGTCGAAATCTGGAACCTGGTTTTCATGCAGTTCAATCGCGATGCCAAGGGCGTTCTCACGCCGCTGCCCAAGCCTTCAGTCGATACCGGCATGGGGCTGGAGCGCATCGCGGCGGTGCAGCAGGGTGTGCACAGCAATTACCAGATTGACCTGTTCCAGCATCTCATCCGCGCCGCGGCCGAGATCACCGGTGCGAGCGACCGCCAGAGCCATTCGCTGAACGTGGTGGCCGATCACATCCGCGCCGCGGCGTTTCTCATTACCGACGGTGTGCTGCCATCGAACGAAGGCCGCGGCTACGTGCTGCGGCGCATCATCCGCCGCGCGATTCGCCACGGCCACCGCCTCGGCGCGCGTGAGACCTTCTTTTATAAATTGGTCGGACCGTTGTGCCAGCAGATGAGCGATGCCTATCCGGAGTTGAACAGCGCACGTTCGCAGATCGAGCGTGTCCTGCGTCAGGAAGAAGATCGCTTCAACGAGACTCTGGAACAGGGATTGAAAATCCTCGAGGACGATGTCGCCGCGCTCAAGGGCGACACCATTTCCGGCGCCACGGTTTTCAAGCTTTATGATACTTACGGTTTCCCGGTCGATCTCACGCGCGACGTGGCCCTGGAGCGCAATCTCAAAATCGACATGAAAGGCTTCGAGCGCGAAATGGAAACGCAGCGGGAACGCGCACGCGCGGCCTCGGCCTTTAAGTCGGTCGAGATCGGCGCCGTCACCGTGGACCAACCGACACAATTCACCGGCTACGAGAGGCTGAGTGATGAAGGCAAGGTGCTGCAAATCACGCGCGGAACCGACCTCTCCCAGACGGACAGTCTGCGCGCGGGCGAGCAGGGGAATATCGTGCTCGATCGTACGCCGTTTTACGCCGAATCCGGCGGTCAGGTCGGCGACCGCGGCGTGCTGCGTACAGGGGACGCGCTATTTCGCGTCGAAGATACCCAGAAGCACGGACAGGTCCACGTCCACAACGGGCGCGTCGAGAAAGGCCAGTTTCGTGTGGGGGGCAAAGTGACGGCCGAGGTCGATGCGTTGTTGCGCCGCGCGACCATGCTCAATCACTCGGCCACGCATCTGATGCACAAGGCACTGCACGACGTGCTCGGAGCGCACGTGCAGCAGAAGGGCTCGCTGGTGGATGACCGGCACACGCGCTTCGATTTTTCCCATTTTGCGCCCATGACCCCGGAGCAGATCGCGGAGGTGGAGCGGCGCGTGAATGAACAGATTCTGCACAACGATGACACGCGGGTGCGCGTCATGGATATGGATTCCGCGCGCGCCGAGGGAGCGATGGCGCTGTTCGGCGAGAAGTACGGTTCGGAGGTGCGAGTACTAAACATCGGTGATTCCATCGAGCTGTGCGGCGGCACGCATGTGCGCCGCACCGGCGACATCGGTCTGTTCAAGATCGTTTCCGAGAGTGGCGTCGCCTCCGGCGTACGGCGCATCGAGGCCGTCACGGGACCGGGCGTGCTGGCCTACCTGTATGAGCGCGAGAACAAACTGCGCGAAGCGGCCGAGATGCTGCGCGCCAGTCCCGAGGAAGTCCCGCGCAAGGTCGAACAACTCACCCAACGCCTCAAGGGTCTCGAGAAGGAGCTGGATCAACTGCGCGGCAAGCTCGCCGCCGGTGGTTCCAAAGACCTCGCCGCGGAGGCGAAAGAGGTCAAGGGCATCAGGGTGCTCGCCACCCGGCTGGACGGGATGGACGCCAAGGGTTTGCGCGAGGCCTTGGACCGGCTCAAGGACAAGCTGGCGCCGGCGGCGATTGTGCTGGCCGCGGTCGCAGACAATAAGGTCACGCTGATTGCGGGGGTGACCAAGGATCTTGCGGGCCGGTTGCATGCCGGCGAACTGGTCAACCAGGTGGCCTCGGGTGTGGGCGGCAAGGGCGGTGGCCGGCCGGACATGGCGCAGGCGGGGGGCACCAACCCCGACGGCCTGAAGGCGGCGCTTGAATCGGTACCGGGCTGGGTCGAACAGCATCTGAAGTAGTTTCAGCACTCTCCCGTTCCTCTCGAGTTGTTTACCCCGTACCTAATCTTCTGCAATAACTTCCAGTTATTTCTGTTGTTTCACCGTGAGACATCTGACAGATGCCGATGATGCACATTAGATAGGTGCGGGGTTTACTCCCGTCATAAAAGCGGGTTTAATCTTCGCCCTTTGTTGTCTTCCTGAACCGGAAAACCATGGCCCTGATCGTACAGAAATACGGCGGCACTTCCGTCGGCAGCCCCGAGCGTATTAACGCTGTCGCCGAGAAGGTCGCGCGCATGCGCCAGAACGGGGACGATCTCGTCGTCGTGGTCTCCGCCATGAGCGGCGAGACCGACCGGCTGCTCAAGCTCGCTAAAACCATCAACGCCGATCCACCGCCACGTGAGCTCGATGTCCTGCTCGCGACCGGCGAGCAGACGACGATTGCACTCTTGGCCATGGCGCTGGAAAAACTGGGCTGCCCGGCGCGTTCCTATACCGGCCATCAGGTGCATATCCGCACCGACAATGTCTACGGCAAGGCGCGCATCCTTGATATCGATGAGTCACGTGTACGCGATGATTTGACGAAGGGGCGCGTGGTCGTGGTCGCCGGTTTTCAGGGCGTGGATGAAGAGGGCAATATCACCACGCTGGGACGCGGCGGTTCGGATACCACCGGCGTGGCGATGGCCGCCGCGCTCAAGGCGGATGAATGTCAGATCTACACCGACGTGGACGGTGTCTACACCACCGATCCGCGCATTGTGCCCGAGGCCCGGCGGCTGGACCGTATCACGTTCGAGGAAATGCTCGAACTGGCGAGCCTGGGCTCCAAGGTGCTCCAGCTGCGCTCGGTCGAATTCGCCGGCAAGTACCGGGTTCCGTTGCGTGTGTTGTCCTCCTTCGCGGGAGGACCGGGCACGCTCATTACTTATGAGGAAAACAATATGGAAGCACCAGTCATTTCAGGCATCGCGTTCAATCGCGACGAGGCCAAGCTCACCGTCCGTGGCGTGCCGGACAAGCCCGGCATCGCCGCCCACATCCTGAACGAAATCGGCAAGGCCAACATCAATGTGGACATGATCGTGCAGAACGTCGGCGCGGACGGCACCACCGACTTTACCTTCACGGTTCATCGTGGCGATTACAAGAAGGCCATGGACATCCTGCAGCGGGTCTCCCGGGAATTGAAGGCGCGCGAGGTGAGTGGCGACGACAAAATCGTGAAAATCTCCATCGTCGGCGTGGGCATGCGCTCGCACGCCGGCATCGCCAGCCAGATGTTCAAGACCCTGGCGGACGAGGGCATCAACATCCAGATGATCTCGACCTCGGAGATCAAGATTTCCGTGGTGGTCGATGAAAAGTACCTGGAATTGGGGGTGCGTGCCCTGCACGCTACCTTCGGTCTCGAAAAAAGCGATAAATCCGCAGTTTAATTCCCCTCCAAAGCTGGCACAGAAGCTGCATAGATATTGGCAGGTAGGCGAAGACGGTCGGACTGACAGGATTTTCCTGTGATATCCGCGAGTTAGCAATCAGCCGGGCGGTCAGAAAGGCCCAGAGTGATTGCGGGAGAAGCTCAAAACACCGTATTGCCTGCCGCCATGGGATCGTTTGCCAAAAATTCGTCATGCAGACGTTCGGCAAAACATGATGAGGAGCCGGTTAAACCAGGGGTGGATGACCGGGCAAAGGGTTAGGGAACGTAGATATGGAATCAGGTAATACCGAAAGGAGTGCAGGACAATGCTGATACTTACTCGACGCATTGGCGAAACCCTCAACATTGGCGACGATGTGCAGGTCACCGTGCTAGGCATCAAAGGCAATCAGGTCCGGATCGGCGTGGCTGCGCCGAAAGAGATCCCCGTTCATCGCGAGGAAATCTACGAACGCATCAAGAAAGAGAAGGAAGCGGGCGTGGTTCATCCCATGCCCGGCATGGCGCAGGGCGGCGGCAAAGGTTAGAACGACCGGGTTTTTTGCTTTACGTTATTTGAGTGCGCAGGTATCCTTGCAGGCGTTTGCGCTTGCAAGGAGAGATGGCCGAGTGGTCGAAGGCGCACCCCTGCTAAGGGTGTATGGGACAAAATCCCATCGAGGGTTCGACGAGCGGCGCCGGGAGCGCCGCCGAACGCCGGAGCAAAGCGACGGCGGCCCGAAGGGCGAGGTCCAGGACGGACCGAGTAATCCCTCTCTCCTTGAACAAGCCGCAGAAGATTTGCGGAAAATGAGATATAGGAGAGATGGCCGAGCGGTCGAAGGCGCACCCCTGCTAAGGGTGTATACGCCAAAAGCGTATCGAGGGTTCAAATCCCTCTCTCTCCGCCAGTAGTTTTATCCAAATTTTGCCTTTTTCATTCCCCTCACGGTTCAGTATAATTCGCGACCCATGCGCCCGTAGCTCAGCTGGATAGAGTATCAGGCTACGAACCTGAGGGTCGGGAGTTCGAATCTCTCCGGGCGCGCCATATTGCATAACCCGCGTAAGCGGATGTTATGTATGTCGCGCCGGGGAGATGAGAACTCCCGACGAAATCATAGGCAGTTCGACGAGCCGGCGGAGCCGGCCGAACGCCGGAGCGCAGCGACGGCGGCCCCGAAGGGGTGAGGGCCGTAGGCCCGAATAATCTCTCCGGGCGCGCCAAATAAAATAAACAGGGCCTGTTGGCCCCTTCTGGTCTTGGCCGTAGTTTCCTTTATAAGGCGTCGCAGCGCGTGTTTATACATCAGGAATAAGAAATGAACGTGCTGGTTACCGGCGGCGCCGGATTTATCGGTTCGCATCTGACAGAAAGTCTGCTCGCGGCCGGCGATCAGGTCAGAATTCTGGATAATCTTTCTACCGGTAAGCGGGAGAACCTGCCCCGGAATTCCGCCATTGAATTCGTCACAGGTGATATCCGGGATGCGCCACTTGTAAACCGGTGCGTGGAGGGCATGGAAGCCGTGGTGCATCTGGCCGCGGTGGCGTCCGTGCAGGCGAGCATTGACGATCCGATCACGACCCACCAGAGCAACTTTGACGGGACGCTGAATCTGCTCGAGGCCTCGCGCCACACCGGCATCAAGCGCTTTCTCTATGCCTGTTCCGCGGCGGTCTATAGCGATGCGGCAAGCATTCCGGTCTCGGAGGAGGCGGCGCTTAAACCGTTATCACCCTACGCCATGGACAAGCTGTCCGGCGAGCATTACCTGCTTCACTATTACCGGACGTATGGCTTGGCGGCCACGTCCTTCCGGTTTTTTAATATTTACGGACCGCGACAAGACCCGTCCTCGCCCTATTCGGGCGTTATCAGCATTTTTGTGGAACGTTTGATGCACAACCAGCCGGTTACGATATATGGCGATGGAACGCAGACGCGCGATTTCGTTTATGTGGTTGATCTGGCCGATCTGCTGGCACGGGCAGCTCATGGAATGGAGGGCAACGGTGGCGTGTTCAATGTGGGTACCGGCGCGCGACATTCGCTTCTGCAATTGCTGACTTATCTTGAGAAGCTCTCAGGGAAAAAAATCGAGCGACGGCATCAACCCGCGCGTCCCGGCGACATTCAGCATTCCTGTGCCGATGTTTCGCGCCTCACCAGGACGTTTGGAGCCGCGCCGGCGACGACCTTTGAACAGGGCCTGAAACAACTCCTGAAATCTCTGGATATTTGAACGTATGCCCCGATCAGAAGGGCACTGTAAGAGACAGGTTGAAAGTGACATCGGGCGAAGTGCCGACCACGAGGTCTTCCGAGATCGAAAACGCCAGAAATTTCCGCGGCGTGAATTCCCAGTCAAGACCCAGCAATCCCTGCGCCGCATACTCGCCCAATTGACGAAGTCCGCTGTCGCTGTAGAAGGGGCTATGCACGTCCAGTTGTGCGTTGATTGTCACTTGCGGAAAGAATTTCTGACTGATGCCCAGGGTTCCGAAGGCAACAATA
The DNA here is from genome assembly GCA_001785195.1 of Candidatus Muproteobacteria bacterium RIFCSPHIGHO2_12_FULL_60_33. Classification (GTDB taxonomy): domain Bacteria; phylum Pseudomonadota; class Gammaproteobacteria; order Acidiferrobacterales; family Sulfurifustaceae; genus Sulfuricaulis. The sequence goes on from MFTB01000068.1 coordinate 11,290, forward strand.
TGGCGTTGCTGCGCTGGCATGACGTTGCCGCCGCTCATTAACAGCACACCACCGCCTCCGTACAGATTCCATTTATCCGGTGGGCGGGTTGTGGCAATGCTCAACCAGGCCGCCAGATCCGTGCTCCCGCTGCCCAGCAGTTCGGCATCATCGCCCGTGGGCAACTTGAGACTCACGCGCCAGGCAGCGGTGTAGCCGCTGGAGGCTGTTTGCGTCACGATCGGTTCCCCGGCGAATAGTCGCACGTCGCCCACGCCGCTGACGGCACGGGTCAGGCCGACAAGATCGACACCGTTGCGAGTGTAGCGATAATCGATCCGGTTGCGCGGCGGATCGGTACGGCCATTCTGCGGCAGGCCGAAAATATCATGGAATTCCTCAATGGACATGTCCAGAAACCCGCCATTGTGCGACACGAACGGCAGCTCAAAACCCCATTCCTTGTTCCTGGGCAGCCCCTGACGCCAGAGCAGCGTCAGGCGCTGGGTTTCTCCGTCCAGACTCAGGGTTTCAGAACCGGTGCTGGCACCGGTGAAATGATTGGCAATTTGCAGATGCACCGCCAATGTCGACTCATCCGGGCCCAGAACGCGCGATTCCCCCAGGGCGGGTAGACCATATATCTGTATCAGAGGGCTCTGGTTAAAGCTGTAGAACGGTCTTGCCGTCCGGGCAGCTGTTTCGGCCCAGGACAAGCTGCCAGAAAAGGCCGTCACACACGGCAAAAAGACAGCGCAGAAAAAATTGGCGTGGCGCAAAGGACAGGAACTAGCAGTTATTGGTTAATAAAATTGGCCGCCAATCCTGCCAGATTTCATCTGTTTTTCCAGCCATTTATTTTTGCCTTCCCCGAATAATTCATGATCGGGGGGACTTTGCCGGACCTGTGAATTCCATTTCAGGGGAGGACGTTATGGGCTTGTGATGCCCGTTTATCGCTACAGGGCCGAGCATAACTCAGTTTAAGCCAAGCCCCCGGCGTTGTCGGGAGTCGTTTAACTTTTTGTTTATTCTATTTTATTTTCGATTAACCCCACCGGCATTACCTGAACGATCCCGTTTGAGGGACTTCATTGGAAATCCCCCAGGCATGGGTTATTTTGTGTCCTCGGCATGCGTTATATCCGCACATTTTCCGAGTTGGGGATAAACGACGTCCCCATGGTCGGAGGCAAGAATGCTTCCCTGGGCGAAATGTTTCGCCACTTGAGCGCGGCAGGGGTGCGGGTTCCCGATGGATTCGCCACCACCGCCGAGGCCTATCGGCATTATCTGGCGCACAACCATCTCACCGAACGTATCCAGGTGCGCCTGAAGGACGTGGACTCGGATAATCTCGCACAACTGGAAAAAGCCGGTGCCGACATTCGCCGCTGGATCCTCGAGGCCGGCATGCCACCGGACCTGGCCGGGGAAATTACAACGGCTTACGAAAACCTGGCGCGGCAATACGGACCGGAGCCGGATGTAGCGGTGCGCAGTTCGGCCACGGCCGAAGACCTTCCCACGGCCTCATTCGCCGGACAGCAGGATACCTTTCTTAACATTCGCGGCGCGAAAGATCTGCTCGACACCTGTCGCCGTGTTTATGCCTCGCTCTACAATGACCGGGCGATTTCTTATCGTGTGCACCAGGGATTTGCGCATGAGCAGGTGGCGCTCTCGATCGGCGTGCAGAAGATGGTGCGCTCCGATCTTGCGTCTTCCGGCGTGATGTTCACGCTCGACACGGAAACCGGTTTCCGCGATGTCGTCTTTATAAATGCTTCCTACGGTTTGGGCGAGAACGTGGTGCAGGGCACGGTCAATCCGGACGAGTTCCATGTCTTCAAGACTACGCTGGCCACGGGCAAGCGGCCGATCCTCAAGCGCCATCTCGGCGGCAAGGCGATCAAGATGGTCTATGCACAGGAAGCGGCGGTCGGCGTTGCCACGCGTAATATCGCGGTGCCGGAAGCGGAGCGTCAGCGGTTTTCCCTGACGGACGACGAGGTGCTGGAGCTCGCGCGCTATGGCGTGAAGATCGAACAGCACTACTCGAAACTCGCGGGCCACGACCGGCCCATGGATATCGAATGGGCCAAGGACGGCGTGGATGGCAAGCTCTATATCTTGCAGGCACGGCCGGAAACGGTGCGCTCACGCGAGGCGCGCGATGTGTACGAGGTTTATGCCCTGGAATCGCGTGGCAAAGTACTGGTCTCCGGAAAAAGCGTCGGGCGCCGCATCACCGCGGGCGTCGCGCACGTGATCGAGCAGGCGGCCGACATGGCGCAATTACGCGCCGGCGAGGTGCTGGTGACCGACATGACCGACCCCGACTGGGAGCCGGTAATGAAAACCGCCGCCGGGATTGTCACCAACCGTGGCGGGCGCACCTGTCACGCCGCCATTGTCGCGCGTGAGCTGGGCATCCCGGCGATCGTGGGTTGCGGCGACGCCACCGAGGTCATCGGCACCGGCGTGAAGGTGACGGTGAGTTGCGCCGAGGGCGATACCGGGCGTGTCTACGAGGGCGAGCAGAAATTCCGCATCGACCGGATAGCGCCGGATTCCACGCACCGGCCGCGCACGAAAATCATGATAAATGTCGGCAATCCCGATCAGGCCTTTGAAAATTCTTTCCTGCCGAATGACGGCGTGGGGCTCGCGCGCCTGGAATTCATCATCAATCACAGCATCCAGGCGCACCCGCGCGCGCTGCTGGAATATGACAAACTCGGCCAGGATGAACAGCGGCACATCGACCGGCTGACGGCTGGATATGCGGACCGCCGCGCCTACTTTATCAGCCGCCTCGCCGAAGGTATTGGCACCATCGCCGCCGCGTTTCACCCCAAGCCGGTCATCGTGCGCCTGAGCGATTTCAAATCGAACGAATACGCCTCGCTGTTCGGCGGCGCCGGCTTCGAGCCCAGGGAGGAAAATCCCATGCTCGGGCTGCGCGGGGCCTCGCGTTATTATTCGGAATCTTTCCGCGACAGCTTCGCCATGGAGTGCGCGGCGCTCAAGCAGGTGCGCGAGGACATGGGACTGGACAATGTCGTCGTGATGATCCCGTTCGTGCGCAGCGTGGACGAGGCGAAAAATGTGCTGGCAGTCATGCGCGCGCATGGGCTCGAGCGCGGAAAGGCAGGGCTTAAGGTGTACCTCATGTGCGAGATTCCGGCGAATGCCTTGCTGGCGGAGGACTTCCTGCGGCACCTGGACGGCTTTTCCATCGGCTCCAACGACCTGACCCAGCTGACCCTGGGCGTGGACCGCGACTCGGGGCTCGTGACCGGCTTTGACGAGCGCAACCCGGCGGTGCTCAAGCTCATGGAGACGGCCATCCATGCCGCCCGTAAAATGGGCAAATACGCCGGTATCTGCGGGCAGGCCCCGTCGGATTATCCCGAGATCACCACCTGGCTGGTGCGGCAGGGCATCGAGTCCATATCGTTCAATCCCGACAGTGTCATCCCCATGACGCGCGTGGTGCAGCAGGCGGAACAAGCGTTGAAGTGACCACGAACCGAAGTCGCCCGGCGCCGTCTAACGCTGGCAGCGGACGCCTGCGGCCGGTAAGATCATGGCCGGCACGGCGCCGGCCCATAATTTCAGACCAGCGAGAACTTATCCTATGTCGCGTTTTCTTTTATTTATTTTTTCCTGCCTCGTCATTCCTTTTTCCGCCAGCGCCGGCGAACAGGAAGTGAGCCATATAAAAGCGGAACTTGTCCGCGCCTTCCCCGAACTCAAATCGGCGATCGTCAAACCCTCTCCCGTTTCCGGGATGTACGAAGTCGAGCATGACTCCAAGATTTTCTACGCCACGAGCGACGGCAAGTATCTCTTCATGGGCGATGTGATGGATCTGCGCTCGCAGAGCAATTTGACCGAGACCCGGCGCGCGGCCATTCGCACGCGCCTGCTCAATGAGGTGGGCGAGGAAAACATGATCGTGATCGGCCCGGACAAGCCCCAGCGCACGCTCACGGTGTTTACCGACGTGGATTGCGGTTACTGCGCCAAGTTTCATCTCGATGTTCCCGCGCTCAACAAGCAGGGCGTGAAGGTGCGTTACCTGTTCTTTCCGCGGGCCGGCCTCAACTCCGAGAGCTACCGGCGCGCGGTGGCGGTGTGGTGCGCGGACGATCGCGCGAAGGCCATCGGCATCGCCAAGGCCGGCGGCAAGCTGAACATGAAAACCTGCGCCAATCCGGTGGAAAGCCATTTCCAGCTGGGTCAGCGTCTGGATATCGGCGGCACTCCCTCAATCTTCCTCGATAATGGTAAAGTGTTGCCGGGCTATATCCCGGCGCCGCGGCTGCTCGGCATGCTTGGCATCAAGGGCTGATCGCCGGGCCATCGGGACAGCGACCGGCGAGACGGAGGCATGGACCAGGCAAGCACCACGCAGGAGCGGGAATGGATCAGGCTTCGCAAGCAGTTGCGCGATAACGAGCGCATCTGGTCCGGCTTTCGCCAGATAGAAGTACGAATGATCGGCTCGCCTTCGCTTCCCGATCTGATCGACATCATCACCAAGGGCATCCCCGAGACTTTTCCCGGCATCGACTGCGTTACGGTTGCGTGCACCGATCCCGAATACGAAATGACCCGCCTTCTCGAAGACGGTGTCGAGCCGGGTTCCAAGGCGCGCGGCTTTATCGCCATACCGCGCGAAACACTGGATGGACTGTTTGTGCGCCCGTGGCGTCCCCGTCTGGGTCCGGTTGATGAACGTCTCCATTCACTGCTTTTTTCCGGGCATCCCTGCGCCTCGGGTTCGGTGGCGCTGGCGCCGCTGGTTCGACGCGGCGAACTGATTGGAAGCCTCAATCAAGGCAGCCGCAATGCGAGCCATTTCGCGCCCGGCATCGCCACGGATCTGCTGGAGCATCTGGCGGCGGTCGCGGCCATGTGCATCGACAACTCCATCAATCACGAAAGGCTCAAGCTCGACGGACTCACGGACCCCCTGACGGGAATTTCCAATCGCCGGTTTTTCGGGCGCCGCCTGGCGGAAGAGGTGGAGCGCTGGGCACGCCAGTCCGGGCCGCTGGTGTGCATGCTGGTGGATGTGGATTTCTTCAAGCAGGTAAACGACCGGTACGGCCATCAGGTCGGAGACCGCGTGTTGCGCCAGATTGCGGGCCTGCTCGGCCAGGATTTGCGCGGCAGTGACGTGCTGGCGCGCTACGGCGGCGAGGAATTTGTGCTGCTCCTGCCAGGCACCACCCCCGCGCAGGGAGCGGCGATCGCCGAACGCCTGCGTTCCAGCATCGAACACAGCTCCTTCGTGGTCCCGGAAGGGGTTGATCTCGATGTCACCGTGAGCATCGGTCTGGCCTGTCTCCAGCCGGGCGTGGATTCCTGCGGTCCCGATCCGGCTGTCTGGTTGTTCCAGCAGGTGGATGCCGCGCTTTACCAGGCCAAGGAAACGGGGCGCAACCGCATAGTCCAAGCCGTGGTGTCCTGAAAGAAAAAAAGACAAGATATCCGCAGACGAACGCGGACTTTTAATAATTTTTCAACGCGGAGACGCGGAGGACGCAGAGAAACGCGGAGCATTTCCTCGTTAAAACACGCCTGTATTTTCTCTGCGTCTCTGCGTTGGGCAGTTCTTGTTTAGAGATCCCCTAATTCCACGACACCTCCGCAGGCGGTGAAGAGCAGCAGCAGTTTCAACTTCTTGCGCGGCCAGAGCCGTCGTGCCCCTTCGCCGTATCGACGCATCTGTTCCCTGAAATCCTGCGCCAGTTGCGTGATATTTTCCTGCGTGGCGTGCGCATGGGTCTTGTAATCGATGAGAACAACTTCATCTTCCCGGAGGATGAGCCGGTCGATGACGCCGTAGACGTCGCGTTCACCATTGTGGTACAGAATCGGGATTTCATTGCGCGCCTCCCGATAGCGGGCGGGGTCGAAATACTCGCGAAAATGAGCCTGGTCAGTCAGGGCGCAGGTTTCCTGCCACCACCGGTTGAAATCCTTTTCTTCCAGCCGCTCGCTGAATTCCTGCCGTAATTTTTTCTCGACTGTCGCGCGCGTCTCGCCGCTGGTCAGTCGTTCCAGCATGCGATGAATGACCACGCCGCGGCGTTGCACCTGCGTGCGCGTTTCTGTGAATTCAGCGGCTTCGTCCGGGTGATCGTCTTCCGCCTGGGCTGAACGGCTTGGGTTGAGTATTCCGGTTTCCGGCATCGCGGGAAGAGGCTGCGTCAGGAGCGGATCGATGACGAATCCGGCGTCGGGTGTTGGTGGCTCCGGTGGCAGCAGCGCCGGCGGCTCGCCGAATTCCAGCCAGGCGCTGGTGTTGAAAACAGTTTTTCCCTCATCCAGGGAAACAGGGTTGAGCCTAAGTCCCGCGCGCGCCGCTTCACCGGAATCCTCCGCCTGACGCAGACGCTTCTCGATAAAGCCGTACCAGCCGCGATCGCCCTGTCCGGGCTCACAGCCCGAGATATAGAGCATCTGCCTGGCGCGCGTGAGCGCCACGTACAGCAGATTGGCCTCCTCGCGGCGGACCGACCATTGCTGTTCGTTCTGGAGCGCCAGGCTGACGTCGTCAATATTTTTTTTGGCGCCGGCAAGATGGAAATAGCGCGGACGCGGATCGTTCACCGGCCAGTCGATCAGCGAGCGCATCCCGCGATCGCGGTTTCTGGAGCCGCGCGCCGCGTCGGCAAGGAATACCACGGGCGCTTCAAGCCCCTTGGCGGCATGGATGGTCATCACGCGCACGCGCGGTGCGCGGTTCCAGGCCGGATCCGCGGGAGATTTATCGTCGTCCTCCGAATGTCTTTCGAGATAGGCCAGAAAATGCGAAAGGCTCGGGTAGCGCCCGCTGTCGACTTCAAGCGCCAGTTCGAGAAAGCGATTGAGATTGGCCTCCACGCGCGACCGCAGATGCGGGACCGCCGCGGCGAGGTAGCGGGCCACCACGTTGCCCTCGCAGTAGATGCGGTCGAGCAGGTCGTGCACCGGCAGGCGGCCGACATAGGCGCTCCAGCGCGGCAACAACCGTTGCGCCCGCGACAAGGCGCCGTCCGGTGTCAGATCGGAGGTCAATCGTGCCAGGCGCTCGCGCCAGGAACCCGGCGGGTCTTGCGCGAGACGCAACAGATCGTCTTCGCTCGCGGCGAAAATGGGCGAGCGCAGGGCCGAGGCGAGTGCGAGATCGTTGTACGGTTCGATCAGGTGGCGCAGCAGGTGCATGAGGTCGCGCACTTCCAGCGACTGCATGAAGACCCCCCGGCCTGTCCCGATATAAGGAATGCCGGCCCGTCGCAGGGCCTCCTCGTAGAGCCGCGCATGGGTGCGATCGCGCAGCAGGATCATGATGTCGTCACCGGTCATGGGGCGTACCCGGTCCTTGTCGGCGACAGGAGTCCCCAGGAGTTGCCGGATTTTTCCGGCGATCAGGTCGCCTTCCTGACGGTGCCGCGTGTCTTCATCCGTCTGGCGTGGTTGTTCCAGCGGATTTCTCCATGCCTGATCCGCATTTCCCCTGGGCAGGTCCTGCCGCCGGATGAGCGGCAGCAACTCGGCCCGGCCCCATAACTGTTGATGGTGTGTGTCGTGTTTCTGGAAGTCCTGCAACGGATAATCACCGTCTGTTTCGGCGTCGGTGTCGCTGGGGCGATGAAAGACGAGGTTGACGAAACGGATAATGGCGGGCGAGGAGCGCCAGGACAGATGCTGCGTCAGCGTTTGTGCCTGTGCATGTTGTTGCAGCCAGTGGCGGGCGGCATGAAACAGGCGCGGATCGGCCCGGCGAAAACGGTAAACCGACTGTTTTTCGTCACCGACGAGAAAGACGCTGCGACGGCGTTCCGGGTCGCCGGCCACCATCTCTTGCAGCAGCGGCAGCAGCAAGCGCCACTGGGTCGGATTGGTGTCCTGGAATTCATCCACCAGCAGATGGTCGATGCGCTGATCCAGCTTGTATTGCACCCATTCGGCATGGCGGCTGCGGTTCAGCAGGCGATAGGTTTTCCATTCCAGGTCGGCAAAGTCGAGCAAGCCGCGCTCCATCTTGAGTCGCTGATATTCCTCGAGCAGCGCCATGCCGCATACATACCAGGCCTGGGAGATCCGGCATGTCCCCTGACGTTTGAATCCCGCGATGGCCGCCAGCAGATGCGAGGCGATCTCCTGATGCAGGCCGACCAGCTCATCGGCATGATTGGCGCCAAGTTTATTTTCCAGTGTCTGAGAGCGTTTCATCTGGCGCGGCTCATCCTTATCGGTCAGCAGCACGGCACGAATCCGATTGAAGGTCTGTAGTGAAGGCGTCCCGTCCGACAGAGCCCGTGTCAGGTCGGCGAGATGTTCCTGGTTCGTCGCAGTAAGATGGCCGCCCAAGAGTTCTGCATAGCGTGCGATCCGTTGGTGCATCTCGGGATGCTGGACGAAGGCCATGAGCGGATCGGTGCTGTCAGTTGTGTCGAGCCATTGCCGAAGTTGTGTCGCCGCAAAACCGGCGGGGTCCGGTTCATTTTCGGTATAGGCCCACCAATCGCTGCGATGTGTCAGAAAATCATCCAACGCCGTGCGCGTGCCGGCCACGCCCGCGCATTCCTTCAGCAGCGTATCCAGCGCCCCGGCCAACGCGCCTTCTTTATCACGGAATGCCTTTCGATCGAGCGCGAGCCAGGCGGCTTGCTCCAGTTCAGCCGTTGCTTCGGCGAGCTCGAAGCCCGGTGGCACGTCCGCCTCGAGCGGGAAGCGTCGCAGTATTTCCTGGCAGAAGGCATGAAACGTGGTCGTACGCAGGGCGTGTATCGCGCCCAGATGTTTTTCATAAAGCCCGCGCGCTATGTCACGGCTTGTCTGATCGGTGCCGGCGCCGATTTCGGCGAGCTGTTTGACGAGCGCTTCGGCGTCGCTCGCGGCGAGGGCAAACAGGCGTTCGGTGACGCGTTCATGGATTTCGCCGGCGGCCTTGCGCGTAAAGGTGATGGCCAGGATGGCGCCGGGCTCGCTGCCTTCGAGCAGCAGGCGGATGATGCGGCTGGTCAGCAGCCAGGTCTTGCCGGTGCCGGCGGCCGCTTGGACCACGACGTTGTTTTCCGGGGCCGTGGCGAGTGAAATATCGATCATGCGAGCAGGCGCCGGGTTGATGCCTGCCTTGTGGCAACTAACCCCATGAATGCTAACAGGAATATTTCAGCCTTTCGGGGGCGCGCCTTCCTTGCATCATCATTTCCCCGGCCTATATTGAAAAGAGGCTGGGAAGCCGGATAGGGACATATCGCCGCTGACGACATCGGAGGTAAGCAGGGAAGTCTCAAGGGATGCAAGGATGCATTCCGGAAGCAAGTGATCAGTGGAAATACCGGGGGCGGCCATGAATGGCCGCCTCTTTTTTTACACCCGTTATTTACGACGCGGACGATTTCGGTTCGGCCCACATTTCGCGGCGACACAGCCCCTCCATTTCACAAATCCGGCATGTTTCCATATCGCCCCACGCGGGCAACGGGGCCCCGGCGTCGAGACGGCGCTTGAGCAGCATCAACCGCTCCCGCACCGCCGCGCGCAGCAGGGCCAGTGACTCGCCATCGAGAGTCGTCTTTTCCTTTACGTCCTCGTCTTCCAGCGCCAGAAATGTCGCCTGTGCGATATTTTCCTGTTCCAGCAGCAGGGCATAGAACGGGAGCTGGATGCTTTCCCCCTGAAGCACCTGGTCGCGCGTCGGCACGGAGCCGGTCTTGTAATCGATAATGCCATAACCATCCTTGCCATGGTCGAGACGATCGATGCGCCCGATCAGGGTGATTTGCGTGCCGCCTTCCTGATAGACGCGCTCTTTTTTGACTTCCGTTGCCTCGGCCTGCCAATGTGCCGCGCGTTTCAGTTCCCAGTCCAGGTAGGCCGGAATGCATTTCTCCCAGCGGTAGAGCCAACCTCGTGCCAGGAAGCGCCGGCGCAGGTCCCTGGCGAATACCTTTTGTGAAATCTGACGCAGCATGGCTTCCGCCTCGGGCCGGGTGGCGTCATCGAGTTTTTCGCGCCACGGACCGGGAAGACCGGGCACGCCGCTGTGGAAGGCCTGCAGGATGCGATGCACATGGATTCCGTAATCCACCTTTTCGATTTCCTCGCGTACTTCCTCTTCCGGCGCCAGGCCCAGTCCACGGGCAGCGAAGAACTGGTAGGGGCAATTTATCAAACGCTGGTAGTCCGTGGCGGTGAACGCCGCCGGGAGCATGGATGCCGGCAACCGCGCGGCCGGTGGCGCCACGGGCGCCGGCAGCGGCGCATCGCGCATGACGATGACGGCATCGGCTTGCTGCACGAGCCATTCCAGTTCTGGATCGCTCAGGGAGGCGCCGTAGGCCAGTTCATGAAAAGCACGTATACGCTCGACCCAGGGACTCGGGACCAGCCTTTCGCCTTCATGCTCACGACGCAGGCTCACCAGCACGCGCGGCGCGGCCTCGAGCAGACGGCGGAAATCCTGGAACAGCGTGGCGTGGCGTCGCGCCAGCGACGGCAGCCCCAGTTCAGTCCGTATGTTGTCATTGAAATAGGGCGGCACGCCGATTTGACCCGGCAGATGCTCGCGCACCGCCCCGGCGACAATGAGTGCATCGAAACGGTAGAGCCGGGATTCCGCGAAACCCATGAGCTCCACACCGCGTCCCTGCATCGGCGGATGAAAACGACGCTGTTCCATGCCGCGCCGGAGCCACTGGTGAAAACCCGCCCACGCCAGGCGCAGCGTGCCGTGCCTGGCCGCGGCGCGCATTTCATCGAGCACATTCAGTAGCTCACGGCCGGCGGCGTCATTTTCAAGTCCGGCCGACAAACCCAGGTTTTCAAGGCTTTTATGCAGTGCCTCCAGGAATTCCGGCAAGGCTCGCAACCGCGCCGTTGTCAGGGGGATCAAGGGAGACGCGGCGCTTTCCAGCCGGTCCAGCAATTGCGCCAGCGCCCCGCTGGCATCGGCAAGTTCATCGCGCCAATCGGTCTTGGCGCGCTCAAGGCCGTGACGGTAATGCTCGAGCCCGGAGGTGATGTTGTTTGAACGAATGACGGTTTGTTCAAACAAGGATACGAGGCGGTCGAAATCCGGATATCCGACATCAAGTTGCAGGAAAGGCGACTTCAGCAAATCGAGCAGGGGTTCGTGGGCGAAATTCTGCTCCACGCACTCGAGCCAGCGCGCCAGCGCCGTCGCGGCGCTGGTGGTCGAGAGCGTCCAGCCGCCCGCATCCACCAGCCCGATCCGGGCCCGTTCCAGAAGCGCGCGCACACGGCGTGCGAGTTTGCGGTCGTTGGTCACGATGCCGATATCGCGATGGCCCTGGGTGAACCAACGCCGTACCTGCAAGTCGATGGCACGCGCCTCGGATTCCGCGTCCGCCGCCTGATGCAGGACCAGGTGCCCGTGCGCGGGACTGGTGGACGAGAACGCTGCCTGTTTCTGGGCGCGTTGTCGCAGATTGCCGTCATCCGTTGCAAAGACGCGGTCAAGGAAATCCGCATAGGCATCGTGCGACTCAGCGCTGGATGATTTAACCCCTGTTTCGTCGATAAGACGCTTGGCGGAATATTCCATATCGTTGCCGCTGGTTCCGTGCAGCAGCAATGTCAAACGCCGCCGGCCCATCAGTGTCTTGATCCAGTTTAATTCCACATTGGAAAAGTCCACGAAACCGGCGAGGTAGATCTTCGTATCAATGGCAAGTTGATCGAGGCTGCGTGCCAGGCTGTCCGTGAATTGCAGCGCCTGGTCCTGCAGGTTATCCGCCCTGAGACGTTCACGCCATGCGCTCCACAGCGTGTGCACCAGTTGCGCCTCGTCGCTGAACGGCGAAAAGTCATCCATGTCCGCGCCGCGACTCGCAATGACTTTCCGCATCAGATCGTCAGGATCGTCGGGAAGCCGGCATTCATGGAGGGCCAGATCGTCGAATAACTCCAGAAGGCTGTCAGCCAGCGGCCAATCGCCGTGTTCGCGGCGCCATTGGGGGTAATCATGCAACAGGCCCAGCAGCAGAATTTCGTGCGCCGTTGTACTTAGCCGGTGTTTATCGCCATCGGCGTAACGTGTAGCCCAGGCAGTCAGGGTGCCGGTGAATGGCGGCAACAGGGCGGAAAAATCTTTCAGCGCCGCCTGTTCCCGCAGTATCCGGCGGAAACGCGGTACGGCGCTGGTATGCGGGAGTAAAACGACTTGTTGGCTTAAATCCGGGAGCCGGTCTTTATGCCGTTCCAGCAGCAGTGTGGCGAGATGACGTAGCGGATCGTCTCCGTAAGGGACTAGTATGACCGGTGCGTCAGCGCTCAAGGTACTTGAGTTTGTCAGGCTTGTCTTCCCACTCGGCGGCGTCCGGCGGTCCGGGTTTTTTCTCCGTCAGGACCGGCCACTTTTTGGCCAGTTCGGCGTTGATCGCGGTGAATTTCTTCTGTTCTTCCGGCAGGTCGTCTTCCGCGAAAATGGCGTTCACCGGACATTCGGGCACGCACAGGGTGCAATCGATGCATTCGTCGGGATCAATGACCAGGAAGTTGGGTCCTTCATGGAAGCAGTCCACGGGACAGACTTCCACACAATCCGTATATTTGCAGCGGATGCAGCTTTCCGTGACCACGTACGTCATCGATATCTCCGTAACCCATTATTTCAAAACGCGCCGAATGATACACGCGTGAGCCGGTGCGTGGAATAAGAGAAACCCTTGTTTATATTCGATATAAATCGGTAAAAAACATGGGAATTCGCCACACGCTGTAAATTCTCCCGGCCCGGTCGCGCACGGCTTGTGCTATATAATCATTTGATAGTATTCGGAAATATTTTAGTGCCTGGACAGGAAGTCACAGTGACTGCGCTCGCACTTTCTATACCAACCAAACGTGTCTCGGCCTGGATGGCCGAAACCGATCCCGAACACGCGCGCGCGTGGCTCGCTTCCTTGCCGCTCGCCGACAGCGCGGAGACAGCGCGCGAAATCTACCAGGCACTTTACACCCTCAACCGCCAGGAACTGGACGCGACACGTCGTTTTGAGTTGATGGAGCTTTATATCGCTCCGGTTGCATCGGTAACTTCTTCTTTGGAATCCTATTTTGTGCGCGCCGCACTGCCGCTGACGCCCAAGAAGCGGCAACTGGCGGAGTTCATCCGTCAGCTGCACATGGAAATGGCCTACGGCTACAAGGGTTGCCTGCAGGATCTGGAAAAGCAGCGGCGGCGCTGGGGCAAGAAATCCCTGCGGGCACAGGCGCTGGTGCGCGCCCTGCATTATCTGGGCGAGGTGCTGCTGCATTCGTATCAGGTGTACATGCCGTATCCGCCGGAGGTGTGGCGCGAGATACATGCCATCTATCAGTATGCCGCCGGGCACGATCTGGCGCAGGAGGTGCTCGATACGCCTGCACCGGTGGCCACCAAGACCACGCTCAGCCATGAGTACCTTCGCATCCTGCTTCTGGGTTTGAACAATCCTTATCAGTTACCGCAAGGCGAATGTCGGCAGGTGCAACGGTTTCTGTATCAGTGGAGCGCCAAGGCAGAGCTGAAAGACACTCTCACGGCCGCGCCGTCGGCCGGATATTTTTTGATCGATCCCGCGACCGATTCGCCACCGATACCGTTTCCGCGCGATGTGACGTTCCAGCCGGGTCAGGGCTTGCGCCTGCTGGACGCCGTGGAGTTGCTGCGTTCCATCCAGTTTTTCATCCAGCGCCTGCAACAAGGCGACAGCGCCCGTGTGCTGTCGCTCGGTATCGATTGCCTGGACTCCGTCTGCCTCGACATGCTGCAACGCATGATGCGTTCCTGGGGCCAATTGCCGCGGCGGCAATATTCGCGCATCCAGCGCAGCGGGCCGGCCTTTGTGTGCGCCGGAATTCCGGCACTACATTTTTTTGCCGGCGGCCAGAAGCCTTTCGCCCCGCCGGCGGTAATAGCGCGCAGGGAGATACCTGACGATCGCGTGATTCTGCCGGTTCACATCGAGGAAGATATTACCCGCGAGGTCAAAGCGGACGAGGGCTTCATTGCGCTCGACGAACCCGTTGTGGTGGGCCCGATGCCGATGGCGGAGAGAGAGTCTTCCGTCACGCTCGGTGAAGCCTTCCGCGTGGACCGCTGGCAGATCAAGGACACCGCGCCCAAGGGGCTGCAACTGGTGCGGTTTGGCAGTTCGCACACCTATGTGCGCGTCGGCGATGCCGTGGGTATCCAGCAGATGGATGAGATCGGCCGCTGGAGCGCCGGCGTGGTGCGCTGGATGAAAAGCCCCGAGGCCGGCAGCCTGGAAATGGGTATTGAACTGCTGGCCTCCGGTGTCAAACCGGTGGCGGTCGCGCCAGTACCGAATCCGGAGGGGCGTGATTATCAGCCCGCGCTGCTTCTCCCGGCCATCGAAGCCCTGCGCCGCCCGGCCACGTTGCTGCTGCCGCGTGGCGTGTTCGCGCCCGGAAGCAATTTGCTGCTGGTGGAAGATGAAGCAGAAACGCGCACAGTGCGCCTGTTGCAGCGGTTGGAATACACCAATGTTTTTGAGCTGCTGGTTTTTGCCGACGTCATCCCGGAACAGGGGCGTGGATAAAGCAAGTAGGGCGCGTACCACGCGCCGAAAACATTAACCCCCCATCGCACAAACTGGTTTGGCGCGTGATACGCGCCCTACGTTTACTGTTGAAAAACCATTTATGACTGACCGGCCCCGCCAGGTTAGATATCACCGGGCCAGGTTATACGTCAAGATATGACATCTAAATTACGTTATGTCGCGAGCAACATGCGCTCGTCATGCATGAACCGTCCAGGCAAGGTTATCTTGTCTTCATAGACGAGTGTGGCTTCATGTTAGCGCCCCTTGTTCGAAGAACGTGGGCGCCACGGGGTCACACGCCAGTGATAAAGATTGCGGAGCCTCACGGTCGCATATCAGCGATTGGGGCGATTACTATCAGTCCAGCATTATCAAGATTTGGATTTCATTTTCACTTGCTATCTGACAATGCGAACTTTCGCGGGAAATCCATAGTCGAGTTTCTTGAAACAGTACGCCGCCAAATTCGGCGGCCGTTCATCGTCATCTGGGACCAGATTCCGATTCACCAATCATATCCAGTGGAGCAATACCTACAGTACCATTCAGACGTTCGTGTCGAGCCATTTCCACCATATGTTCCCGAGCTAAATCCCGTCGATCGCGTTTGGGGATACATCAAGTACGGTCGGCTTGCAAACTTTTGCCCGTCATCACTCGACCAGCTTCGAGAGCAGGTCACAATTGAGCTATCACGTGTGAAGAAACGACCTGACTTGTTGAACTCATGTTTTCGCGCAACGGGTTTGCGCCTCTAGAATAAGAATATTGGGGACGCTTCCCTTTACCAGAAGCGCAGATACGGAAAAGGTTTCTGGTACCTATTTTCGCTAATGCCGCAAATCTTCGGTCAGATGCGGCTGGATGCGACGCAGCATTTCGGCGTGAATTTTCGGATTGCCCGCGAGGATGTTGCCGCTTTCAAGAAAATTCTGTCCTCCGGCGAGATCGGTGACCAGTCCGCCGGCTTCCTGAACGATCAACGCGCCGGCGGCCATGTCCCAGGGGCTCAGTCCAATCTCCCAGAAACCTTCGTAGCGGCCACAGGCGACATAGGCCAGGTCGAGTGACGCCGAGCCGGGACGGCGGATGCCGCTGGTGCTCAGCATGAATTCCTTCAGGGTGCCTATCCACGCATCCATGTGTTGATGCGAGCGAAAAGGAAAACCAGCGCCGAGCAGGGCGTATTCAAGTTCAGTGACGCGGCTCACGCGGATGCGCCGGTCATTCAATTGGAGATAAAGGGGACGCTTCCCTTTACCACAAGCGAAGATATAGAAAACATTTCTGATACCTTGCGGCGATATCCGGCCTGCCCGGAATCTTTGATCAGTCGGTAGGGGATAGTTGGCGTTGCTGACCGTTTTCCCCGCATTCCGCGGGCGCTTCATGCGGGCTACTTCACCGCCGCAAATCTTCCGTCAGATGCGGCTGGATACGGCGCAACATTTCGGCGTGGAACAGATAAAGGGGACGCTTCCCTTTACCAGAAGCGCAGATACGGAAAAGGTTTCTGGTACCTATTTTCGCTAATGCCGCAAATCTTCGGTCAGATGCGGCTGGATGCGACGCAGCATTTCGGCGTGAATTTTCGGATTGCCCGCGAAGGAAGAAAGGGGACGTTACCCTTTACCAGAAGCGCAGATACGGAAATAATTTCTGATTAGCATGAGCATGCAACCCACGCAATGCATCGCGCTGCACGAGGTATCTCAAGCAGGAATGCTGGGCATAAAAATTCACAATAAGCTAGAATTACTTGATGCGGTTTGAATGGGATCACAAGAAAGCCGAAGGCAACATCAAAAAGCATCGGGTTTCTTTTGATGAGGCGGTTACCGTTTTCTATGACCCGTTGGCTGCAACATTCGACGATCCCGATCACTCAGTCGGAGAACGTCGTTTTATTACGGTGGGTTCTTCCTCGCGGGGGCGATTTCTCGTCGTAGCCCATGTTGAACGTGCCGGAAGTACCCGAATCATCAGTGCCAGGTTAGCCACCGCACAAGAGCGCAAACGCCATGAAGCCTAAAGCCAATTTATCAGACGACCTGAGGCCCGAATATCGCTTCGACTATTCGAAAGCCACCCGTGGAAAGTACTACAAACGCATTTTAAAAGAGGGAGCGAACATCGTGGTCCTGGATCCGGATGTCGCAAAGGCATTTCCGAATTCCGAGGCCGTGAACGACGCGCTTCGTGTCGTGCTGAAGGCAGGACAGGCTGCGCAACGCTTGGCCCAGCGCTCCAAGCGGCGCGCATGAAACCGGGAGAATGAAGAGGACGCTTCCCTTTACCACAAGCGAAGATATAGAAAACATTTCTGATACCTTGTGGCGATATCCGGCTTGCCCGGAATCCGTTTGATCAGTCGGTAGAGGATAGTTGGCGTTGCTGACCGTTTTCCCCGCATTCCTCTGGCGCTTCATGCGGGCTACTTCACCGCCGCAAATCTTCCGTCAG
>MFTB01000069.1:0-440 GCA_001785195.1 Candidatus Muproteobacteria bacterium RIFCSPHIGHO2_12_FULL_60_33
CAGCTCGCCGTCCTGCGCGAGCAGGGCTGCGACGAGTACCAGGGCGATTATTTCAGCAAGCCGCTCCCGACCCAGGAGTTTGCCAAATTGCTCGCGCGCGCCAATACTTCAGTGTCCGGCTGACGATCAGAGATTAATTCAAAATACTTTTATCCGCAGATAAACGCAGATTTATTTTTAGGATGAACGCAGATTAAAAAAAGAATTCCAGCTGACTCATCCGCGTTTATCTTCTTTATCATCTGCGTTCATCTGCGGTTGCCTTGTTTTTAAGGCAGTTTTCTAGTCAACGGTCAGGACGATTTTGCCTTTTGTTTTCCCGGAGGCGACCAACGCATGAGCCGCGGCGGCGCGCTCGAGCGGGAAGGTTTTGTCGACGTGGATGCGCAGCTTGCGGGCCTCGAACAGTTCGGTGCCGCGGCGCAGGATCCCGCCCTGGT
>MFTB01000069.1:454-7285 GCA_001785195.1 Candidatus Muproteobacteria bacterium RIFCSPHIGHO2_12_FULL_60_33
GATCCCGCCCTGGTGCGCTATGCCGTCGGTCAGGCCGGCGAACACCGGGATCAGCATCAACTCGAAACTCAGGCGCTGGTTGCGCACGCGCGGCACGCCCCAGTCCATCTCGGGCCCGGGCGCCAGCAGCGTGACGACATCGCCGTAATAACGCACCGCGGAAAAAGTCTCGGCGAGCGTCTTGCCGCCCACGGTGTCGAAGGCGATGTCCACGCCCTGGCCGCCGGTCCAGTCGAGGACGGCCGGCACGAAATTCTTTTCCTTGTAGTTGATGGTGTGATTCGCGCCGAACGAGCGGGCGAACTCGGCTTTCTCGACCGAACCGACGGTGGTGCAGACCTCCGCGCCCGCGATGCGCGCGAGCTGGATGGCCACGTGGGCCACGCCGCCGGCGCCGGCGTGTACCAGCACTTTATGCCAGGGCTTGACCTCGACGCGGTCGTGCAGCGCCTCCCACGCGGTGATCAGCACCAGCGGCGCCGCCGCGGCATCGGTGAAACTCATGCATTTCGGCTTCCGCGCCACCAGCCGGTGATCCACCAGCGCGTATTGCGCGTAGCTGCCGAGCCGGTCGCGCGCCGGGCACTGGCAGTAATACACCTCGTCTCCCGGTTTGAAGCCGGTCACGGCCTGGCCGACGGCCTGCACAATCCCCGCCCCGTCGCAGCCCAGCACCGGCGGCAGCGGCGCCGGGTAGGCCGTGGGCTTGGCGCGCATTTTGGTGTCCACCGGATTCACGCCGGCGGCCTTCACCCGCACCAGCATGTCGGTATCGCGCGCGAGCCGCGGCTCGGGCAGGTCCTGGAGTTCCAGCACCTCCGGTCCACCGGACGCGGTCATGGCGATGGCTTTCATGGTTGGAATCCTCCTTTTCTCATGGGCGCTGTCATTTAGTGCAAAATTGAATCGGTAGTTTCCATGTCAATGAAAATGGCGCCAAGCCGTCGATAATGTACCATCCCGGCCGGAGGTCAGGACGGTTTCGTGGTTTGCCAAGAGGTTGCGCCTATAATATTTACGTCTGAGACGGCCGGCATGTGCCAATTCGTCCCCAGGGCCTGCCCGTCCGTGTTTTTACATTCCGCGAAAGGAGGGTCTCGCCATGGCCACAATCAGCGAAAAAGTGGAACGCCAGGTGGTGTTGCTGGATGAAAACAAGACCGCTTACGAGGCCGCGGTTCTCATGTGCGACAAGCACATCGGCTCGGTGGTGGTGACGCGCGCGTCCAAGGTCATCGGCCTCTTTACCGAGCGCGACCTGATGCACCAGGTCATCCAGGAGCGCCGGAATCCGGACACGGTCACGATCAAGGAGGTCATGCGCGCGGATGTGCCGCGGGTCGTGCCGGACGAGACCGGTGAAAACTGCATCGAGCTGATGAAGCAGCATAAGTGCCGGCATCTTCTGGTATACGACGGCGAAGCCTTCGTCGGGATTATTTCGCTGCGCCACCTGCTGGTGCTGTTGCTGGGGGAAAAGGAGGAGCTGATCCGCCAGCTCACGAAGTACGTCACGAACTGACGGTAGGCACCGCCGGCTGGGGGCGCAGGGCGCGGCGCCGCAGCATCATATAGACCACAAAAACTGCCAGCGCGGCGAGCAAATGTTTGAGTGAATGCCCGCTGATGATGGCTCCGGCACATTCGAACACCGCCCGGTCGTAATGCTCGGCCAGCTTTGAAACCATGTATATCGCCAGTGCCGTCAGCAGATAGCCGCGGTCTTGCCGCGTGCCGGGGAACAGAAACAGTATCGCCGGGATCATGAGCAGGGGCAGGAACTGCACCAGCACGTACAGCCGCAGATCATCGGTGTAATGCCAATAGATCACGCTCGCGAGCCCGAGGGCGATCGCGGGCGCGAGCAGTATTTTTTCCAGCCGTGGATTTACATAATCGGCCAGCACCGCGACGGACAGCGCCATGAACCCGATGCTCATCGGCAGCCGGTCCCACACGAGCGTGCCGTTGTCCGGTGCGAGGTGATAGTAACCGGAGCCCAACGACACCAGCGCCGCACCGATGAAGCACACCATCCATGCCCGACGCGCACCCAGACCTTTCTGCCCCGCGCACAACACGATTCCGGCGACGCCTGGCGCGAGGAACGCAAGGTTGGTGACGATATTGAGAAAACCGGGGATGCCAAGCAACCCGCGGCGGTCGACAAAATCATGATAACCTGGGTCCTGCGCGATCGGTGGCAGCATCAGGACAGCGGCAAGTACTGCCACCGCCGGAAAAACGATCAGGAGTCCTCGTTGAGTGGTATTGATGACCCAGGCCTCCATTCACTTGAAAATTCTTCGGAATTATAGGGGTTTTTTACCTTGTAATTCCCCCAGAGCTTGATAGGGTTAAATGATATCGCTTGAATAATAGGGAGAGGGCTCTTTGGAAAGGCGTGTTCAGGAGCGTCAGGAAGTATCGCTTGCCGTTGAAGTGATCAATCCGCCGCATCTCGGCAAGGTCAATCTCCTCACCCGGGATATCAGCAAAACTGGCGCGTTCATTCTGCTGAAAAAAGAGCAATGCCTGCCCGTGGGGCGGGTGGTGTCTTTGCGCATGCCCGGCATTCTGTGGGGAGAGGAACAGTCTACGGTTTCCGCTCGGGTCGTGCGCGTGACCGAGGAAGGCATGGGTTTGCAGTTCCCCGACTTCGATTTCTAAGGGCCGGCTGTCCGGCCGCGTCAGCCCTTCTTGCCCCAGAGTTCCCCGAGGCGCTGATCGCGCCCGCAGGAGTAACGGTAGTATTTGTAGCGCAGGGGATTTTTCTGGTAGTAATCCTGATGGTAATCCTCGGCGGCGTAGAAGGTCGCGGTCGGGCGAATCGCGGTCACGATTTTCTTCCCAAGCTTCTTCTCGGCGGCGGCCTTTGACTGCTCCGCTATTTTTCTCTCTTCCTGGTTCTGAACAAAGATCGCGGTGGTGTAGGTGCTGCCACGGTCGCAGAACTGCCCGCCCCGGTCGAGCGGATCGACGTTGCGCCAGAACACCTCCAGCAGTTTCTCGTAACTGACCTGCTTCGGGTCGTAGGTGATCTGCACCGCCTCGATATGCCCGCTATCGCCCGCCGATACCTGCTCGTAAGTCGGGTTCAGCTTCTGCCCGCCGGTGTAACCCGACGTGGTCGCCACTACCCCCGGCAGCTTGTCGTACGGCGGTTCCATGCACCAGAAGCACCCGCCGGCAAACACCGCCGTGGCCGTCGCGGTTTTTCCTTTCGCCACCGGCTCCGCCGCCGTCGCCGCCCACGCCACACCCAACAACAGCCCGGTTAGAACAGTGGCAAAGTTCGATAATGTCTTGCGCATCGGAAGCCCCTTATGGGTTTGACCCGTGCGCTTTATGACCCGTCTTTGGGTTATTGGTTGCGAGACTGATAGATCGCCCAACAAAAAAGCCGCCTGACAGGCGGGTTGCAATATAAAAGCTTAACCCAGTTTGCAGGGCTGGGCAGTTCCAAGCCGTCACTGATAATAGTTGTAGCTATTGAGCCCGACTCCTGTATAGTGCCCGCCTTGCAGCGCACTTCTTGCAGACAGTTCGGTGGTTCCTCCCAGTTTCTTCGGCAGTTACTCCCGCAAACGCTTTCAGGAATGAACTGCAAAACATCGCAATTCAACTAACAAGAGGTATTTTCGTGAATACAGGTACAGTAAAGTGGTTCAACGACGCCAAAGGCTTCGGTTTCATTACCCCATCAGACGGCAGCAAGGATGTCTTCGTGCATCACTCTGCCGTCCAAGGTTCGGGCTTCAAGAGCCTGACCGAAGGTCAGCAGGTGAAATATGAACTGCAAGATGGTCCGAAAGGTCCGTCGGCAGCGAACGTTCAGCCAGCCTAACGCCAAGTACTGCGAAAGCAGGGTTTGAAACGAAGACCCCGCCGAGAGGCGGGGTCTTTTTTTTGTAGGTCTGAGTTACCCCGCGCACCCAGACAGAGTCTAGGCTTAGGGAGTTAGGTATTTTGCTATCCCCCGTAGCCGCCGCCGAGCATCGCAGCCGGAATCGGAGTATTTGCGAGACTTTTGATCGAGCCCGAGGCGTGTTGTATAGCGCCCGGCGAGTTAGGCGAGCGCCGATTCCAGCGAGAAGCGGAGGAAGGGGTCGGTGGCTCCGGGCGGCCTTTTCTTTCGCCCATTTCTTTTGGCCGAGCAAAAGAAATGGGCCTGCCCGCGGTGCGGAAACCGCCCTTAGCAGTTCGGTATCGCCGAAGGCGATTCGATAAAGAACTGCTGGAATCACGCCTATGCGTGAACGACGTGAAGCTCCTATTTAGAATTTCTGAAAATTTTATCTAACAGTTGTTTTTCCAGCATACGATCATAATTGGCTAAATCTCGGTTAAGCCTTTTCATTAATATAAACTTGTCTTGCGAATTCTTCTTCGGACATAAATAACTAACTAACTTCGATCGCATTGGGTAGAGGTGTCTGCCTTTCTGTTTTCCGTGCGTTTATGAAATTTGATCTGTGATTTTTGCTGGGCATTTTCAGTTTCTCCATGTTTGACGAAAGAATAAGGACTATCCTCTAGGGAAGCTCTGATTAAGTCCGTTCGTGGTGAGCCTGTCGAACCACGAACGGAGAAAGACCCTGTGATGACAGCGTTTGCCGTTCACCCTTCGACAAGCTCAGGGCGAACGGAATGACTTAATCAGAGTTTCCCTAGTACCAATGTGCACAAAAGAATCAAAACCATCCTCTAGTACAAATTGAGACTGTATATAAACAAAATTGAGACAATACCCATTCGGTAAATAAAAAAGCCGCTTATAAAGCGGCTTTTGACTGGTTTCCCGCCTTCGCGGGAATG
Source organism: Candidatus Muproteobacteria bacterium RIFCSPHIGHO2_12_FULL_60_33 (assembly GCA_001785195.1). Classification (GTDB taxonomy): domain Bacteria; phylum Pseudomonadota; class Gammaproteobacteria; order Acidiferrobacterales; family Sulfurifustaceae; genus Sulfuricaulis. Next base: position 5,273 of record MFTB01000069.1, read on the forward strand.
ACAGGTAGGAGCGAATACTACTCGCTCGGCGAGTCGATTTCCTTCTCCATGTCCTTCCGCATCTGCTCCCGCTGCTTTGCCATGATTTCCTCGCGGCGTTTCATGCGCTTCTCGACTGCATCCGGTTTCTCGGGGATGGATTTCTCGCCGAACAGCACCTGCTTGAGATAACGTGACGCGAATTTCAGGAGTTCCACCTCGTCGGACAGCAGCTTCTGAAAATACGCCGGTTCGATGTCGTAGACGTCGTGGAAGAAGGGGCTGGCGATGAACACCCGGAAATTGTCGAGGTCGTAGCTCGCGAGGTAAAAAAGATCCATGCTTTTTTGCGACGGCGCGCCGACGGTGGGGCCGCTCGAGCGCTTCTTGAGAATGATTTGCCGCCATTCGCGGGTCATCTCGTCGTAAATTTCGACACCTTGTTCCTGGCGGTACTCGCGCACGCTCAGCGTGCGCGGTTCAAAGTGGCCCAGGCAGTGCTCTTCCTTGACCATGAAATAAAAATCCTCGGCCAAAGGCGAGTCCTTGGCGCGCATGGTGGTGGCGCCGAGGGCGTAATAGCGGCAGGCCGTGGGGCGGTCTTCGTACACGCCGCAGCCTTCGGGGGTGAGGAACTGGCAGGCCGCGCTGCCAGCCTTGGTCTTCATGCGGATGCCCGGCAGTCCGTGGGCGTCCATCTCGAACACGGTGGCGTTTTTTTCCAGGAACTCCGCCGACGTGATCCCGAGACGGTTCTTGAGCCGCAGGATGTCGTAGGGCGTGAGCATGATGTTGATGTTCTCGCAGCACTTGTTGAAGCAGGCGATGCCCTTGCGGCAGCGGAACTGGATTTTGTCGTCCAGGCCGAGCTTCACCGGCACGACCGGGCTCGACGGACGCGGGTCCTGGATGCTGGGGTCGTTGAAGTCCTGGCTCATGGGTACCTCTCAATAGCGGTGTCGCATTTCTCCTTCTCCCTTCGGGAGAAGGTAGGGACGAGGGCGATTGAAAACAGATTTATACCCCTCACCCTGGCCCTCTCCCTCAAGGGGAGAGGGGAAAATTTCAAATGTGGATCTGTCACCGGTTGGGAATAGGACCGGGCATTTTAACTCATCTCTCTAAAGACAAAGGGGTCCGGGTTGCCCCGGACCCCTCATTGACAGCGTTACGGCTCGATTACTTGACCAGCTGCACGTACGGGACTTTCTTCAGCGTCCACTTGTGAGTGTTGCGGTCGTACTTCGAGTTCACGAACACCTTCCAGTTTTCGTCGTCGATAAAGTTGTAGTCCGCACGGTAATAGTAACCCGGATAACGCGTCTCCTGACGGAACTGGATGTGCTTCATGTGTGCCTCGGCGGCGAGAATGCGGTGGTAGTTCTCCCACGCGCGCAGCAGCTCGTGCAGGTCCTTGGCGCGCATTTTGAGGGAGTCTTCCTTCAGCATCTCGAGCTTGGCTTCGCAGATCTCGAGCATCTTGGCGTTGGTCTGGTAGTAGGTCGACACGCCCGCGCAATACTCGTCCATGATCTTCTGCAGACGGAACTGCAGCATTTTGGGCGTGATGTAGTGCGGGTTGACGTCGATCGCCGTGGTGTAGTTCTTGTGCTCGAGGAAGGTTTTTACCGGACGATAGATCTCTTCGACCAGCTCCGCCACCGTGTGCTCCATCTCGGGCTTCCAGTTCCTGTTGTCCAGCACGAACTTGACCATGCCCTTGGCGGCGATGCGGCCTTCGGCATGCGAACCGGAGGAGAACTTGTGACCGGAGGCGCCCACGCCGTCACCGGCGGTGAACAGACCCTTGACGGTGGTCATGGAGCGGTAGCCCCAGCTCCATTCCTTGGGCGCGCCGACGTCGGTCGGACCCGAGACCCAGATACCGGCGCAGCCGGCGTGCGAGCCCAGCAGGTACGGTTCGGTCGGCATCAGTTCGGACGGTTTCTTGTCCGGCTCGATGTTCTCGCCGGCCCAGATGCCGCACTGGCTGATGGTCATGTCGAGGAAGTCTTCCCAGGCTTCCGCCAGCAG
>MFTB01000070.1 GCA_001785195.1 Candidatus Muproteobacteria bacterium RIFCSPHIGHO2_12_FULL_60_33
AGTTCCATCATCGCCTGATTGAGCTTCTGGCGATCGTCGCCAAAGCGCTCCTTGAGCGCCTTCATCTTGGGTGCCATCTTGCGCATGTGCGCCATGGATTTGTAGCTCGCCGCCGACAGCGGGTAGAACACCGCCTTGATCAGTACCGTGAGCAGGATGATGGCCCAGCCCCAGTTGCCCAACAGCCGGTGGATCTGTGCCAGCAACCAGAACAACGGTGCGGAAATGACCGTGAGAAACCCGTAATCCACCGTGAGGTCCATGCCCTCCGGCAGTTTTTTGAGAATCTCCTGTTCCTTGGGGCCGGCGTACAGCGAGGCGCGGATGACGCCGTTCGCGCCCGGCGCGACCTTGGTCGGGGTCAGGTTCTTGAAGCCGAGCACATGGCGCGTGCCGTCCAGCACGTCGGTATAGAACTCGTTGCGCCCGTCTTTCGCCGGCAGCCACGAGCCTACGAAATAGTGCTGCAGCATCGCCACCCAGCCGCCCATGACCTCGCGCTTGAGTGGTTGCTTGGCCATTTCGTCGAGCGGTATTTTTTCGTATTTGTTTTCGGGGGTGTAAATCGCACCGCCGGTATAGCTCGGCACCACGTTGAAAATGCCGCTCGTGGGCGTGTGCATGCGCTGGAACTGGCCGTACAGATAGCCGGCCCACTCGCGGCGCGTGTCGTTCTTCACCGCAAACTCGACATCCACGACGTAACTGCCACGGCGGAAGATATAGGTCTTGGTGTATTGCACGCCGCCCGCGGAGCGCCAGCTCAGCGGTATGCGCAGTTCATTCTGGCCGTCCGCCAGCGTGTAACGACTGGCCTCGGCGGTAAACGGCGTTTTGTGGTTCGGGTACTGACCGTCCAGGCCGATCAATCCCGACTGGGCAATGAACAGCTCGGGCCCGGCATCGCGCATCAAGGGAAAGGCTTCTTCGGGTTTATCTAAACTCACCGGGTGCTGGCGCAGCTTGAGTTCGCGCACGTCACCGCCCTGGCTATCGATCACCGCGTCAATCACATCGGTGCGCACCTGGATGCGCGTTCCGCTCACCAGCGCCTCAACAGGTTTGGGGGTTGGTGTTGTCGCTTCGGCGGCGCTTGGCACGGGTGCCGGGGGCACGCTCGGAGAAGTAGAAGTAGCGGGCGCGGGCGTACCGGTCGTGGTGGCCGGTGCGGGTGCCGGGGGCGGTGCATTATGCTGTTCCCAGGCCTGCCAGATCAGCATCAGAACCATCGCCAGCGCAAAGAACAGGAACAGGCGTTGATTATCCATGTCGGGGTGAATGGCTTGAATGAGATTGGGTGGCGGGAGGAACCGGATCGTAACCGCCGCTGTGCCACGGGTGGCAGCGCAACAGGCGACGCAACGCCAGCCACGAACCGCGCACGCCGCCATGGGTTTCTAGCGACTCCAGTGCGTAATGCGAGCAACTCGGGTGAAACCGGCAGTGCTGCCCCAGCCAGGGGCTGAGCAGGTAACGATAGCCGCGTATGAAGGCAATCAGGATTTTTTGCACTGTCGCTCTACCTTGTCCCACAATTGCTGCAGTGAGGCGCGCAGGGAAGCGGCTTGCGCCCTGCCCGCCTTGGGGCTCGCCATTACGACGATGTCCAAACCGTCCAGTTTTTCCTGGCAGCTGCGGAACGACTCACGTATCTGGCGCTTGATGCGGTTTCTCACTACCGCTCGGGGCGATGTCTTGCGCGAGACGATGATCCCCAGGCGCCCGTGTGGATATGGATTGGCAACCGCGTAAACACCGAAAAAATCATCGCGCCAGCGCATGCGCATGCTGCCCTTCAAGGTCGCCGTGAACTCCGCCGGTCGCCGCAACCGGTGTGACTTGGGCAGCCCGCGACGGGCGCGCGGCAAAATTATGCGCTCAGACGCTTGCGGCCTTTGGCGCGGCGCGCGGCCAATATGCGGCGCCCGCCCACTGTCTTCATGCGGGCGCGAAATCCATGGGTGCGCTTGCGTTTCAGCACGCTGGGTTGATATGTGCGTTTCATCGGGCCTGTTCTTGCTGTGGATGGTTCTCGCAGCCATGTTAGCTGCAAAAAGGGCGGCAAACTTACTGCCTCCGATCAATGTTTGTCAACACATTATTCCGCTAACTGTTTGTAAATGCAGACGACACATTGTCCCTGTGGATAACTGTTTCTTTACTGGCTAGACTCCCCATCCCCCCCGCGTAGCCGTGTGAAAAAAAGATGCAGTCGCCAGTATGGAACAAATGCCTGGAAAGGCTTGAAGAGGAATTGTCTGCGCAGCAATTCAATACCTGGCTGCGACCCCTGCATGCAGTGCAGGACAACCAGATGCTGCGTCTGCTGGCCCCCAACCGTTTTGTAGTGGACTGGGTGCGCGAGCGGTTTCTGGAACGAATCGCGGAACTGAGCAGCGAATACAGCGGCGGCGTACTCAGCGTTCAGGTCGAGGTCGGTAGCCAGTCGCGCCTCGCGGCGGGCGTGTCCAATGTCGCCAGTGCCCGCGTGGAGGTGGGCACAACCCCCAAGGCGCCCTCCATCATTGGCCGGATGAATCAGGATTTCACCTTCGAGACCCATGTGGAAGGAAAGTCCAACCAGCTGGCACGGGCGGCGGCCCGGCAGGTAGGTGAAAATCCCGGTGGGGCCTACAACCCGCTTTTCATTTATGGCGGCGTCGGCTTGGGTAAAACTCATCTTATGCAAGCAGCCGGGAATCTGATGCTCAAGCATCGACCCGGCGCCAACATTGCCTATGTCCACTCCGAGCGTTTTGTCACGGACATGGTCAAGGCGTTTCAGCACAACGCCATCAATGAATTCAAGAAACTGTACCGGAACCTCGACGCGCTGCTCATCGATGACATCCAGTTTTTTGTCGGCAAGGAACGCTCGCAGGAAGAATTATTCCATACATTCAATGCCTTACAAGAATCCAGGCGTCAGGTCATCATCACCGCCGATCGCTTCCCTAAAGAGCTGGTGGGTATCGAGGAGCGCCTAATCTCGCGCTTTGGTTCCGGCCTGATCGTTTCGACTGAGCCACCGGAGCTCGAGACGCGGGTGGCGATTTTGATCAAGAAGGCAAAGCAGGAAGGCGTGGATCTGCCCGAAGACGTGGCGTTTTTTGTGGCCAAGCGGGTCAGGTCGAATGTGCGTGAGCTTGAGGGGGCGCTGCGCCGGATACTGGCGAGCGCGTTTTTCACCGGCAGGGCCATAGATATTTCGCTTGTCACCGAGAGTCTTAAGGACCTCATCTCTTTCCAAGATCGCCTGGTCACGATCAATAACATCCAGAAAATGGTGGCTGAGTATTACAAGATCCGGGTTTCGGACCTGCATTCAAAAAGCCGCTCTCGACAAGTGACGCGCCCACGCCAAGTAGCCATGGCGCTGGCCAAAGAACTTACTGAGCACAGCCTTCCTGAAATTGGTGATGCCTTTGGTGGCCGGGATCACACTACGGTGTTGCATGCCTGCCGCAAGGTTACCGAGCTTAAGTCCAAAGACTCCAGAATGAACGAGGACTACGGAAACCTCATGCGTATTCTGACAACCTGACAACAATGGTGATAGCTCTGTGAATTGTGTTTGTAGAACTTTCCTGAGCCGGTATCATTCAGAGGTCGTTGACACTATGCACAGCGCTTCAGTGGAGTTGTCAACATGCTCTTAACCCGGCAATTACCGAACCCATTCAAACAGAACAGGTTTATCCACAAAACAGGTGCCGATTAATTACAAGTAACTATCTTCTAAATAAAGGAAATAATTAACAAGCATGCAGATCACCATAACACGCGAGGATTTATTGAAGCCTTTGGGTTATGTCACCGGTGTCGTTGAACGGCGCCAGACACTGCCTGTTCTTTCGTATGTCCTGCTGCGTCAGCAGGATAGTGAAATGACGTTGACCGGGACCGATCTGGAAATTGAGGTGATCGCCAAGGTGAACCAGACGAGCGCAGGCAACACCGAGATGACCCTGCCAGCCCGGAAATTGTTCGACATCTGTCGTGCCCTTCCGAGCGATGCTGTGATCACTATCAAGAATGAAGGCGAGAAGTCTATCGTTAAATCGGGCAAGAGCCGTTTTGCCTTGGCAACAGTCCCCGTTACAGATTTCCCCTCCGTGCAAGCTTTACAGTGGGAGCAAGCACTTACTCTTAAACAGAATGAATTACGCAAACTGCTCGAGCAGACCCACTTTTGCATGGCGCAGCAGGATGTACGCTATTATCTTAATGGCCTACTGCTTGAAATCACAGACAAAAAGATACGTGCTGTCGCTACAGATGGTCATCGCATGGCAGTTAGTGAGACAAGCCCTGAGAAGAACGCAAAAGCCGATAAGCAGGTCATTATGCCCCGTAAAGGCGTCCAAGAGATGTTGCGACTGCTGAGTGATACTGATGAACAGATCGAGCTTGAGTTCAGCGCAAACCATATTCGTGCACGAACCAGCGACTTTACCTTTACCTCCAAGCTGATAGATGGCCGCTACCCTGATTACAACAAAGTCATCCCTGGGAAACAATCCAAAAAGCTGAATTTGGGCCGAGACCTATTTCGTGAGACTTTGAGTCGTGTGGCAATCCTGTCCAGCGAGAAGTACCGCGGCGTGAGACTTAGTTTGAGCAGCAAAACACTGCGACTCACCGCCCATAACCCGGAACAGGAGGAGGCCCAAGAGGAAATCAGCACGGATTACTCTGGTGAAGGCATGGAAATAGGCTTCAATGTCAACTACATGATCGAGGCCATAAGCGCACTTCATACCGAATATGTCGAGTTTGGACTGAACGACCCCAACAGCAGTTGCACCCTGGCTTCCCCGGATACGCCTTACCCACAGTACGTTATAATGCCCATGCGGCTTTGATGCCGCTTATATGTTTCACGTGGAACACACCCCACCCCCTAACCGTTTCACGTGGAACTATAAAACAGCCAGCCAATGACACAAGCTAAAAAGGGACCTGCTTCCACATACGATTCGCATAGTATCCAGGTCCTTAAGGGGCTGGATGCGGTGCGCAAGCGGCCAGGAATGTATATCGGTGATACCGACGACGGCACCGGTTTGCATCATATGGTTTTCGAGGCTGTGGATAACTCCATCGATGAGACGCTGGCCGGGCACTGCAATCGCATTGCGGTTACCATACACGCGGATAATTCGGTAACCGTTTCTGACAACGGCCGGGGTATTCCGACCGAAATAATCCCGGAAGAAGGACGTTCCGCCGCAGAAGTGGTCATGACCGTTTTGCATGCCGGCGGCAAGTTTGACCAGAACTCTTACAAGGTCTCCGGGGGTCTCCACGGTGTGGGTATATCTGTGGTTAACGCCTTGTCTGACCCGCTCGAGCTGACCATCCGCCGCGGCGGCAAGGTCCACCAGCAGAAATACCATCTTGGCGTACCACAAAGCCCGCTCAAGGTCATTGGCGAAAGCAGTGAAACGGGCACGGACGTTCGTTTCAAACCCAGCAGCAAAATATTCACCGACACGGTCTACAACTACGACACCCTGGCCAAACGCCTGCGCGAACTGTCCTTTCTCAACTCCGGAGTCCGCATCTCGCTGTTAGATGAGCGAACCGGCAAGGAAGATATTTTTGAATACAAGGGTGGGATTGCCGCCTTTGTCGGCCACCTGAACCGCAACAAGACACCGCTGCATCAGAAGCCGGTTTATATTGCGGCCGAGCGTGACGGAATCACCGTCGAGCTCTGCATGCAATGGAACGACACCTACCAGGAAAATATTTTCTGTTTTACCAACAATATCCCACAGCGCGACGGCGGTACCCATCTCGCCGGTTTGCGCGCGGCCATGACCCGCACACTGAACCAGTTCATTGAAAAAACGGGACTGGCCAAAAAGGAAAAGGTTGAGATCAGCGGTGACGACGCCCGTGAAGGCCTGATAGCAGTGCTGTCGGTCAAAGTCCCGGACCCCAAGTTCTCATCCCAGACCAAGGACAAGCTGGTTTCCTCCGAAGTGAAGGGGGTCGTCGAGTCCATCGTCAACGAAAAGCTTTCCGAGTTTCTTGAGGAAAATCCGGCCGATGCCCGCGGCATCGCCATCAAGATTGTAGAAGCCGCCAGGGCGCGCGAAGCCGCCCGCAAAGCGCGCGAGATGACGCGCCGCAAAGGCGTGCTGGACCTCGCCGGACTTCCCGGCAAACTGGCGGACTGCCAAGAGCGCGATCCGACCAAATGTGAACTGTATCTGGTGGAGGGTGACTCCGCCGGCGGTTCCGCCAAACAGGCCCGCGATCGCAAATTCCAGGCGGTGCTCCCACTCAAGGGCAAGATTCTGAATGTCGAGCGTGCCCGTTTTGACAAGATGTTGTCGTCCGTCGAGGTCGCTACCCTGATCACGGCGCTCGGGACGGGAATTGGAAATAACGACTTTAGTATCAATAAGTTACGTTATCACCGCATCATTCTGATGACAGACGCCGATGTTGACGGATCACACATCCGTACCCTGCTGCTGACCTTTTTCTTCCGCCAGATGCCGGACATGATCAGCCGCGGCCACGTGTACATCGCCCAACCGCCGCTGTTCAAGATCAAGCACGGCAAGCAGGAGCGTTACCTCAAGGACGAAAACGAACTTCAGGAATTTCTGCTCGAAGCGGCGCTGACAGATGCCGTGCTGCACGCCGCCGATGGCCAGGATCTCACGGGCAAGGAGCTGACCTCGCTCTGTCGCAGTCATCTCGCGGTGGATCAGACCATCCGGCGCCTCGCGCGCCGCTATGATGCCGCGGCCTTGCGCCACCTGATTTACATGCCGCGACTCACGCCCGCGCTGCTGAAGGACAAGAAGCAGGCCGGCATGATAGCGCAGGAACTCCAGGGCCGTTTGACGCGTGAGGTGAACCACGGCAGCCGCTATGAGATTTCCGTCGGCATCGACACCCGCAATAATCTGTATGAAATGATTCTGGCGCGGCATGAGCACGGAACCACGACGCGAACCAAGATCGACGCAGAATTCATTTCTTCCGGAGAATACGGCGCCATGCGCGAGCTGGGAGAGCGACTGGAAAAATATTTTGCCAGCGAGGCCACCATCCAACGGGCCGACAAAAGCCAGAAGGTGGCCAGCATCGATGCCATGCTGGAATGGCTGATGGTCGAGGCCAAGCGCGGCCAGACCATTCAGCGCTACAAGGGTTTGGGTGAAATGAATCCGGAGCAACTGTGGGAAACCACCATGGACCCGCGGACGCGCCGCCTGCTCAAGGTCAATATCGAGGACGGTGTGGCCGCGGACGACGTTTTCACGACCCTGATGGGCGAGCAGGTGGAGCCGCGCCGCGAGTTCATTGAAAAGAACGCGCTCGACGTTTCCAACCTCGATATTTAAAACGCTGTACCCGCGGAAGCTGATGAAACTACGCTTACACGCTCAGTGCAGCGTGCGCGGAATGCTCAGCGTGAAAGAGGGTATTTCTGCGTCGAACGCGGTGCCATCGTCGGCGACCATCTGGTAACTACCCTGCATCGTGCCAACCGGCGTTTCTAGGATGGTGCCACTGGTATATTGGAAACTGGTTCCGGGCAACAGATAAGGCTGTTCGCCCACGACACCCTCGCCGTGCACCTCGCGTTTCTGCTCGTTGGCGTCGGTAATGATCCAGTGTCTTGTTACCAGACGCGCCGGCACCGAGCCGGAATTGGTGATCGTAATGGTGTAGGCAAAGACATAGCGGTTTTGCCCCGGCTCCGACTGGCCGGGGAGATAGGCCGTGTGGACATCGATCTGTATCTGGTGTTTATCGCTGGCAGTCATGTGTGTTGCACCCGAAATCCTGGCACGGATTATTTTGCCTCACCATTTTAGTGCGCTAGGGTATCACTAAAGTTTCCGGCGCGGAGGATAGACCAACCAGGTCAGCGCCACGAGCCCCGCAAAAACCGTATAAATCACGGTGAATACCCAGCCCGGCGCCGTGTAGAAAATAAGCTGCTGCAACCAGTAACGGATAAAACCGTTTTCGTATGGCACCGCACCCGCTGCGGTGCGCAAGATATTTTCCAGCGTCGTGAGCGGGCAGGTCACGCCGAACCAGGCCTCCAGCACCACAAACCCGATGGCGAGCAGGTGCAACAAGCGAAACCACCAGCGGCGTGGCCAGGCCCAGCCCAGCGCCCAGCCGGCAACGATTAAAATCTGTCCACCGACGACAAACAGAATAAAAGCCGCATGCAAACCCAGAATCAGATCGGCCAGCCACGTCCAGGCATCTGCTTCAGGCGGCATGTGATGATTGATAGGGTTCGCAATCCACACTGAAAAATTCCACCGGGTCGGCATCCAGCCGCACCGCGGAAAGTGTGCGGCCCCAGAGGCAGCCGCTGTCCAGGCCGATGATGCCATCGCCCTGCCACAGCCCCAGCGCAGACCAGTGCCCGAAAACAATTTTGAGCCCGCGGCTGCGACGCCCCGGGACCCGGAACCAGGGCAACAGGTCTGGTGGCTGACTCCCGGGGGGACCTTTTGGGCGCAGATCCATGTTGCCATCGAGGTCGCAGTAGCGCAGCCGCGTGAACGCGTTGACGATCACGCGCAACCGGTCGAAGCCGCGCAGGTTTTCGTTCCAGTGATCGGGCAGATCGCCGTACATGTGGTGAAAAAATTCCTGGTGCCTGTCGCTGCGCAACACCGCCTCGGTCTCCTGCGCCAACCGCTGTGCCTGCGCCAGATCCCAGGGTGGCAGCAATCCGGCGTGAATCAGCGTGTATCCCAGGTCAGAATCATGATACAGCAGGGGCCGTGAGCGCAGCCAGTGCAGCAATTCATCCCGGTCGGGCGCGCGCAAAATCTCATCCAGCGTATCGCGTTTTTTTGTCTTGGCCGTGCCGGCCGCGACGGCGAGCAGATGCAAATCGTGATTGCCGAGCACGCACACGGCGCACGCACCCAAGCCTTTGACGAATCGCAGCACCTCGAGTGATTGTGGTCCGCGATTGACCAGATCGCCGGTGAACCACAGGCGGTCGCGCGCCGGATCGAAGTGCAGGCGTGTCAGCAATTCCTGCAACGGCGTGTAGCAGCCCTGCACATCGCCGATCGCGTAAATCGCCATCAGGAGGCTTTCGGTGGCCGTCCCAGTTGCGCGGCCATGTCGATGGTGGCCGTCACCAAGGCGTGAACGATGCCCGCTTCCAGCGCCGAGTGCCCGGCGTTGGGGATGATATCGAGCCGGGCATCGGGCCAGGCCTGCACCAGTTCCCAGGCGTTTTGCAGCGGACAGACCAGGTCATAGCGCCCATGCACGATGGTGCCGGGGAGGCCGCTCAGCACCGACGCGTTGCGCAAAATTTGATCAGGCGCAAGGAAGCTGTCGTGCACGAAATAATGCGCTTCAATGCGCGCCAGCGACAGCGCCGTGTGCGGCGCGCCGAAAAATTCCACCACGTGCTTGTTCGGCAACAGCGTCGCGGCGCGGCCTTCCCACAGCGACCAGGCCTTGGCGCTGGCCATGCGTGCGACCTCGTCCTCGCCGGTCAGGCGCCGGTGATGGGCATGCAACAAGTCATGGCGCTCGGGCTCCGGGATGGGCGCGATGAATTCCCGCCAGTGATCGGGAAACACGCGGTTGGCGCCTTCCTGATAGAACCAGTGAATCTCCCAGGGGCGGCACAGGAAAATGCCGCGCAGGATGAGCCCAAGCACGCGGCCGGGATGGGTCTCGGCGTAGACCAGCGACAGCGTCGAGCCCCACGAGCCGCCGAACAACACCCAGCGATCCACGCCGAGATGTGCGCGGATCTTTTCCATGTCGGCGACCAAGTCTTGCGTGGTGTTGTGGTCGAGACACGCGTGCGGGGTCGAACGCCCCGCCCCGCGCTGGTCGAGCAAAATGATGCGGTAGAGATTGGGATCGAAAAAACGGCGATGTACTTCCTCGCAACCGGCGCCGGGCCCGCCGTGCACGAACAGCACCGGCAGGCCCCGGATATTGCCGCACTCCTCGACATAAAGCTCGTGCGGCGCTTCGACCGGGAGCCGGTGGGTGGCATAGGGTTTGATTTCGGGAAAGAGCTTGTGCACGCGCGCGACCGCTCAGAAGGATTCGGCCTCAACCTGCAAATAGGCGAGGCTCACGTGTCGGCCAAGCTGTTCATTGAAGCCCGTCCAGTCTTTGTATTTCGCAAGCGCCTGCGCGACCTTGGGCTTCATGTCGTAGTCGGTGAGCCCCTGGCCATAATATTTCCGGACCGTGGCGTAGAGGGTCTTGAGGTAATCCTGGTACGCCAGGAGGATCTCGCGGCCGTTGGCCGGGCCGTGGCCGGGGATGAAATGCACCGTATTGCTTTTGAGCGCCATGTCGATCGCGGCGACGTTGCCCCGGAAATCGCCGTCGTTCATGATCCCGATGCGCCCGGCGAAGACATTGTCGCCGAGAAACATGACCTTTTCCTCCACCACCTCGATCATGATGTCGTTATCGGTGTGCGCCTTGTCGTGGTGATAAACCCGGAAATGCGTGTCGCCGAGCTTGAGCGACTCGTCATGATCGACATGGATGTCGGGCGCCAGCGGCCGAGTGCCACGGATGGCACCCTCGGTCATGGCGTCAATGCGTTTGACCCAGGTCCCCCCCTCCGCTTCCGCCTTGGCCTTCATTCGGGGATGCGCGTAGATCACGGCCTTGGGATGGGCCGCCTTGATGGCTTGGTTGCCGAGCCAGTGATCGCCGTGGATGTGGGTGTTGAACACCGCGATGACCGGCTCCCGGGTGACGCCGGCGATCTTTGCGAGCACCATCTCGCCGACCTGAACGCTCGAACCCGGATCAATCACCACCACGCCCTTGCGTGTCAGCACGAAACCGGGGTTGTTCATGAAGCCCTGGTTCTGCCGGTTCGGCAGCGTATTCGCACCGTGAATCACGTAAACCCGGTCGGTGATTTTGGTGACGGGGAAATCGCCTTGGAGGGGTGGGGCCTTTCCGCCGGTGCAAGAGGAGGCGAGGAACAGAACCGAGGCGATTGCGAAAAGAAACCGTGCGCGCATACCGAAAACCCTCCGTGTCGTGCGAACGGCAGTATAACCGCGCGCCTTCCGCTTCCGAAAGCGCGCCGTCATTATCGTTTCAGCCAGATCTCGTAGGTGTACAGCAACACCTCGAACACAATCAGGATCACGATGTACCATTCCACGCGCAGCATGCTGCGGTTCTGCATCAGGTTCACCGCGGTTTCGGCCGTCTGGTGAATCAGCGCCAGTTTGCGTTCGAGTACCGTGTTGCGTTCGCGCAGTTCGTACTCGTTTTCCAGGTGCAGATACAGGCGCTCCACTTCCGGGTGGTCCCACAGCAGGTCGGGCTTGTCCTGGATCTCGACACGCCCGGTCATCTTGTGCAGCACCAGCAGCGTGCCGCCGATGTGGCGCAGCAGTTCGCGCAGCCGGCGCCCGCCGCCGCGCGGGCTCTCCAGGCGTCGCGCCAGCGGTTCGATCAGGTCGAAGGCGCTGGCCATGGCGTTTTCGTAGTAGGCGAGCGCCACGCTGCGCGCCAGGGCAATGGCCACGATCTGCAGACGTGCCAGCGCCAGGTCGGCGATACCAATACCCTCGGGCGTGACACCCTCCGGTTGCTTGCCGACGACCAGCAATTGGACGTCCTCGGTCTCCATCCTCCGCAGCGGGCTTTCCACGCGCGGTCGCAGGTCCTTGAGGAAATTCTTCTGCTCGGACTCGGTCAGGTTAAACAGCACGACGGCCCCATATCGGAACAACACCGCCATCCCCGCCTCTCCGGCCGGTACCGTCAACGGTCCGAGCGTGACCGCGGGCTCGGGCAGCCCGCGCAGGTTCAGGCGCTCGCCCAGAAAACAGGCGCGCACCGGCAGTGGCTTGTTCGCCGGCAGGCGCGCGGCCAGTTCGTTGGTTTTGGGGACCATGTCCTTGGTCGGCGGCAAAGTCAGAGCCCGAGCCGTTCCCACACGGTGCAGGTCGGCCCGGCGCGGTTGAGCGTGTAGAAGTGCAGCCCGGGCGCCCCGCCCTCGAGCAGCTTGTCGCACAGGTCGGTGGTGACATCGAGGCCGAAGGCGCGGATGGAATCGAGATCGTCGCCATATCCTTCCAGCCGCCGGCGGATCCAGCGCGGGATCTCGGCGCCGCAGGCGTCAGAAAACTTCGCGAGCTGCTTGTAGTTGGTGATCGGCATGATGCCCGGCACGATCGGCACGTCGATTCCCAGCGCCGAGCACTCTTCGACGAAGCGCCAATAGGCGTCCACGTTGAAAAAATACTGGGTCATGGCCGAATTGGCGCCGGCCCGGACCTTGTTCGCGAAGTGGCGGATGTCGGACTCGGGACTGGGCGATTCGGGGTGGAACTCCGGGTAGGCCGCCACCTCGAGATAAAACTCATCGCCGGTTTCGGCGCGGATGAAGCTGACCAGCTCGTTGGCGTAATGGAAATCGCCGCCGGTCTTGGGCGCGTCCTTGGGAAGATCACCGCGCAGTGCGACGAGATGGCGAATGCCGAGCTGGCGGTAGGAATCGAGCAGCGCCCGGATGTCGGCGCGCGTGGTGCCGATGCAGGAGATATGCGGCGCGGCCTGCTGGCCCTGGGCCTGTATGTTTTTGACGGTTTCGTAGGTGCCCTCGCGCGTGCTGCCGCCGGCGCCGAAGGTGACGGAGAAAAACTTGGGCTTGAGTTGCGCCAGCTGTTCCACCGTTTCGCGCAGCCTGGCGCACCCGTCCTCGTTGCGCGGCGGGAAGAACTCAAAGCTAAACGTGCGCGGACGTTTTTTTTGGGTTTCCATAAAAAAACTCAACGCGAAGCCGCGAAGCCGCGAAGCTCGCAAAGAAGTGACGAATGGGAAATAACCCTCATCCGGTTTTCTTCGCGTCTTTGCGCCTTGGCGTTGGGTTGTAATTAATAACGGTAGTGATTCGGTTTGTACGGGCCGTCGACCGGCACGCCGATGTAATCGGCCTGGGTCTTGGAGAGCGGCGTAAGATGCGCGCCGATCTTCTTGAGATGCAGACGCGCCACTTTCTCGTCGAGTTTCTTCGGCAGCACGTACACCTTCTTTTCGTACTTGGCGGCGTTCTGGAACAGCTCCATCTGCGCGATGGTCTGATTCGAGAACGATGCCGACATCACGAACGAGGGATGGCCGGTGGCGCAGCCCAGATTCACCAGCCGCCCCTTGGCCAGCACGATGAGCTTCTTGCCGTCGGGGAAGATCACGTGATCCACCTGCGGCTTGATCTCTTCCCATTTGTATTGCTCGAGCGAGGCGATGTCGATCTCGGAGTCGAAGTGACCGATATTGCACACGATGGCCTCGTGCTTCATGGCCTGCATGTGGTTGTGGTTGATGACATGCACGTTGCCGGTGGCGGTGACGAAGATGTCGGCCTGGCTCGCGGCCTCGTCCATGGCGACCACGCGGTAGCCTTCCATCGAGGCTTGCAGGGCGCAGATCGGATCAATCTCGGTCACCCACACGGTGGCGCCCATGCCGCGGAAGGCCTGGGCGCAGCCCTTGCCGACGTCGCCGTAACCGAGCACGAGGCAGATCTTGCCGGCGATCATCACGTCGGTGGCGCGCTTGATGCCATCGATCAGCGATTCGCGACAGCCGTACAGGTTGTCGAATTTGGACTTGGTGACGGAATCGTTGACGTTGAAGGCCGGGAACGGCAGCCGACCTTCTTTTTCCATCTGATACAGGCGGTGCACGCCCGTGGTCGTCTCTTCGGTGACGCCGCGGATATTCTTGAGGATGTTCGAATACCAGCCGGGCTTGGCTTCGAGGCGCTTTTTGATCGAGGCGAACAGCACGCGCTCTTCTTCACAGGTTGGTTTGCCGATCGGCGAGGCGTCCTTCTCGGCGCGCGAGCCGAGCGTGATCAGCAGCGTGGCGTCGCCGCCATCGTCGAGGATCATGTTCGGGGTACCACCGTCGGCCCACTCGAAAATGCGATGGGTGTAGTCCCAGTATTCCTCGAGGGTCTCGCCCTTGAAGGCGAACACCGGCGTGCCGGATGCCGCCATCGCGGACGCGGCATGATCCTGGGTGGAGAAGATGTTGCACGAGGCCCAGCGGATGTCGGCGCCGAGCGCCTTGAGCGTCTCGATCAGCACCGCGGTCTGGATGGTCATGTGCAGCGAGCCGGCGATGCGCGCGCCCTTGAGCGGTTGCTTGGCGGCGTATTCCTCGCGCAGTGCCATGAGGCCGGGCATCTCGGTCTCGGCGATCTCGATTTCCTTGCGGCCCCAGGTGGCGAGGTTGATGTCGGCGACTTTGTAGTCGGAGAACTTCGGATTGACGACAGCGTTCATGATGCTTGCTCCTGTACGGATTGAGCGAGCGCCGTTGTTTTAACTGACGTTCCCTCCGAGCCTGGCCCCGCACCTGATGCTTCATGCAACGTTGCCTTTAGCTGGCCATGCATGAAGCATCAGGTGCGGGGTCGCAACGCTCCTCGGAGAGCAACGCCTCGCCGCAGGTGCGGCGACGGTGAAAATTTACGCGGTGGCCGCGCTCCTGGCCTTGATGCCGGCGGCATCGCGCAATGCATCCGCCTTGTCAGTGCGCTCCCAGCTGAAGCCGGCCTCGGTGCGGCCGAAGTGGCCGTAGGCCGCGGTCGCGAGGTACACCGGGCGCAGCAGGTCGAGCATCTGTACGATGCCCTTGGGACGCAGGTCAAAATGTTTGATCACGAGTTCGGCGATCTTCGTATCCGGAATTACACCGGTGCCGAAGGTGTCGACGTGTACCGAAACCGGTTTGGCGATGCCGATGGCGTAGGCGATCTGGATCTCGCAACGCGTAGCCAGCCCGGCGGCGACGATATTCTTGGCGACGTAGCGCCCGGCATAAGCGGCCGAGCGGTCGACCTTGGACGGGTCCTTGCCGGAGAAGGCGCCGCCGCCGTGACGGGCCATGCCGCCGTAGGTGTCGACAATGATCTTGCGGCCGGTCAGGCCGGCGTCACCCACCGGGCCGCCGATCTCGAACGCGCCGGTCGGGTTGATGAAATACTTGGTGTCCTTGCCGAGCCATTCCTTGGGCAGCACCGGTTTCACGATTTCCTCGATCACGGCCTCCTTGAGGGTGTCGTACTTGACGCCCGGTGCATGCTGGGTCGAGAGCACGACCGCGTCGATGCCGGCCGGCTGGTTGTTCACGTATTTCACGGTGACCTGCGACTTGGCGTCCGGGCGCAGCCAATTGAGTTTGCTTTTACGCAAATCGGCCTGGCGCTTCACCAGGCGATGCGCCAGCGTGATCGGCATGGGCATGAGCACGTCGGTCTCGCTGGTGGCATAGCCGAACATCAGGCCTTGGTCGCCGGCGCCCTGCTCGAGATCGAGGCCCTTGCCCTCGTCCACGCCGGCGGCGATATTGGGCGACTGGCGGCCGATGGCGGTCAGCACCGTGCAGCTGTCCGGGCCGAAGCCCATCTCGTCGGTGTAACCGATGTGGCGCACCACGTCGCGCGCCACCTTGTCGAAATCCACGTTGGCCTTGGTCGTGATCTCGCCCGCGAGCACCACCAGGTTGTTCTTGACCAGCGTCTCGCACGCCACGCGCGCGGTCTTGTCCTGCGTCAGGATGGCGTCCAGCACGGCGTCCGAGATCTGGTCACAGACCTTGTCCGGATGACCTTCCGATACCGATTCAGAGGTAAAAAGAAAACTGTCCGACATAAAAAACAACCCCGTTCTGGTTAGCTATCTTGCGAGGCCGCGCAGTTTACCAATCCCGGGCAAAATTGACACGCCGACTCACAAAACCCACTTTCAGCACTGTTCCCACGGCAAACCGTGAAAGCGCCAGCCCCCGGTCGCGCTACGATGGTGCTTGTCATCCAGCTGCCCCTCGAATCCTTCGGCCACGTTGTAGACATCGCTGATCCCGGCCTCGATCAAGACCTTGCCGGCCACCAGTGAGCGCACCCCGCTGCGGCAGATCAACACTACCGGCGCCGCCCCGGTCGCCCCTCCCAGCATGGCCTGACGTACCAATGTGACGAAGTGAGGGTTTACTTTCCAGTCGGGCTCGTCGATCCAGGGAATGTGAATGGCGCCTGCGGGATGCCCGACAAACAGGAACTCCATCTGCGAGCGCACGTCGACCAGGAGCGCGTTCGGGTGGTCCTGGACGAACTTGTGCGCCTCTTTGGGGCTCAGGGTTTTAACTGCTTCGCTCATTCAATCCTCTATTCAGGTATGCCCAGCCGGGCCCGATTGGGCATACTAGACAAATTATGCTCCCTGCCAGCACCTTGCCCAAGCCGGTAATCAGACCCCGGCCGCCCAAGCCATTATTGCGGGCTGCCGGCTCGGCCATCGCGGATTTCTCCATGCTACGCCCGGGTGACCGCGTTCTGCTCGGTCTTTCGGGCGGCAAGGACAGCTTGTCGTTGTTGCATGTGCTCCTCGATCTGCGCGACAAGTCCCCGCTACGTTTCGAGCTCGGGGCGGCCACGGTCGATCCCTGCATCGAGGGCTTCGATCCTTCGTTCCTGAAGGACTACGTCTCGATCCTGGGTGTTCCCTATTTTTATCGGCGCCAGGACATCGTCGGCCGCGCACTCAAGACCATGCGTGGGGATTCCTTCTGCGCCTATTGCTCGCGCATGCGCCGCGGCATTCTGTATGCTACCGCACGGGAACAGGGATACAACGTGCTGGCGCTGGCACATCATCTGGACGATTTGGCGGAATCATTTCTGATGAGCGCCTTTTATGGCGGCAGCCTGCGCACCATGAAGGCGCACTACGTGAATGACGCCGGCGACCTGCGCATCATCCGCCCTTTCGTGTATGCGCGCGAGCGTCAAACCCGGGATTTTGCCCTTCGCGCCGGTCTTCCCGCCATCATGGACAACTGCCCGGCCTGTTTTCGCATGCCCACGCAGCGTATGCATATAAAATCGCTGCTTTCTGAGCAAGAAAAGACACAAAAAAGGCTTTTCTCTAATTTATTGACAGCTATTATCCCACTTATGTCAGAAAAATTGCCAAAATAAAAATATATCAGCGCTATGTAAAAAGTGGGAGATATTAATTATTTTTGTACCGGTTTATAGCCAGCAATATGGGATTTGATCATTGATGAAAACCGCGATTCTACCCGGGGATAATCCATAAACTGATCTATCTGCCCTTCCATGGAGTTTGAAACTAATTCCAGGCGTGTTCCGGAGTCAGGGTGGGTTTTAAACATCAAGGCAACGGCATCATCCTGGGGGTTGATGGAGGCGAGTGTTTGTAACACCGAGGGCAAGCCGTAAGGGTCATATCCGGCACGCGCCGCGATGACCACGCCCGCACGGTCAGCGGCGAATTCATCCTCCTTGTCGAGGCCGCGGGCGTAGATCTCGGTGCCGGCACTGACGATCTTGGTGAATTCCTCTTTACCCTTCTTCTCGGCGTAACTGCTCAGCGCATCGCCGGCGAGCCCGGCGAGCGCGCCCTTGCGCATGGTCTTGAGCGCGTGCTTCTCCACCACATGCGAGACTTCATGGGCCAGCACGCCGGCCAACTCGGCCTCATCGCGCATGCGCAGCAGCATGCCGCGCGTGATGAAAACGTAACCGCCCGGTGTCGCGAAGGCATTCACGCCATTGGTATCGAGCACGGCGAAGTGCCAGGGCAGATCGGGGCGCTCGCTGTGCATCGCCACCCATTGGCCGATGCGGTTGACGTAGGCCTGCAATGCCGGGTCATTCACGGGTGGCGCCGCGCCGAGCAGATTGGCGGCCACGCCCTTGCCGATTTCGATCTCATCGGCCTCGGACGGTTCCTTCAGCATTTTAAACTTGCCTGTGACTTCCTTCAGCTTGTCTACGTCGAAGTTAAGTTTGAGCGCATGGGCGGCGGGCGCGCACAGCGATGCAGCCAGCAACAAAACAACGGGAATTCTGATTTTCATGGATGTCTCCGTTTATTCAGGTTTCGGCAGGGCGGGAACATTGGTTTCCTTGAGCCCCGCGGCCTTGGCGTATTCACGTGCCTGGTTCGCATTGGCGCGGTAACGCTCGATCGTCTTCACCGCCGCAGGATCGGGTTTGGCGTTTTTGAGTTCCTCGGCGCTCATGCCGCGGATGCCGGTGGTGGCGACGATGCCCTGCGCACCGGAGCGACCGGTCTGGCCGACATTCTTCAGGATGGCCAGACCCTCGCCGGATTTTCTGGCCTCCGGGCCTTCACCAGCGCGCACCTGGTGCAATTTGGCCCAGCCGGTTTTGCCCTTGGCGGAAATGCGCAGCCAGCCGCCGCGACGTTCGAAAATGTCCACCGTGGTATTCGCCGGCAGCTGGCCGGCCGGTTTGGCGTCGCGGTATGGCGTCGCCATCAGGTCCACCGCCGAGCGCGTGGTGCCGGCTTCCTTGGAGGTGACGCCGGTGCTCTTGGCAGTAGTGCTGGTTTCCCTGGCCGTGGTGCCGGGTTTTTTGGCGACGATGGTGGTTTCCTTGGCGGGGCCGGTTTCCTCGGCGCAAGCCGTGTTCAGCGCAGCGAGTCCAGCGAGCAATATCGTTGTGATAAATCGTTTCATGATGTCTCCCATTTGGGTTCGAACAGATGAACCTTGTCTTCCTTACCCTTGAGTTTGACGAGGCCGCGATCGGTGAATGTGCACCGCGCGCGACAGGCATCGCGTACGGCGGCCGAGACCAGTATCCGGGAACGCCCGCGGGTGGCGCCCTCGATGCGGCTGGCGGTGTTGACCGTGTCGCCGATCACGGTGTAATCCTGACGATGTTCCGGCGAGCCGATGAAGCCCACCACCGCTTCGCCGGTGTGGATGCCAATACCGATGTTGAAATTTTCACCATCGGGACCCAGTTCCTGGCGGAAACGCAGCAATGCCTGTTCCATCTCGCGCGCGCAAGCGAGTGCGCGGGGCGCATGATCCGCTTGGTCCGTCGGCGCGCCCCAGAACGCCATGATGGCATCGCCGATGTATTTGTCCAGCGTTCCCTGATGACGGAAGATCACTTCGACCTGCAAGCTGAAATAGCGGTTGAGCAAATCCACGATCTCCTGCGCCGATTTGCGCTCGGACAGCGTGGTGAATCCCCGGATGTCGGAAAACAGCACCGTGATCTCGCGCTTCTGACCGGAAAGCGAGGCGTCGGTTTCACCTTTTTCAACGAGTCCTTTCACCACGCGCGGATCGAGGAAGCGCGAAAACAATTGTGTCACGCGCTGGCGATCGCGTCGTTCGAGCCAGTAGGCACGGATGGCGGCAGGCAGAAAATAAAGCCACGCGAAAAGCAGCGGGCTGACGACGGGAATGACAGTGCGGCCGAACGCCATGGCGGCCCATCCGCCTGCGGCGAGCGCCACGGTGAACACCAGTAATCCGGCGCCGAGGGGCAGGGGGCTGATGCCGCGTGTGAAGCCTATGGCAAGCACCAGCAGCACGAGGGCGGTGGTAGCGGGCATGATCCACGCGGGCGAGACGCGCAACCGTTCCCCGTTTTTGAGATTGTCGATAGTGGTGGCGAGCACTTCCGTGCCCGGATAATTGGCCCCCATGGGCGTGAGTTTGAGATCGTGCAGGCCCGAGGCGGTGGTGCCGACGATCACGATCCTGCCGCGGAATTCTTCCGCCGGACGTTGCGGCTGTTTGCGATCAAGGTCGGTGAAGACGTCGTAGAAGGAAACCGTGCGATAGGAGCGGGGTGGTCCGTGCCAGGTGATCATGAGGTTTTCGGTTGCCGGAACGGAATAGCCGAGGTCACGCGCCAGGCGCGCGGGCAGGGATGCTATGCGCCAACCGTAAGTTTCGAGATGCATCGGGTAACGTCGAACCACACCATCGGCATCGGCAAAGACATTGATCGTGCCGAGACGCCCGGTCTGGCTCAGGCCCGGCAGCGGCAGCAACAGGGCCGCGCGTGCCTCGGGGTCGGCTCCCGGTCCGGCCGTGGCATTCTTGAGTTCTTTCAACAGATAGCCGTTTCCGCGCTCGGCCTGGGGCGGGGCGGACAGGCGCACCATCGGAAAATAGACGTTGGGCAGTGCCGTAGCGGTACGCACAAAATAAAGGTCATCGGCCAGGTGTTCCTTTTGCGGGTCGATGAACAGGATGTCGAACACGATGGCGGCCGGCTGCTGGCGCGCCAGCCCCTCCAGCAACTGGCCGTACACGGCGCGGGTCCAGGGATAGCGCCCGTATTCCGGCACCATGGCCTCGAGCGTGGGCTCGTCGATGTCGATCATGACGATGCCGGGGTCGGCGGGGTGTTGGGCGGCGAGGCGGCGCAGGTTCCAGTCGAGGTAGAGATTATCGAGGCGGCCGGCGGTGTCCCAGTGCGCCGCCGCAAGCGCCGCCAGCCAGACGAAGGCGGCGAGCACAAACAGGGTGCGCCGCCGCGCCGTTTTTGTAATCGAAAATGAAGCCCTACTCGCTACGCTCATTCGTCTTGTCGTAAACCCTCACCCTCATTCCCTCTCCCGCGATCGCGGGAGAGGGTGGCGTGCCGGATGCGCTTCGCGCATGCTCAGAATGACTAGTAGCCTTACTCGCTACGCTCGTTCGTCTTGACGATAAGGAAGCCCTAGTCGCTATGCTCCTTCGTCTTGTCATAAGATTACGTCAAGACTAACCCAGCAGGGAGCGGAGCCCAAGCCGCCGGGCCGGTGACACGGCGGCGTGCACCCATTCAATGAGTCCATCACGCTCGACCAAAACCAAGGCTGACAGTCAGGACCATTCATTTTCCTTTCTGACGCTCAAGCTGGCAAAGAACAGCCTCGCACCGCGTTACTGGACGAACTGGCTGTGGCTGTTTTTTCTCCGGTTCACGGCGATGCTGCCGCTGGCGTGGTCGCGTGCGCTCGGCGCCGGACTCGGGCTGCTCATGATGACCAACAAGAAACGCAGAAGGATTGCGCGCATCAATCTCGAGCTGTGCTTCCCCAAGCTCAGTCTGCGCGAGCGCGAGCACCTGCTGCGGCGGCATTTCATCGTGAGCGGCCAGAGTTATTTCGACCTCGCCTATCTAGCATGGGCCTCGGAGCGCCGCATTCTGCGCAAGACGCATATCCGCGGGCTGGAGCAATATCACGATCTGCGCGGGCGCAACATCATTTTGCTCGCGCCGCATGGCGTCGGCATGAATTTTGGCGGGAGCGTGATCGCGCACCACCGCGCGCAGTTCTCCATGGTCAAGCTGCAGGGCAACCCGGTGGTCAACTGGCTGCTCAATCGCGGACGCATGCGCTTCGGCTGTTTCCTGTTGTCGCGTACCCAAGGCCTGCGCCCGGTGATCCGCGGCCTCAAACAGGGGCTCGCGTTTTATTATCTGCCGGACGAGGACTTCGGCCAGCGCCAGTCGGTGTTCGTGCCGTTCTTCGGCGTGCCGACCGCGACCCTCACCACTCTCGGGCGCCTCGCGCGCCTGACCAATGCGCTGGTGGTGCCGTGCTTCACGCGCCTGCTGCCCGGCGGGCGTGGTTACGAGGTAATCCTGAAGCCACCGCTGGAGGATTTTCCGACGGGCGATCGCGCGCACGACGCCGCGCGCATGAATGAAGCGATCGAGGAAGGCCTGCGCCCCATGCCCGAGCAGTACCTGTGGACCTTCAAGCTGTTCAAGACTCGCCCGGGCCACGCGCCGTCGCCTTATGGTTGACACCCGGCTCAGCGATTTTACCCACCCGCGTTACTGGCCCACGTGGGCCGGCCTCGGCTTCATGCGCTTGGTGAGCTGGTTGCCGCTGCCACTGGTTGCATTGGCTGGCGGCGCGCTCGGGATGCTGCTCTATGCCTTGCATGCCGGCCGCCGGCATGTGGTGCACGTCAATGTGCGGTTGTGTTTCCCGGAGCTTTCGCCGGGCGCACAGGCGCGGATTGCGCGCCGGCATTTCCGCGCCTTCGGCCAGACGCTGCTCGACATTGGCATCTCCTGGTGGTCGTCGGCCTCGCGCCTGCGACGCCTCACGCGTTTTCGCGGGCGCGAGCATTACGACAACGCGCTGCGCGAGAACAAAAACATCATTCTGCTCGCACCGCATTTTCTCGGCCTGGAATACGGCGGCATCCGGCTTTCGATCGAGCGGCCGATGGTCACGGTGTTCCGCCATCCGGTCAACAAATTGCTGAGCGTGGTAATGGAACGCGCGCGTTCGCGGTTTTATCTCCGGCTCGTCGAGCACATCCAGTCGTTCACGGCGCTGGTGAAGCAGACGAAGAAAGGCGTGCCGCTGTATTACCTGCCGGACCAGGACGCCGGCCCGCGCCAGTCGGTGTTCGCGCCGTTCTTCGGCGTTCCCGCCGCGACGTTCGTCGTGCTGCCGCGCCTGGCCGAGATGACGGATGCCGTAGTGATCCCCTGCATTACGCGCCAGCTTTCCTGGGGACGCGGCTACGAAATCCATTTCCGCCCGCCGCTGAAAAATTTTCCTTCCGGCGATGCGGTGTCGGATACGACGCGGATGAATAAAGAGATCGAGGAAGCGGTGCGGGAAATGCCGGAACAGTATTTTTGGCTGCATAAAAGATTTAAAACGCGGCCGAAAGGCGAGAAGGATTTTTACAAATAGAAAAGCTGAGTCAGCTTTTCAGGTCACGCTGCCTTTTCAATTTCAACCACCAGCCGCTTGCCCAATGCGGTAAGCGCTTCTTCGACTTGGCCGATGTGTGAACGGTGGTCAAGATCAATCAATCGCCGGACGGCGGCTTCCGTGATTTTCAGACGCTTGCCGAGCGCGACATTGGTCAGGTTGGAATCGCGCATCGCCTGATACAGCGCGAGTTTGGCTGCCGGCAACGGCGGCAGAAACACCAGACGTTGGCCGCGCTTCAATTTGGAGGGCGATGGAATCGGCCGGCGTGTGTTGATGTATCCACCGAGCGCCGCCAGCAGGGCATCCTGCGCCTCGTGCAACGCCTCGGAGACGGTTTTGGCCTCCGTCAGCGCTTCCGGAACATCGGGAAACGCCACCAGAATAAGACCGTCCTTCTGGTGTTTAAGATTTGTGGGATAGGCCATCAACATGTTTCACCTCATGTCTTCAAGTGTCAGTCCGAGCTGGCGCAGCATGGCATGCAGCAGTCCTTTGCCGATTTCTTTTTCGCGGTCCTTTACGGTCGTGAAATGCTCGCCGTATCGGCCGGGCGCTTAAACAACGCGCCTCGGGCTCAAACACCAGGCTCGCTTATCCCGATTCTGGCTGCGATGCTCGGCGGCGGCTACGGGGATTAAAGCTGAAAATATTGCGTATCTATGGTGCCTTAGCCGGATTCAAAAACGATATTTCTGCCAGCGAGCTTAGCCAAATGATGCTGAATATCTTTGCATTTCTGTCGATCTCGATTGTGCTCCGAGAAGCTAAGTTCTGGAAGAATGGCATGACCGGGAGGTTGATCGTTGCGTGGATCAGGGACAACAGTGAGGCCGAGAGCGAGTAGATCGGAAACACGGAGGCGAGCCACACAGTAGCCATTCTTGTTTGTTCCGGCGCTGGCTAAATCAGCCGCTGACAAAAAAAGTTCCCGAAACACAGAAATTCCGTCTACATCCCATTTGCTCGGTTCAAACGCGACGCGTTGCACAGGCTCGTTTTGCGAAGGTTTGTATCTGCCCCCATCTTTAGGTATCCGACGCAGAATATACTCGTCAGGTGATGCGGGATCTTGCTGGTCCGTCACTTAAGTGCAACGCCATGAAAGACCGCTATCTCACTACTAATAACGTCAGGCCTTGTGATCGTTGTTTTTTTGCGTAAGCAGGCATCCAAGATTCTTCCCAATGCCGGGTTGGATGGAACGGTAGCTCTAGCATCCATTCAACACGGAATGGTTCAACAATTTCCGCCTCCAAGTAGACGCTATGTTCAAGCTGCCACTCAAGAATAATGTTGCCGGCTGGCGAAGCAGCTATTCTAGTTGGTGGAGGCAATGTACGTTGACTTTGCAGAGAGCTCAGCAAATCAATGGCACTGTCTACCAGTTCTGCTTTTGGTGCTTCTGCGCCCTCGCCATCCCAGTTATCTGGAAGAGTTCGTATATCTTCAAGTTCTTGACCAAGTTCCGCCATCCGATTAAGCCACTCGATTTCAGCATCGCTCTCGAAGAACGTGGATAACCCTTCCGGGTCCAGCGGCCCTGAATTTTCACCATAACCAATAAAGTTTTCGTTGCTCCAAGTGCCACGAGCTTGTCTCTGCGCTAGCATTTAAGCTCTCCTTTTCCAAAATTTATGTGCGACATCTGAGGTCATGTCTGTAAACGATAAAACTATGGACTGATGGCCAAGATCAAAACCGCTTTGAAAGCTAATTCCATTTTCGTCCTTAAGTGGACCACGCGCTGTAAATTGTAGGAGGATAACTTCCCCACCTTTTTCCGAACCTATTTTGCCTCGATTTATTGTTATATATAACCGGCCAAGATTGTTTCCGATTGTCAATCGCCACTCGACACGAAAATCCTCGGGGGACAGGTTATCAATAGTCGTGACAGGCTTTGACAATGCTGGGAAAATTTTTTGCCAGTCGTTAATTGTCTGCCACAGCTCACCCTTCGGTAAGAAATTTACGTAAGTAACTTCCCACTGGTTCAGTTTTAAAGGACTGTTCCCAGAGTCATTGGTAAATTTTTTAAATGACGAAAATGCCTGTTGAAATTCTGGAAGCAGTTTGTCATAACTCGGGTAACCACCTTCTTGCTTTTTCCAGTTATATATAAATCGTGTGTCTTGTATTTGAATCATTCGTTCGTTATCAGCACGAATGATTTGTAAACGATCTGGTTCAGGTTGCGTCGCAATTCTAAGTCCAGCGCCTCTCCCCCATATCATCTCATCGCCGAAGCGTTCAAATTGATCATCGAGTCTGGGAGCAACATGAACAGTGCCCCATTCCTTATCGAGGTAGTTTTTCCAAAACCACCCAGCATGGGCACTCGAAAAATGTTGCAGCGGCGCAAACTGAACGCTCAGAACTGCCTCAACGACAGGTGGTGAGTCGTACTTAGGAAGTCTATCTGTCATTAGTGATATATATTGGCTGTGAATCAAATGAAATCAAGATTCTAGCCAAGACGTACTGTATATAAGCTGACTTTATTACTCAACACCTTTGTTTACAAACATGTTTCCCATTACAGGGTGTAGGGGCGGAGCCACCGAACCACCGTCAAGAGGTGTGTAAATTCTTTCAGGCGGCGATCCTCGTTCCCTCGACTCTCATCTTCACGGCAACTCCATC
>MFTB01000071.1 GCA_001785195.1 Candidatus Muproteobacteria bacterium RIFCSPHIGHO2_12_FULL_60_33
CATGACAAAGGTCGGTGTCGGTGCCAGCGCCACCGCCCCGGGTTTCGACACGGCCATGAGAATAACCTGAATCAGTTCATCCGAGCCGTTGCCGAGCACAAGCTCCATGCCGGAAGGCACGGAGAGCACTGCACACAGGCGCTGACGCAAAACTCGGGCATCGGGGTCGGGATAGCGGTTCAGAGAAACGTGCTGCAAGACCTTCAACCACTCGCGTCGCACGGCCTCCGGCCAGGAGTAAGGGTTCTCCATGGCGTCGAGCTTGACGAGCCCGGTAGCGTCGGGCACGCGATAGGCCTTGAGCGCCCGGATTTCGGGGCGGATCAAGCGCGATATTTTTTTCTCGATTGGATCGGGCATTTGCGAAAAAAGAATTTAACCGCCAGGACGCCAGGGTCGCCAGGAAAAAGATAAAGAAAAGTTTGAATTGCTGTTCCTGGCGCTTTTGGCGTCCTGGCGGTTCAAGTCATTTTTTAATCCGGTACTCCGCCGAGCGGGCGTGCGCGGTCAGCCCCTCACCGCGCGAGAGCACGGAGGCGGTGCGGCCGAGACTGGAGGCGCCGTCCGCCGAGCACTGGATGAGGCTCGTGCGTTTCTGGAAATCGTAAACGCCCAGCGGCGAGGAAAAACGCGCGGTGCCGGAAGTCGGCAATACGTGATTCGGACCGGCACAGTAATCGCCCACTGCCTCCGCGGTATAGCGGCCGAGAAAAATCGCGCCGGCATGACGCACGCGCCTAGCGGCCTCCGGGGCATTTTCCAATGAGAGCTCGAGATGCTCCGGCGCCATGCGGTTCACCAGCGCCAGCGCTTCATCGAGGCTCGCGGCGGTGATCAGCGCGCCGCGGGCTTCGAGCGAGGCCCGGATGATGTCGCGCCGTTCCATGCCGGGCAGCAGCTTTTCGATGGCCGCGCGCACTTTCGCGGTGTAGGCCTCGTCGAGGCTGATGAGAATGGACTGCGCGTCCTCGTCGTGCTCCGCCTGCGAGAACAGATCCATGGCGATCCATTCGGGATCGGTTTGGCCGTCACACAGCACCACGATTTCGGAGGGGCCGGCGATCATATCGATGTCGACCGTGCCAAAGACGAGACGCTTGGCGGTGGCGACATACACGTTGCCCGGTCCCACGATTTTATCCACCTTGGGAACGGACTTGGTGCCATAGGCGAGTGCCGCCACCGCCTGCGCGCCGCCGATGGTGAACACCCGGTCCACACCACCCAGATGCGCGGCGGCGAGCACCAGGGGGTTGAGCTCACCCTCCGGCGCCGGCACCACCATGACAAGTTCATGCACCTCGGCCACCTTGGCCGGGATCGCGTTCATGAGTACCGACGAGGGATAGGCCGCCTTGCCACCGGGTACGTAAAGGCCGACGCGCTCGATCGGTGTCACCTGCTGTCCGAGCAGGGTGCCGTCGGGTTCGGTATAACTCCAGGATTCGGCGCGCTGGCGCTCGTGATAGGCACGAATCCGCTCGGCGGCGTTGGCCAGCGCCTCGTACTGTTCCTTGGTCAGTGCGCGCGCCGCTTCGCGCAGGCGCGGGCGCGGAATCTCGAGGTCCGTCACCGAAGACACTTCGCGGCGGTCGAAACGCCGGGTGTATTCGATAAGCGCCTCATCGCCACGGGCCCGTATCTCGGCAATGATCTCCTTCACCGTCGCCTCGACTTTTGGGTCCGTCGATTGCGCGCGGTCCAACAGCCGCGCGAATTCCGCCTCAAACTGAGGATCGGTGGTTCTAAATACGCGCAAGTTAATATACATGTAAAAACTCAACGCAAAGGCGCAAAGGCGCAAAGAAGTAAAATAGAAAAGTCTATTTTTGTTCCATTCTCTTTTCGCGTTCCTTCGCGTCTTTGCGTCTTCGCGTTAAAAAAACTCATACAAGATTTCATTCCACCGCCTGCTCCAGCTTGTCCACGAGACTTTTGAGTGCCTGTTGTTTCATCTTCATCGAGGCGCGGTTGGCCACGAGCCAGGCGCTGATATCGGCAATGTGCTCGACCTCGGCAAGACCGTTGGCCTTGAGGGTGTTGCCGGTGTCCACCAGGTCCACGATGCGGTCGGAAAGGCCCACGAGCGGGGCCAGCTCCATCGAACCATACAGCTTGATGATGTCGGTCTGAATGCCCTTGGCGGCAAAGTGCCGCTGCGTGGTTTTGACGTATTTGGTCGCGATGCGCAGCCGCGTCCAGCTGCGAGGATCGTCGCGCGAGGCCAGGCTCTTGGGCTCGGCCACCATCATGCGGCAGCGCGCAATCTTGAGGTCCAGCAGTTCATACAGGCCGTCACCCTCGTATTCCATGAGCACGTCCTTGCCGGCAATCCCCAGATCGGCGGCGCCGAACTGGACATAAGTCGGCACGTCCGCGGCCCGGATGATGGTGAGCTTCACCCCGGGCAGGTTGGTGTCGAGGATGAGCTTGCGACTTTTGAGAGGATTCTCGGAGGGACGGATGCCGGCGCGTTCAAGCAGCGGCAGACCTTCTTCCAGGATCCGCCCCTTGGACAGGGCAATATTGAGTACGGTGGACATATTATTTTTTGGAACCGCCGATGAACGCAGATTAACGCAGATATTAAAAACAGATTACGGCAATTTAGAGCCTTTAACAAAATGAGCAACTGTCCGAACTCCTGCGCCGCACCCTCTCCCTTCCCTCCCCCTTCCAGGGGGAGGGTTAGGGTGGGGGTTGAATGTCGAATTCCTTTTGTTAGGCATTTTTAGTTTCTATCAGCGTTCATCTGCGTTTATCTGCGGTTTCATTTTCATATAAAAAATCGAAAAAACTCACGCCGTCTGCTTCCGCGCCGCCCGGGCCGCGTGTTCTCCCGGCACGCGGCGGATGCGCGCGCCCAGCTGAGCCAGCTTCTCTTCAATACATTCATAGCCGCGATCGATGTGATAGATGCGGTCGACGATGGTCTCGCCATCCGCCACCAGGCCCGCGAGCGCGAGGCTCGCCGAGGCGCGCAGGTCAGTCGCCATCACCGGCGCGCCCTTCAGGCGCGGCACGCCGTTCACGATCGCGGTGTTACCTTCCATTTCAATCTTCGCACCCATGCGCTGCAATTCGTAGACGTGCATGAAGCGATTCTCGAAGATCGTCTCCGTGACCGTGCCACTGCCTTCGGCCACCGCATTCAGCGCGATGAACTGCGCCTGCATGTCCGTCGGGAACGCCGGATAGGGCGCGGTGCGTACCGTGACAGCCTTCGGACGCTTGCCCTGCATGTCGAGGCTGATCCAGTTCGGTCCGGTTTCGATGACGGCGCCGGTCTCGCGCAATTTGTCGAGCACTGCCTGCAACAGGTCGGGTCGCGCGTTGCGCAGACGCACGGTACCTCCAGTCATCGCGCCGGCGACCAGATAGGTCCCGGTTTCGATGCGGTCGGGAATGACCTCATGCACGGCGCCGTGCAGGCGCTCTACGCCTTCCACCGTGATCTCATCTGTGCCCGCGCCCGTAATTCTCGCGCCCATGGAGTTGAGGCACCGGGCGAGATCCGCCACTTCGGGTTCGCGTGCGGCGTTTTCGATGATCGTCGTGCCATCCGCCAGCGTCGCCGCCATCATGATGTTCTCCGTGCCCGTGACGGAGACCAGATCCATGAAAATGCGCGCGCCCTTCAGGCGTTTCGCCTTGGCGCGAATATAGCCGCCTTCGAGATTGATCTCCGCGCCCATGGCCTGCAAGCCCTTGATGTGCAGGTTCACCGGACGCGAACCGATGGCGCAGCCGCCGGGCAGGGAGACTTCGGCCTCGCCGAAACGCGCGAGCAAGGGACCCAGCACCAGGATCGAGGCGCGCATGGTCTTCACCAGTTCATACGGCGCGCGCACCGAGGTATTCTGGCTCGAGTTGGCCTCGATCACCATCTTGTCGCCGACCACCAGACGCACGCCCATGCGGCCCAGCAGTTCCATGGTCGTGGTGATGTCCTGCAGGTGCGGCACATTGCCGATGCTCACCGTCTCGTTGGTCAGCAGCGAGGCCACCAGCACCGGCAACGCGGCGTTCTTCGCGCCCGAGATCTTTATCTCGCCGCGCAGCGGGTTACCGCCCGTGACTATCAATTTATCCATAATTATTTTGTAACCGCAGATAAACGCGGATGAACGCAGATAGAAAGCTTCAACTGTCGCGATCTGCTTTTTATCCGCGTTAATCTGCGTACATCGGCGGTTTCATTTTCATATCGACAAAAAACAAAAAGGCCGCCAGAAGGCGGCCTTGTGCATTCAGCGCTGCCCCGGCCTAACCCATCGCCTTGGCAATCAATTTCTGAAGCTCGCCCTTCTGGAACAGCTCGGTCATGATATCACAGCCTCCGACCAATTCGCCGTTGAGATAGAGCTGGGGAAAGGTTGGCCAGTTCGAGTATTCCTTGAGGCCCTGACGGATCTCGGGATCCGACAATATGTCGTAGCTGGCGTATTTGGCCCCGCAGGCACCCAGCAGTTGCGTGGCCTTGGCCGAAAAACCGCACTGCGGGAACTGGGGCGTGCCCTTCATGTAGAGCACGATTTTATCGCCGGAAAGCTGCTGGTGGATTCTGTCCTGTGTGTTCATGCCGTCCTCTTATTGCTTCAGTAAATGAATATAACTGGTCGGTACGTCACTCGGCCGACGCCTGGGTACGCAGCGACAGTGCGTGAATCTCGTTGCCCATTTTTCCGCCCAGCGTGTGGTACACGATTTGATGTTGTTGCAACATGGTCTTGCTGGCAAACTTGCTGGAGATTACCTCGGCCTCACAATTTTGCCTGGAGCAAAATTGGACGCGCCTCAGCGCGCCCCGCAGGGGTGCGCGCCAGGGGCGAGGCGGAACAGTGAAGACGGTCCGTTGGACCGTCTTCCCGCCGAGCGGGCCGCCAGGGATGGCGGCCCTGGACTTTCGAGCGCCGCGGGATGCAAAGCGAGAAAGGCGCGCATCAAAATGATGGCCGTCACCGGTCACCGACACGCGCGCGCGCGGCAAACCGCTTTCGACCATCTGCTTGATGTCATCCGGCTGCATCATGCCCTAATTATCCGACCACTTCGGGCCATTTCAAGAGATATACCCTTAAGGGATAGAAAGCAGGCGTGATCTGGCAGCCGGATGTGCTGTGAAACGATGTCATGAACCGGGCGGCGGACGCCTCGTTCCCGCTGGCTTGGAACAAAGGCCTCGGCCAATACACCTTCAATCGCGCAACTTGTAACCGGTCTTGAGCAGCACGAGCGTAATGCCGGATAAAACCACCAGAAAGAGCGTCACGATAGCGAGACTGACGGAGGGCGCGGTGTCGGAAACCCCGAAGAAGCCGTATCGGAAACCGTCGATCATGTAAAAGAACGGATTGAAGTGCGACAACCTCTGCCAGAATTCGGGCAGCGAATGGATCGAGTAGAACACCCCGGAGAGGAACGACAGCGGCAGGATGATGAAATTCTGGAAACCGGCCAGCTGATCGAATTTCTCGGCCCAGATACCGGCAATAACGCCGATGGCGCCCAAGGTGGCGCTGCCCAGGAACATGAACAGCAGAATGAAACCCGGGTGTTTGATGGGCACCGCCGTGAACACCAACGCCACGAGATATACTCCCACGCCCACCAGTATTCCGCGCACCACCGCCGCCAGTACGAATGCCAGGAAAAACTCCAGGTGCGACAGCGGCGTGAGCATCATGAACACGATGTTGCCCGTGACCTTGGACTGGATAAGGCTCGAGGAACTGTTGGCAAAAGCATTCTGTATCACCGACATCATCACAAGACCGGGGATCAGGAACATGGTGTAACTCACGCCGGGGAAGGCCTGCACCCGGCCCTCGAACACGTGCCCAAAAACCAGCAGGTACAACAAGGCCGTGATGACCGGTGCAATCAGGGTCTGCAACAGCACCTTGCCGAAGCGCAGTACTTCCTTGCAGAAAAGGGTATAGAGTCCAATCAGATTCATATTAATAATTTGGAACCGCAGATAAACGCGGATTTATTTTTAAGATGAACGCAGATAAATCAAGAACTGATATGAGTCGATCTGCGTTTATCTCTTTTTCATCTGCGTTTGCATCCTTAGCTCCGTAACCGGCGCATCCCTGCGCCACTTCTATCCGCGTTTCAAAAATATTAAATGCGGTAATCATACTTTTTGCGTTTGTGTCAATTCCACGAACACGTCCTCGAGATCGGCGCCTTCCATGTTGAGGTCGGTGATCACCGCGCCGTGCGCGCGCAGCGCATCGAGCACGGCCATGACGGAGTCAGTACTCTTGTCGAGCCGCAGCTCGAGCTGATTGCCTTCCTGCCGCCGCACCTTTTTCTCCAGCGTCTCGGGCAATCTTCCCAGCGGCTGTTCGGTGGTGATGCAAACCCGCCGCGTATGTCCAATGCCGCGCATCAGCAGCGCCTGCTTGGTATCAAGCGCAATGAGCTTGCCGTGATTCAGAATAGCGATGCGATCACACAGCGCCTCGGCCTCTTCCAGGTAATGCGTGGTCAATACAATAGTGTGGCCTTCACGGTGCAAGCGGCGGATAAAGGCCCACAACGACTTGCGCAGTTCGACGTCGACGCCCGCCGTCGGCTCGTCCAGCACTACCACCTCGGGCCGGTGCACCAGGGCCTGCGCAATCATTACGCGCCGCTTCATGCCGCCGGAAAGCGCGCGCATGTTGGCGCCGGCCTTTTCGGTCAGCATGAGCGCCGCCAACAGCTCGTCGATCCAGGCGTCGTTTTTGTGCAGGCCGAAATAACCCGACTGGATGCGCAGCACTTCGCGCACGTTGAAAAAGGGATCGTAAGCCAGCTCCTGCGGCACCACGCCGATGAGCCGGCGGGTTTGCCGGTAGGCCGTCACCACGTCATGGCCCAGCACGGCCACGTGGCCGGTATCGAAGCGGGTCAGTCCCGCCACGATGTTGATCAGGGTGGATTTGCCCGCGCCGTTGGGGCCGAGCAGGCCGAAGAACTCCCCCCGCTCGACCGTCAGATCGATGTCATGGAGGGCATGCACCCTGGCGTAATGCTTGTTAAGCCCTGAGATCGAGATGGCTGACACGGCACACCGTGAGTCGTAAGTAGTGAGTCGTGAGCCGTGAACAACATTCACGACTTACGCATCACGCCTCACCAAGAAGCACACGCTCGAGGCCACTGACGCGTATGAGATGACGCACCTGCTCGGGAATGTTGGTAAAGACGAGCTGGCGCTTCACGGCACGCGCCAGTTGCAGCCATTCGATCATGAGCGCCAGCCCGGCGCTGTCAGCCAGCGTGATGCCCTGCATGTCAATCGTTACCGGCTGCGCGCCGTCCTGAAGCAAGGCGTTGGCATGTTCCTGAAACTGCGGCACGGTCTGAAACGTCAATTGCCCGGACATCGCGAATACCCCTTCGCCGCGGGACGCAAAACCGTTCTCGCTCACCGGGTGACGCTCGTCTTGCCGCCGTTGGAAGCGGTCTTGCCGGTGGTGGCGGCCTTGTTGTCCTGCGCCAGGCTCGCGATAAGACCATCGAGACCTTCCTTCTGGACGCGCGCGGCGTAGGTGGACTGGTAGGTCGTCACGAGGCTCGCGCCTTCGACCGTCAGGTCATACACCTTCCAGCCGGCATCCGTGCGATAGAAGCTGTAGTTGATCGCGATCGGCGGGCCGCCCTCCGTGCGACGGACTTCGGATTTCACCGTCGCGGTGCGGTCGTCCGGGTTGAGTCTGAACGGCATGTAAACGATTTTCTCGTCGTTATATTTGAGCAGCGCCGTGGCGTAGGTGCGCACCAGCAGGTCGCGGAATTCCGTGGTGAATTTCGCGCGCTGGTCTTCCGTCGCCCCGCGCCAGTAACGCCCGAGGACCGTGCGCGCCATGGCGCGGAAATCGAAGTGCGTCAGCACCTGCTCATCCACCATGGCATAAAGCTTCTTGTGGTCCTTGCTGTAGGCGTCCTTGTTGGCCTTGAGCAGCACAATAATCTTGTCTGTAGTTTCGCGCGCCACCAGGTCTGGCGAGACATCCGCGGCATAGGCAGGGAACGTCAACACCAGAAACAGCATGGCGGAAGCAATTCTGTTCACGGACACTCCTTGCGACATGTTATTTGGGTGGTGAGTTGTCACCGGCCTTGTTGAAGATCACCTGCCCGACCAGTTTCTCCAGCACCAGCGCTGACTGCGTGCGCAGAAAA
The DNA here is from genome assembly GCA_001785195.1 of Candidatus Muproteobacteria bacterium RIFCSPHIGHO2_12_FULL_60_33. Classification (GTDB taxonomy): domain Bacteria; phylum Pseudomonadota; class Gammaproteobacteria; order Acidiferrobacterales; family Sulfurifustaceae; genus Sulfuricaulis. Next base: position 8,182 of record MFTB01000071.1, read on the forward strand.
ACATCGCCATTCTTGAGATACGCTTCGTCGCCACCGGGCTCGATACCAATGTACTGATCGCCCAAAAGACCCGAGGTCAGAATGGATGCGCTGCTGTCCTTGGGAATATTCATGTAATTCCCGGCAATGTCCATGGTGACCACCGCCTGATACCGGATGCTGTCAAATCCAATAGCCGAAACGCGTCCAATCCGCACACCCGCCATGGTCACGGCCGCCTTGACCTTGAGTCCGCCGACATTGTCGAAGCGACCCTTGACCTGGTATCTGTCCAGCACATCGGCCGAGGTGAGGTTACCCACCTTGAAAGCGAGCATCGCGAGCGCCAGGATCCCTGCCGCCACAAACAGGCCGACCCACAATTCCAGTGTTTTTCTGCCTACCATGATCAGACCTCTCCCAGAGTCAAAGCGGTGAGGATGAAATCCAGGCCCAGCACCACAAGCGAAGAATATACCACCGTGCGGTTGGTCGCGCTTGCCACGCCTTCCGAGGTCGGCACCGCGTCATAGCCCTCGAACACCGCAATCCAGCTCACCACCACGCCAAAGACCGCACTCTTGATGACGCCATTCAGAATATCGTCGCGATAGTCGACACCGTTCTGCATCTGCGACCAGAAAGCGCCGGCGTCCACGCCGAGCAGCCCGACGCCGATCAGGTGGCCGCCGAGCACGCCGATGGCGGAGAACAGCGCCGCCAGCAACGGCATGGCGATGACGCCGCCGAGGAAGCGCGGTGCGATCACGCGCGTGATCGGATTGACCGCCATCATCTCCATGCCGGCGAGTTGTTCCGTGGCTTTCATGAGACCGATTTCCGCGGTCAGCGCCGAACCGGCGCGGCCGGCGAACAGCAGCGCCGTCACCACCGGGCCGAGCTCGCGCACCAGCGACAGGGCCACCAGCAGGCCGAGCGAGTTGGCCGAACCGAATTTGACCAGCGTGTTGTAGCCCTGCAGCCCGAGCACCATGCCGACGAACAGGCCCGATACCAGAATAATAAGGAGCGTGAGCACGCCCACGGCATAGACCTGCTGCACGACAAGGTAAAAGCGTCGAAGGAGTTCCCACGAGCCGGTAAGCACTTCATAAAGGAACATCGAGGCCCGACCCAAACGCTCGACGGCGTTGATCACGATGCTTCCCAGTATGCGCAGGGTGTTCATGCGGCGCTCTTCATCAGGTCTTCGATGTAATCGCCCGCCGGATACTGGTACGGCACCGGACCGTCGGGAAGCCCGTCCATGAACTGCCGGACATGCTCGGACTTGGACTTCTGCACCACGGCCGGGGTTCCCTCGCCGATAATCCGCCCGTCACCGACAAGATAGGCATAATCGGAAATAGCGCAGGTCTCGGCCACGTCGTGCGACACCACGATCGAGGTGATGCCGAGACTCTGGTTGAGTTCACGGATGAGCTTGGCGATCACGCCCTTGGAAATCGGGTCGAGGCCGGTGAACGGTTCGTCGTACATGATCATCATCGGCTCCAGCGCGATCGCGCGTGCCAGCGCCGCGCGCCGCGCCATGCCGCCGGAGAGTTCCGATGGCATCAGGTCGCGCGCGCCGCGCAGGCCCACGGCCTCCAGTTTCATCAGTACCACCTTGCGCAGGATCGACTCCGGCAATTTGGTGTGCTCGCGGATGGGAAACGCCACGTTTTCAAACAAGGTAAGATCAGTCAGCAGCGCGCCGGTCTGAAACAGCATGCCCATGCGCTTGCGCAGTTCGAAAAGCTCCCTGGTTCTGAGGTCCGGCACCGATTGGCCGTCCACCGTGAGAGTGCCGCGGCCCGGCTTGATGCGCCCGCCGATGAGATTCATCAGCGTGGTCTTGCCGCAGCCGCTGCCGCCCATGATGGCGGTCACCTTGCCGCGGCGGATGGGGAGCGTGATGCCTTTCAGGATCGGCCGGTCGCCGTACATAAAATGGATATCGCGGATATCCACCAGGACGTCGCTTTCCGGCGTGCTATGACGGGACTGATTCAAGCTTTTTCCTTGAGATTCGACGCGTGGCGTCCTCACACGAGGCCGCTCATTCTAACGTATCGTCCCACATTTTCCACCACAACCGTTTCCTGAAATGCTCGATTTAACGCGGAGATCGCAGAGGCGCAGAGATCGCAAAGTTTTTGGATTGATAGCTCAAATACCCTCTGCGTCCTCCGCGTCTCTGCGGCCTCTGCGTTTATTCCAGAGCGTTCATGCAGATTAATCACTTCACGGCGCGATTCCGGACAAGGTCCTCAACCACGGAAGGATCGGCCAGCGTCGTGGTGTCGCCGAGATTGTCGAGTTCGTTCGCCGCAATCTTGCGGAGAATCCTGCGCATGATCTTGCCCGAACGCGTCTTGGGCAGACTCGGTGCCCATTGAATGACATCGGGCGTGGCGGTCGGGCCGATCTCCTTGCGCACCTGCTGCACCAGTGCCTTGCGCAGGTCCTCGGTGGATTCGTAACCCTTCATCAGCGTGACGTAGCAGTAGATGCCCTGGCCCTTGATGTCGTGCGGGAAACCGACCACCGCCGCCTCGGCCACGGCCTCATGCAGTACGAGCGCCGATTCGACCTCGGCGGTGCCGATGCGATGACCAGCGACGTTGAGCACGTCGTCGATGCGACCGGTGATCCAGTAGTAGCCGTCCTGGTCGCGCTTGGCGCCGTCGCCGGTGAAGTACAGGCCGGGGTAGGTTTTGAAGTAGGTATCGACGAAGCGCTGGTGATCGCCGTACACCGTGCGCATCATTCCCGGCCAGGGACGCTGGATCACCAGCGCGCCCTCCGCCGGGCCCTCCAGCAGCTTGCCGGTGCCGAGGTCGACGATGCCGGGCACGACGCCGAAGAACGGCCGCGTCGCCGAACCGGGCTTGAGCTTCGTGGCGCCCGGCAACGGCGTAATCAAAATCCCGCCAGTCTCGGTCTGCCACCAAGTATCGACGACCGGCACACGCGCGTCGCCGACCACGTGGTAGTACCACTCCCAGGCCTCGGGGTTGATCGGCTCGCCCACGGTACCGAGCAGCTTCAGCGAGGCGCGCGAAGTCTTTTTCACCGGCGCATCGCCCTCGCGCATGAGCGCGCGGATCGCGGTCGGCGCGGTGTAGAAGATGTTGACCTTGTGCTTGTCGATCACCTCCCAGAAGCGCGAAGGGCCGGGATAAGTGGGAATGCCCTCGAACATGAGCGTGGTCGCGCCGATGCACAGGGGCCCATAGACTATATAAGTGTGGCCCGTGACCCAGCCGACATCCGCGGTGCACCAAAAGATGTCGCCATCGTGGTAGTCGAAGACGTATTTGTGGGTCATGGCGGCGTAGGTGAGATAACCGCCGCTGGTGTGCAGCACGCCCTTGGGCTTACCGGTTGAGCCCGAGGTATAAAGGATAAAGAGCGGATCCTCGGCGTCCATCTCCTCCGCCGGGCAGTCGGCGGACGCCCTGGCGAGCGCCTCCTGGCAGACGATGTCGCGGCCGTTCTTCCACGGCACGTCGGCGCCAGTGTGGCGGACCACGATCACGGTGTGCACGTTCGGACACTGGGCGAGCGCCTCGTCGGTGTTGTGCTTGAGCGGCACCTTGCGACCGCCGCGCACGCCCTCGTCGGCGGTGATCACCACGCGGCAGTCGGAATCGAGAATCCGGTCCTTGAGCGACTGCGGCGAGAAGCCGCCGAACACCACCGAGTGCACCGCGCCGATGCGCGCACACGCGAGCATGGCGACCGCAATCTCCGGGATCATGGGCATATAGATGCACACCCGGTCG
>MFTB01000072.1 GCA_001785195.1 Candidatus Muproteobacteria bacterium RIFCSPHIGHO2_12_FULL_60_33
GCATCGTGAGGTTTAAGCCCCACCTCTTCAACGACACCGCGCGGGATACGCACGGCCAGGCTGTTTCCCCACTTCTGGGCTTTGGTTTTCATGAAGAAGTCCTCAACTGTCGTATCTACACTGTATCAACGTAACGTGGCCGGCACGCGAAGTCAACCAACCGAAACCATCCTTTCAGCCTGAACTGAAAGGATGGTAGGCAGCCTTCTTACGGACACCTTAAATATATCCAGCTTGCCACCGGCGGCGGCTTGAGGTTCACTAGAACCTATCTCAAAAACGGTAGGGCGCGCCCTGCGCACCAATTCATGGCTTAAACGAAGCCCTTGGTGCGTGGGACGCACCCTACGAGCAAAACAAGGGATTTTTGAGATAGCCTCTAACCATAGTGGGTCCACTCGTCGGATGCTTGCAATTGTGCATTCTAAATGCATAATTGCACAATATGACCACCTACCTGCCGCGCACCCTGGAGCCTGTTCTGCGGAAGACCGCACGGGAATTTCCCGCCGTGGTGCTGACGGGGCCGCGCCAGTCGGGAAAGACCACGCTGTTACGCCATGTCTTTGGCAAGCGCCTCGGTTACGTGTCACTCGAGCCGCCGGATGTGCGGGCCGCCGCCACGGCGGACCCCAGGGGGTTCCTCGATCTGTGGCGGCCGCCGGTGATTCTGGACGAGATTCAGTACGCCCCCGACCTGTTGCCCTACATCAAGGAGCGCATCGACGCAAGGCGCTCGCTCAAGGGCCAATACTTGCTCTCCGGATCCCAAAATCTTTTGCTCATGCAGCAGGTGGCCGAATCGCTCGCGGGGCGTGCCGCCGTGCTGCACCTCTTGCCTCTGTCGCATCGGGAGTTGGTGGGCCAGCCGGCGGCGTTGCCGCCGTGGGAACGAAGAGCGCGTCCCGGCGCCGCGTCCAAAGGCCGGCCGGACGCCTTCTGGGCTGCGGCGCTACGCGGCGGATTTCCCGAACCGGCCTCGGAACCCCGGCGCGACATCGCGCTCTGGTACGGAAGTTACATCCAGACCTATCTTGAGCGTGATGTACGAACTTTGCGCCAAGTAGGCGACTTGACGCAGTTCCAGGTTTTCTTGCGCGCGCTGGCCGCGCGCAGCGCCCAGCTCATCAATTTCACGGAGATGGGCCGCGACCTCGGCCTTGCCACCAACACCGTGAAGGCGTGGATTTCCGTATTGGAGGCCACGCATCAAATTTTGATCCTGCGCCCCTATCATGCGAACGCGGGCAAGCGTCTCGTGAAGACGCCGAAGATCTATTTCACCGATACCGGCCTGTTGTGTTATCTCGCCGGCATCCGCGATCCGGCTCATGCGGCGGCGGGCCCGATGGCCGGCGCCATCGCCGAAACCGCGGTGGTGATCGAAGTATTCAAATCATTCCTGCATCGTGGAGCGGAGCCGCGCCTGTATTTTTGGCGCACCTCGACCGGCGATGAAGTGGACCTAGTCATTGAAACGCCGAAGGGTTTGCTTCCCTTGGAAGTAAAGACCACGGCTACTCCGTCGCCCGCCATGGCCCGGGGGATTTTGAGATTTCGAGAATCTGTCCGAAAAGCGCGCCCGGATGGATTTGTCGTGCATACGGGCGATGTCACGCTGCCGCTCGGAGGCGGCGTCGTGGCGCTGCCTTTCGCAGACTTGTAGCACGCCCTTCCGCGCCGCGTGTTGCCCGATGATGATCGCCGCAGTCGATAAATCACGCCCGGTGGACACTCGAAATGGCGCGAAACCCTGCGGATTTGTTTTGCCGGCCCGCCTGTACCACTATATGTATTCTGCCGCGATTCGCGGCGGACCGGCGCGGTGAGCTGCACGACGTCGGCGGGCGAGCGCACAGTGGTTATCGCGCTGGGGAAGATTCCGGTTTCGACGTGCCGGACGCGCGGGCAGAAGGTTTTAAGCGCCTGCGTGTTTTCCGGGATGCCTTCGCGGTCGAACAGTTGTAGGGTATCGGCTCGCGGCCGTCCAGCTTCATCAGCGCGGCGGCCTTGATCGGGGGGTATTTCATTCGGTCATGGCTCCCTGAGTTTGAAGCTTTCTGGAGAAATATCTTCGCGCGGATGGAGTTCCATGTCTAGCGCAGTGGCGCGGGGCGAGATTCGAGGAGCAGCTCCCGCTCCTCGGAGCGGGAGAGGATTGAAACGTCAGCGCGGCGTGTTCCCCACGCGCGTGGGGATGAACCGTAATGCCTGGACTGAGGCGGCGCGAGACCAATCAGCCGGCCATTCCACCCGCGTGCGTGCGCACCGTATCCCATTCCTGTTCCGGCAACTGCAGCACCTGATACAGCGGCTTGGGCGTGTCGATGCCGTGCCCTTGGGCGTGGTCCACGCCGATTTCACGCAGCGTGTCGATCAGGGCCTGGCTCTCGACCGACTCGGCGATGGTGATGAGCCCCATGACGTGCCCGACCTGGTTGATGGCCTCCACCATGGCACGGTGCAGGGGATCGTCGAGCATGCCTTCGATGAAATCGCCGGCGATCTTGAGATAATCCACGGTCAGACTCTTGAGATAACCGAAAGAAGACAACCCCGAGCCGAAATCATCGAGCGCGAAACGGCAGCCCATGTGCTTGAACCGCGCGATGAAATCGCGCGCGCGCGCCAGGTTGGCAATGGCGGCGGTTTCGGTGATCTCGAAACAGATACTGCGCGGGTCGACCCGGTGCTGGGAAAATTGCTGCATGACAAACTCGAGAAATTGTTCATCCCCGAGGGACTGGCCGGAGAGATTGACGGCGAACAGCGCGCCGCCGGTCTTGTCGCTCTTTCCTGTCTGCGCCTGATATTTTTCCAGCATGGTGAACACCGTCCGTATCACCCAGCGGTCGATGGACGGCATCAGATGGTAGCGCTCGGCGGCCGGGATGAATGCCGCAGGCAGCACGAAGTCCTCGTCCTGCACGCGCACCAGGATTTCATGGAATGTGCCGGGTTGTTTCATCCCGTCCCGCAGCGGAACGATGGCCTGGCAATAGAGATCGAAGCTGTTGTTTTCCAGGCCCTGGCGCAGCCGGTGCACCCACTGCATCTCGCCGCGCCGCTGGGCAAACGCCCGGTCGTCCGGCTGGTAGATGTGGATGCGGTTGCGTCCACGGTCCTTGGCGATATAACAGGCGGAGTCGGCGGCGCTCAGCACTTCCGTCAGACCGCCGCTGTCGCGCGAGATCGGAACCAGGCCGATGGAAACGCCGATCTCGAATGCGCGCTTCTCCCACATGAACCGGAAATCCTTGACGGACTGGCGCAACAGGTCGGCGATCTGCTCGGTCTTGTCGATCGAACAGTCCTCGAGGATGACGCCGAACTCGTCGCCTCCCAGGCGCGCCAGCATGTCGCTGGCGCGGATTTCCTTTTGCAGTTGACTCGCCAGCTGCTTGAGCAATTCATCGCCCGCGACATGACCGCAGGTATCGTTCACGATCTTGAACTGGTCAAGGTCGAGATAAAGCAGCGCGTGCGTGCGCGCCCCGGCGCGCGCGCTGTCCAGCACGTGCTGCAGGCGTGACTCGAATTCGCGCCGGTTCAGGAGTCCCGTGAGCGGATCGCGCGAGGCGAGAAAGGCCATGTGCCGCGCCATGCCCTGGATTTCCGTCACGTCATGAAATACCACCACCGCGCCCAGAATCGCCCCGTCCCGGTCGCGGATCGGCGCGGCGGAATCCTGGATTTCGATCTTGCCGCCTTCATGGCTCATCAACAGGTGATGGCTGTCGTGGCGGATGGTGCGACCTTCCCTGAGGCAATAATGAATGGGGTATTCCTCGAGGCGATTGGACTCCTCGTCAAAAATCTTGAATACCTCGCTCAAGGGCTTCCCCTGAGCCAGGTCGCCCTTCCATTCGGTGAATTGTTCCGCGACCGGATTCATGTACACAATCCGGCCTGCGGCATCGGTGGTGATGACCCCGTCGCCGATGGACTCGAGCGTCACCTGCGCGCGCACCTTTTCCAGAAGTAGCGCGTCCTCCGAACGTTTCTTCTCCCGGTCGCGCGCCTCCTGCAAAGCCGCCGCCATGGCATTGATGCCGTCCTCCAGCCGACCCACTTCGCCGCCCGATTGCGTCGACACCCGATAATCGAGCACGCCGTTTTTTATTTTCTCCACCGCATGGGTCAGGGAGATCACGGGCCGTGTCACGCCACGCGCCATGCGCAAGGCAAACACGATGGTCACCACCAGACCCAGAAGGACGATGAACAGGCTCTGAAACAGGATTTTGTTTTGCTCCGTTTGCAGCGCCGCGCTGGAAAGCTGGACCGTCACCCAGCCCGTCTGTTTTTTCGAGGCCGTGGCGGCCCCCCCGCCCGGCCTCGCGTCACCGGCTTCCTCGCTGTAATAGACCGGCGCCAGAAGTTTGTAGCGTGAGCTTTCCGCCAGAGGCGGAGGCTTGCTCTTGTCAGGGGTCTCGGAGGCATGCGCCAGGATGTTGCCCTTCATGTCGGTAACCGTCACCGCCAGGACATTTTTCTCCTGCAAGGTCGATTGTACGAAGCGGGCGAGCTTCTTCCGATTGCCGGATAAAAACGCATCTTCACTGATCGCCGCCAGTTGCGTGGCGATGGTCTGGCCACGGTTACGCAGGGCCTCTTCAAGGTCCTGGATGCGGGCATTGGTAAAATGCAGCGACAACAGCAGCACCGCCACGGTAAGCGGGGCGAGGGCCAGAAACAATACCCGCTTCTGTAGGCTCCATTCTTTCATATGATTGTCATGGCTGTGTCAGCGTGAGCGGATCACCAGGTTTGAAACCAAGCCGCACCGCCGCGCTGCCACCATTGACGGCAATCTCGACCAGTCCGTTGGAGTTCTGGTACCAGAATGCCGTACCCGGCGGCACATCCGAAAAAACCTGCGCGTATTTTAACACTTCCCTGCCGATACGAATTGCTCGTGACACCGGCACTGACTCGGCACGCAGGCCACTAATACCATTACCGTAATGATCTATATGGAGAATTTCCGCCAAGTCATCCGGCCAAGGCGCATCGGGCGGGAGCGTCAGCCCGGCCGGCTCGGCATCCGGCATGTCCCCGCGGGCCAGTCGTGCGGCGACGGGGGCGAACAGATCGCGTCCGTGGAAACTGGCGGACATCCCGGGAGGACGCCAGCGGATCGCGCGGCATTCATATTCGGTGGCACGCCGCTGCACCATCTCGAACAGGCCGTTGTCCGGACCGACATACCAGCACTTGTCCGCCTTGAGCATGACCGCACGGCGCCCGCTGCCCACGCCCGGGTCGACGACACAGACGAAAACCGTGCCCGGCGGGAATTCACGGGCATAGGCCGGCAGCAAATAGGCGCCGGCACGGATGTTGAAATCAGGCACGGAATGAAACAGGTCGATGACCGGCGCGCCCGGCGCCTCGCGTGCAAGCACGGCATGCAGCTGACCGACATAGGGGTCGGTGAGGCCGAAATCGGTAAACAGGACAATCATGGCGCGCCTGCCTTATTGTCTCGCACGACACATCAAATAAAAAAGCCGGGCATGCCCGGCTTTTTTAGGCAAGACGAACTGCCGTTACTCCGCAGTGGCTTTGGATGTCTGCTTGCCCTTGGCGGATTGCTTCCGGGTCGTGCTCTTCTTGGCCTTGCTCTTGGCCGCCGCTGCGCCTGCCGTCTCCGTGGCCACCGCGTCGGCGACACGTTGTTCGGTCAGTTGCACCAGCGCCATGGGCGCGGCATCGCCACGCCGGTAACCGGTCTTGAGGATGCGCAGGTAACCGCCCGGACGGTCCTTGAAACGCACGCCCAGGTCATCGAACAGCTTGCCGACCATATCGCGATCGCGCAGGCGGGAATAGGCCAGACGCCGGTTGGCGAGCGAGGCAGTCTTGGCCAGCGTGATAAGCGGCTCGGCCACGCGCCGCAGCTCTTTCGCCTTGGGCAGCGTGGTCACCAGTTGCTCATGGCGCAGCAATGAAACCGCCATGTTGCGGAACATCGCCACGCGGTGGCTGCTGGTGCGATTGAGTTTACGGCCGCTTTTGTGGTGACGCATTATGAAACCCTCTAAAAATCACTGGGACCGCAGATAAACGCAGATGAAAAATCCGGATGGACGCAGACAAATCCGAAAATAAAAGCCTGAACCAGGTGTTTCCGCTCAAAATTATCTGCGTTTATCTGCGTAACTATCCGCGTTCATCTGCGTTTCAAAATTCTTACATGCCTTACTCTTCAGGTGGCGGAACCCATCTCCGGGGTTTTTTCCATGTCCTTCAGGGAAGCCGGCGGCCAGTTTTCGAGCTTCATGCCGAGCGACAGGCCGTGCTGGGCCAGAACGTCTTTGATCTCGGTGAGCGACTTCTTGCCGAGATTGGGCGTCTTGAGCAGCTCGAACTCGGAGCGCTGGATGAGATCGCCGATATAGAAAATGTTTTCGGCCTTGAGGCAGTTGGCCGAACGCACCGTGAGCTCGAGATCGTCCACGGGACGCAGCAGCAGCGGATCCATTTCGGGCTTGTGTTTCTCCTCCGCCTTGGTCTCGGGGCTCTTGAGGTCGACGAAAATGGATATCTGGTCCTGCAGGATGTTGGCCGCGCGCCGCACCGCCTCTTCCGGGTTGATGGCGCCGTTGGTTTCGATGTCGAGAATCAGCTTGTCGAGGTCGGTGCGCTGTTCCACGCGCGCGTTTTCGACCGTATAGGCCACGCGGCGGATCGGGCTGTAGGAGGCATCGAGCTGCATGACGCCGATGGTACGGGCCTCGGTTCCGGCGCCGCGCGCCGTGACCGGCTGGTAGCCGCGCCCACGGTTCACCTTGAGCTCCATGTTCAGCGTTCCGTCCTTGGTGAGGGTGGCGATCACGTGCTTCGGATCCACCACTTCCACGTCATGTTCCAGCTGGATGTCGCCGGCCGTGACAACGCCGGGTCCTTTCTTGCTCAGCTTCAGCGTGACTTCGTCACGGCCGTGCATGCGCAGCGCGACCGTCTTGAAATTGAGCAAAATCTCGATCACATCCTCCTGCACGCCCTCCATGGTGGAGTACTCATGCAGCACGCCATCAATCTTCACCTCGGTGATCGCACTCCCCGGCATGGAGGAGAGCAGGATGCGCCGCAGCGCATTGCCGAGTGTGTAGCCGAAACCGCGTTCGAGCGGCTCCAGCGTGATTTTCGCGTGCGTGGAAGATAGCGTCTGCACGTCCACCAGACGCGGCTTCAGAAATTCGGTTGCAGAACTCTGCATGATAGCGTCCTCGCTAAGATAAGGATTACGTTACTTCGAATAAAGCGCTACGACGAGACTTTCGTTGATGTCCGACGGCAAGTCGCTGCGTTCCGGCACGCTCTTGAACGTGCCTTTCATGGCCTTGACATCGACATCCAGCCATTCCGGAATCCCGCGCTGGCCGGCCGCCTCGAGCGCGGCCTTGATGCGCAACTGCTCCTGCGCCGAGGTGGAAATCTCGATGAGGTCGTTCGGCCGGACCTGGTAGGACGGGATGTTGACGCGCCGGCTGTTCACGCGCACGGCATTGTGTCGCACCAGTTGCCTGGCCTCGGCCCGGGAAATGCCGAACCCCATGCGATAGGCCACGTTATCCAGACGGGATTCGAGCATCTTCAGCAAATCCTCGCCGGTCGAACCCTTGTGGCGCGCGGCTTCTTTGTAGTAATTCTCGAACTGACGCTCGAGAATACCGTAGATGCGGCGCAGTTTCTGCTTCTCGCGCAATTGCCTGCCGTAATCGGACAGGCGGCTCTTCTGCTGGCCGTGCTGGCCGGGGGCATAGGCGCGTTTTTCCACCGGACACTTCTCGGTGAAGCATTTCTCGCCTTTCAGGAACAGCTTGCCGCCTTCGCGCCGGCAGAGACGACATTTGGAATCGATGTAACGTGCCACTGAGTTGATCTCTCCGTTATGAATTTACACGCGACGCCGCTTGGCCGGACGGCACCCATTGTGGGGCATCGGCGTCACGTCGATGATATTGGCGATTTCGAACCCTAGGGCATGCAGCGCCCGCACGGCGGATTCGCGTCCCGGTCCCGGACCTTTCACATGCACTTCCAGTGAACGCACACCATATTCCTGCGCCGCACGCCCTGCCTTGTCGGCCGACACCTGGGCGGCGAACGGCGTGCTCTTGCGCGAACCCTTGAAGCCATTATTGCCGCAGGTTGACCATGACAGCACATTGCCCTGACGGTCGGTGATGGAAATGATGGTGTTGTTAAAGGAAGCGTGGATATGGGCAATGCCTTCCGAAACGCTTTTCTTCACGCGCTTCTTGGCCTTGGCCGGCGCGCTCGCGGTGGATTCAGGTGCGGCTGGATTGGTAGCCATGATTCAGTGTTCCGTGTGCTATTCGCTCGTTGGTTTGCCGGTGCCGCGGATGACGCTCTTGCGCGGCCCCTTGCGGGTGCGGGCGTTGGTCCGCGTCCGCTGACCGCGTACCGGCAATCCCCGGCGGTGACGCATGCCGCGGTAGCTGCCCATGTCCATGAGGCGTTTGATGCTCATTGACATGGTGCGGCGCAGATCGCCTTCCACCGTGATTTTCGCTACTTCATTGCGAATTTTGTCCACTTCCGCGTCGGTCAGGTCCTTTACCTTGGTGGATGTCGCTACGCCAGTGGCGGCGCAAATGTCGCGCGCACGCGTATTGCCGATCCCGTAGATCGACGTCAAAGCAACCCAGATATGCTTCTGGTTCGGAAGATTGATGCCTGCAATTCGGGCCATTTCGCCTGTCTCTCCTGCCGCGCCCAAGCGCGGGAAAACGCGCAAGGGTACTGATTCATCCGGTAGAAATCAAGTATTTAGCGCGGGTCTCAGCCCTGTCGCTGTTTGTGGGTCGGATCCGAACAGATCACCCGCACCACGCGTTTGCGCCGCACGATCTTGCAGTTACGGCACATTTTCTTGACCGACGCCCTTACTTTCATGACTACTCTCCAATACTATTTTCTGGAACGCGGATAAACGCAGATTAAAACCGCAGATTAACGCGGATATTTCCGGTCCACCTGATTCAATCTGCGTTCATCAACAATATAAATCCGCGTCTATCTGCGTTAAAAAAACATTACCGGGTTACCGCGGCAACCCCATCCCGCCGGTCAGGTTGGCCTTGCGCAGCAGGCTCTCATACTGGCGCGACATGAGCCGTGCCTGCACCTGGGCCATGAAATCCATGCACACCACCACCACGATCAACAATGAGGTGCCCCCGAAATAAAACGGGACATTCCACTTCACGATCATGAACTCCGGCAGCAGGCACACCAGCGTCACATAGACCGCACCGCCCAGAGTCAGCCGCGACATCACCCCGTCGATATAGCCGGCCGTCTGCTCGCCCGGGCGTATGCCCGGGATGAATGCGCCGGACTTCTTCAGGTTCTCCGCCGTCTCCTTGGGATTGAACACCAGGGCGGTATAGAAGAAACAGAAGAACACGATCGCCGACGCATACAGAATCACGTAAATCGGCTGGCCGGGCGACAAGGTCGTCGCGATGTTGCGCAACCAGTCCATGCCCTCGGCCTGCCCGAACCAGCTCACCACCGTGGCTGGGAGCAGAATGATGCTCGAGGCAAAGATCGGCGGGATCACGCCCGCCATGTTGACCTTGAGCGGCAGGTGGCTGGTTTGGCCCGCCATCACCCGCCGTCCCTGCTGACGCTTGGCGTAATTCACGGTAATGCGCCGCTGGCCACGCTCCACAAACACCACGAACGCCGTAACGCCCAGCGCGACCGCGAACAACGTCAGCACGAACAACGGCTGGAAGGTGCCGCGGCTGGCCAGTTCCAGCGTATGCGCGATGGCCCCCGGTAATCCGGCGACGATGCCGGCAAAAATCAGGATCGAGATGCCGTTACCGATCCCGCGCTCGGTCACCTGTTCGCCTAGCCACATCAAAAACATGGTGCCGGTCACCAGCGAAATCACCGTGATCAGCTTGAAGCCCACTCCCGGCGCGATCACCACCGGCATGCCGGCCGTGGTCTGGCTCTCCAGGGCGATGGCGATGCCGAGCGCCTGGAAAGTTGCCAACACCACCGTGCCGTAACGGGTGTACTGCGTGATCTTGCGGCGTCCGCTCTCGCCTTCCTTCTTCAGCTGCTCCAGCGTCGGGATCGTCGACGACATCAGCTGCATGATGATGGACGCCGAGATGTACGGCATGATCCCCAGCGCGAACAGCGAGAACCGCTCCAAGGCGCCGCCGGAAAACATGTTGAACAATCCGACGATCGAACTCTGCGTGCCCTCGAACATCTTGGCCAGGGCCACGGGGTTGATACCCGGCACCGGGATATAAGTACCGATGCGGTATACGATCAATGCCCCCAGGACGAAGAAGATCCGCTGCCGCAGCTCCGTGAGCTTGCCCAAGCCCGCGAGCCCGCCGAAACTTCCCGCCGGACTATTCATATGAATAGACGAACGAGCGAAGCGAGTAGGGCTTCATTATCATGACAAGACGAGCGAAGTAGGGCTTCATTACCTCAATCCTCGACCTTCCCGCCGGCCTTCATCACCGCCTCGCGTGCACCCTTGGTCAAGCGGATACCGCGCAGCGTCACCGGCTTCTCCAACGTGCCGGAAAGATAAACCTTGGCCTGTTCCGCCTGCGACGAAATAATGTTGGCCTTCTTGAGTGCAGCCAGATCGATGACGGCATCCTCAAGTTTTCCCAATTCCTGCAACCGAACCTCGGCGGTCTGACCCTTCATGGCGGAACGGAAACCGCGCTTGGGCAGGCGCCGCTGAATCGGCATCTGGCCGCCTTCAAAACCAATCTTGTGATAACCGCCGGCACGCGCGGATTGGCCCTTGTGGCCGCGGCCAGCGGTCTTGCCGAGACCCGAACCGCCGCCGCGTCCGAGACGCTTGACGGCGGTCTTGGCGCCGCGGCCCGGCTTCATCGTATTCAATTGCATAGTCATAGCTTGTATTCTCTTGGAACGCAGATTAACGCAGATTAAGAACGCGGATTAACGCGGGTATTCATGTTTCTGCTTTGCCTGATTTAATCTGCGTTCATCATAAAAAATAAATCCGCGTTTATCTGCGTTAAAAAACCTCTTCGACCTTCACCATATAGGCGACCTTGTTGATCATCCCGCGCACGGCCGGTGTGTCTTCCAGCTCCACGCTGTGCCGCTGACGGCGCAGACCCAGGCCGCGCACCGTGGCCATGTGGCCCTTGCCGGTGCCGAACGGGCTCTTGAGCAGCGTCACGCGCAACTTCTTTCCAGATTTCGGACTTGCTGGCATGGATCGCCTCTTAACCCAGAATTTCTTCCACTCGTTTACCGCGCTTACGCGCGACCGATTCCGGACTGTGCATGGCCTGCAGGCCTTTCACGGTGGCACGCACCATGTTCACCGGATTGCGCGAACCGAGACATTTGGCGAGCACGTCGTGCACGCCCACGACCTCGAACACCGCGCGCATGGCACCGCCGGCGATGATGCCCGTGCCGACCGAAGCCGGCTTGATCACAACCTTGGAAGCACCATGAGCGGCGATAACCGCGTGATGCAGGGTCGGCCCCTTGAGCTGGACCTTCATCATGTTGCGGCGCGCGTTTTCCATGGCCTTGCTGACCGCCGCCGGAACTTCACGCGCCTTGCCACGGCCGATGCCGATGCGACCGGCGCCGTCACCGACCACGGTCAACGCGGAAAAGCCGAAAATCCGGCCGCCCTTGACGACCTTGGCCACGCGCCTGACGCTGATCAGTTTTTCCTGCAAATTGTCGCTGCGTTTTTCGGATTCGCTGAAAGCTGCCACGATATCGTCCTCAGAATTCCAAACCGTTTTCGCGCGCCGCGTCGGCCAGCGCCTTCACGCGCCCATGGTACTTGAAGCCGGAGCGGTCAAACGCGACGCGCGTGATGCCCGCACCCTTCGCTTTTTCGGCAATGCGCTTGCCGATCAGTTTTGCCGCCTCGACGTTACCGCCGTGTTTGATCTGGCCACGCACATCCGCCTCGAGCGTGGAGGCGGATGCCAGCACCTTCCCGCCCGTCTTGTCGATGATCTGGGCGTAGATATGACGTGGAGTGCGATGCACGCACAGGCGATCGGCCTGCAGGCCGATGATTTTCCGCCGGATACGCCGCGCCCGGCGCTGACGCGGATTGATCTCTTTTTTCATAGTATGCGTTTACCCAATTCCAAGCCTGTGAAAAACAAGTGGTTTGGCTTTAGACGAGGCGCGGCGCAGTCAAGCAGCGCAGCGTACACGATAGTACGTGAGCAGCGCAGACAAGCCGCAACGAAGTATAAAGACAAACCACGCCGTTTTTCATTTCTTCTTGGCTTCCTTCTTCACTACTATTTCATCGACGTAGCGCACGCCCTTGCCCTTGTATGGCTCGGGTGAGCGGTACGCGCGAATTTCGGCGGCTACCTGACCCACCAGCTGTTTGTCCGCGCCCTTGATCACGAGATTGGTCTGGTCCGGTGCTTCAATGGTGATCCCGTTGGGGACGTCGTATACGATCGGATGCGAGTAACCCAGCGTCAGGTTGAGCTTCTTGCCCTGCACCGCGACGCGATAACCGACGCCGATGATGGTGAGCTTCTTCTCAAAACCCTTGGCCACGCCGTTAACCATGTTGTTCACCAGCGCCCGCGTGGTGCCGGAAACGGCACGCGCCAGCGTCGAGTCATTGGTGCGCTG
The DNA here is from genome assembly GCA_001785195.1 of Candidatus Muproteobacteria bacterium RIFCSPHIGHO2_12_FULL_60_33. Lineage (GTDB taxonomy): Bacteria > Pseudomonadota > Gammaproteobacteria > Acidiferrobacterales > Sulfurifustaceae > Sulfuricaulis. The sequence goes on from MFTB01000072.1 coordinate 12,685, forward strand.
GAACTTAAGCAGGTTGCCCTCCTGCATTACCTTCACCAACGGGTGCATCTCATGCTCCAGGTTCCCCTTGGGACCCTTGACGCTGAGTTTGGCGCCCGCCAGCGCTACCTGCACGCCACTCGGGACAGCCACCGGATTTTTCGCGATTCGTGACATGGTTCAATACTCTTATGCAACGATGCACAGAATTTCGCCGCCCAGGCCGGCCTTGCGGGCGGCGCGGTCGGACATGATGCCCTGGGAGGTGGAGACGATCGCCACACCCATGCCGCCGTTTACGCGCGGCAGCTTGTTCTTGCCTTCATACCGGCGCAGTCCGGGGGTGCTTACGCGCTCAAGGCGTTCGATCACCGGCTGCCCATCGTGATATTTCAGGGCAACCTCGATCAGCGGCCGGCCGTCATCAGTGACTTCACGGCAGGCCTCGATATAACCCTCATCCTGCAATACCTTGGCGACCGCCAGCTTGAGCCGCGAAGCGGGGATACGCACGCTCACCTTCTCGGCCATTTGGCCGTTACGGATGCGGGTCAGCAGGTCGGCAATCGGATCGGTCATCATAAAATCAGTTCCAAGTTATCAAGTAGCAAGTAGCAAGAAAAGAATTTTCATCCTTGTAACTTGCTACTTGCCACTTGCTACTGTTGTTCACCAGCTCGCCTTGACCACGCCCGGCACTTCGCCGCGCATCATGATCTCGCGCAGTTTGCTGCGGGACAGCCCGAATTTGCGGTAATAACCGCGCGGGCGCCCGGTCAGGCTGCAACGGTTGCGGCGGCGGATGTAGCTCGAATCGCGCGGCAGTTTTTGCAGTGCGATCATGGCCGCGTGCCGCTCCTCGTCGGACAGCTTCACGTTCTTTACCTTCTCGCGCAATTCGGCGCGCTTGGCGGCGTACTTGGCAACCAGCGCCGTGCGGTTCTTGTCACGATTGATCATGCTTCTCTTGGCCATGCAAAAATCCTCAACTGCGCAACGGAAAGTTGAAAGCCTGCAGCAGCGCACGCGCTTCGTCGTCGGTCTTGGCGCTGGTGGCGATGGTGATGTCCATTCCGCGGATCGCATCGACCTTGTCGAAATCGATCTCGGGGAAAATGATCTGTTCCTTGATGCCGAGCGAATAATTGCCGCGCCCGTCGAACGAACGTGACGGCAGGCCGCGAAAATCGCGGATGCGCGGGATCGCGACACTGATCAGCCGGTCGAGAAATTCGTACATGCGCGCGCCGCGCAACGTGACCTTGCAACCAATCGGCCAGTTCTCGCGCACCTTGAAATTGGCGATCGACTTGCGCGCACGCGTGATTTGCGGTTTCTGGCCGCTGATCAGCGTCATGTCATTGGCGGCGTTATCGATCACCTTCTTGTCGGCCATGGCCTCGCCCACCCCCATGTTGAGGGTGATCTTGGTGATCCGCGGCACCTGCATCACGTTCTGGTAGCCGAACTTGGCCTGCAACGCGGGCAACACGCTTTCCCGGTAATGTTGCTTAAGTCTTGCCATATGATTCAATAAATTAAAATTAATATCTTTGAAACCGCAGATTAACGCAGATGAACGCGGATAAACAATTTAAAGAAAAACAAAATAGACACTTTCATCTGCGTTAATCTGCGTTCATCAGCGGTTCCAAAAAAATATATAAAAATCAAACCTTATTTCACGTCGGCGACTTCGCCGCTCTTCTTGAAATACCGCACCTTGCTCTTGTCCTGCATGGTCCGCAGTCCCACGCGCTCGCCCTTGCCCGTCGCCGGGTTGAACAGGGCCACGTTGGACACGTGGATCGGCGCTTCACGGTCGATGATACCGCCGGTCACGCCCTTGTTGGGGTTCGGCTTGGTGTGGCGCTTGATCATGTTCACGTTCTCGACCAACACACGGCTGTCCTCGAGCACGCGCAGGACCGTGCCTTGCTTGCCCTTGTCGCGGCCGGCCAGCACCGCCACCTTGTCACCTTTTCTGATCTTGCGCATAGGTAATAATCTTCAAATAATCTCTGAAACCACGGATGAACACGGATGAACACGGATGAACAACAAAACCCAATTTGATCTGTGTTTATCTGTGTTCATCTGTGGTTCCAAAATATTTTACAATACTTCCGGCGCCAGCGAGATGATCTTCATGAACTGCTCGCTGCGCAGCTCGCGCGTCACCGGTCCGAAGATACGGGTACCGATCAACTCGCGTTTGTTATCCAGCAACACCGCCGCGTTGGTGTCGAAGCGGATGACCGAACCGTCCGTGCGCCGCACGCCCTTGCGGGTACGCACGATGACGGCGTCGTAGACATCGCCTTTCTTGACCTTGCCGCGCGGAATCGCTTCCTTCACGCTGACCTTGATCACGTCACCAATGCCGGCATAGCGGCGCTTGGAACCACCCAGCACCTTGATGCACTGCACCGTTTTTGCCCCGCTGTTGTCGGCCACCATCAGCAGGGTTTGCATCTGGATCATTATCCTGTCTCCACACGGCGCCTCCGCCCCGGGCGAAAACGCGCGATTATATCACTTGCATCAAAACCGGCCAAAAACAAGGCCCAACTAAACAACTACCGGCTTCAAGCCGATAGCTTTTGATTTTGTCGGCTTGAAGCCGACCGACTCCCCCTCTCCCGCGTAAGCGGGAGAGGGCAAGGGGTGAGGGCGAAACCTGAAACGAAGAGGCGTCAGCGCCGCGCCCCTCACCCTAACCCTCTCCCCAAAGGGGAGAGGGAACACAAACTTTGCTTCGACGAAAGTGCGAGAGATTTCAACCATCCCCGAGAGAGACATCAGACTTCCCGGGCCCGCTCCAGCACTTTGACCAGGCGCCAGGCCTTGGTCTTGGAAAGCGGGCGGCATTCCTCGATAACCACCAGATCGCCTTCCTTGCACTCGTTGCCTTCATCGTGCGCATGCAGCTTGGAGCGGCGCGTGATGATCTTGCCGTACAACGGATGCCGGATGCGGCGATCCACCTGCACGGTAATCGTCTTGTTCATCTTGTTGCTGACCACGCGGCCGGTGGCCGAGCGCGCATTTTTCGTCTGTTCACCCATGCCCTTATCCTGACTTCTCGTTCATGACCGTACGCAGGCGCGCGATGTTGCGCCGCACCTTGGTCAGATTCGCCGTATTGGACAATTGTCCGGTCGCCTTCTGCATGCGCAGGTTGAATTGCTCGCGCAGCATGTCAGTCATTTCCTTCTGACACGCCGCGGCCTCCATCGCTCGATAATCTTTTGCCTTCATCGTCATTCTGCCTACAGTGTCCTGGTCACAAACGCGGTCCGGACCGGGAGCTTGGCGGCGGCGAGCTTGAATGCCTCGCGTGCTTCCTGCTCGTTGATGCCTTCCATTTCGTACAGCACGGCACCCGGCTGAATCTGCGCCACCCAGTATTCCACGTTGCCCTTGCCGCTGCCCATGCGGACTTCCAGCGGTTTCTTGCTCACCGGCTTGTCCGGGAACACCCGGATCCACACACGTCCGCCGCGCTTGATGAAATGCGTCAGCGCGCGGCGCGCGGCTTCGATCTGGCGCGAGGTCAAGCGACCGCGCGTGGTGGCCTTCAGGCCGTATTCGCCGAAGCTCACCTTGTTGCCGCGCAGGGCCAGGCCGCGGTTGCGGCCTTTCATCTGCTTGCGATATTTCGTTCGTTTCGGTTGCAGCATCTTTTATATCTCTTTAACCGCAGATGAACGCAGATTGATTTTGAATTATCTGCGTCGATCTGCGTTATTAATCTGCGATTTATCCGCGTTCCAATAATCTTAAACCGCCGCCCCTTTCTTCTGAGCCTCGGCGTCTTCCATCTTGGGGGTGTCCTTGTCGAACACCTCGCCCTTGAAGATCCAGACCTTCACGCCGATCTTGCCGTAGGTCGTGTGGGCCTCGGAAAAACCGTAATCGATGTCGGCGCGCAGCGTGTGCAGCGGCACGCGGCCTTCGCGGTACCACTCGGTGCGCGCGATCTCGGAACCGTTCAGGCGGCCGGCGACCATGATCTTGATCCCCAGCGCGCGCAGGCGCATGGCGTTGGTCACCGCGCGCTTCATGGCACGGCGGAACATGATGCGTTTTTCAAGCTGCTGGGCGACGTTCTCGGACACCAGCTGCGCGTCCAGTTCCGGCTGGCGCACCTCTTCCACCGCCAACTGCACCGGCCGGCCGGCCAGCTTGGTCAATTCCTGGCGCAGCTTCTCAATGTCCTCGCCCTTCTTGCCGATCACGATGCCGGGACGCGCCGTGTGCACCGTAATTCTGATGCTCTGGGCCGGGCGCTCGATCACGATGGTGCTCACCGCGGCGTTCTTGAGCCGCGCCTTGATATAATCGCGCAGCGCGATGTCCGAGATCAGGTTCTGGGTATAGGTCTTGGTACCGGCATACCACTTGGCGGTCCAGTCACGGCTGATCCCCATGCGGAATCCGATCGGATTGACTTTCTGGCCCATCAGCTTTTCTCCTTCTTCACGGCCTTGGACGGTTTCTTCGCGTCGCTCACCACCACGGTGATATGGCTGGTGCGCTTGAGGATGCGCACGCCACGCCCCTTGGCGCGCGAATGGAAGCGCCGCAGCGTCGGCCCGCCGTCCACCTGGATGCTGGCCACCTTGAGTTCATCCACGTCCGCGCCTTCGTTGTGTTCGGCGTTGGCAATGGCGGATTCGAGCACCTTGCGCACGTGTCCCGCCGCCTTCTTGGGGCTGAACTGGAGCAGCTCCAGGGCGCGCGCGACCGGCATACCGCGAATCTGGTCGGCCACCAGGCGTCCCTTCTGCGCGGACACCCGGACATATTTCAGAATGGCAGTGGCTTGCATGGCGTTATGTCGTCTCTTCCGTCGTCACTTTGCGGTTGCCCGAGTGCGCCTTGAAGGTCCGGGTCGCCGCGAATTCGCCGAGCTTGTGGCCGACCATGTTCTCGGTGATCAGCAGCGGCACATGCTGCCGTCCGTTGTGCACCGCGACCGTCAGGCCGACGAAATCCGGCGTGATCGTCGAGCGGCGCGACCAGGTCTTGATCGGCTTCTTGCTGCTTTCCATGCGCGCCTTCTCCACCTTCGTGGCGAGGTGCGCATCAACGTATGGTCCTTTTCTAACTGAACGTGGCACGGTTCTGAACCTCTATTTTCTCTTTTAACGCAGATAAACGCAGATTAATAAATTTCAGCGATAAACGCAGATAGAATTGAATCTATAAATAAACATCTGCGTTCATCTTGTTTACCATCCGCATTCATCTGCGTTCAACAATCAATTACTTTCTATTTACGCCGGTGAACAATCATGGAATTGGTGCGCTTGTTCGCGCGCGTCTTGTAACCCTTGGTCGGCGTACCCCAGGGGCTGACCGGATGACGCCCGCCCTTGGTGCGGCCTTCGCCGCCACCGTGCGGATGATCCACCGGGTTCATGGCGGTGCCGCGCACCGTCGGGCGGATGCCGCGCCAGCGCGACGCGCCGGCCTTGCCGAGCTTGCGCAGGCTGTGTTCGGCGTTGCCGACCTCGCCGATGACGGCGCGGCAGTCGACGTGCACCTTGCGCACCTCACCCGAACGCAGCCGCAACTGGGCATAATCGCCATCGCGCGCCACCAGCTGTATGCCGGCGCCCGCGGCGCGCCCGAGTTGCGCCCCGCCGCGTTGCTTGAGCTCCACGCAATGCACGGTGCTGCCGACCGGAATACTGCGCAGCGGCAGGCAGTTGCCCGGCTTGATCGGGGCATCCGCGCCGGACTGAATTTGAGCCCCGGCCTCCACGCCCTTGGGGGCGATGATGTAGCGGCGCTCGCCGTCGGCATACAGCACCAAGGCGATGTTCGCGCTGCGATTGGGATCGTATTCCAGGTGCTCGATACGGCCCGGAACTCCGTCCTTGTCGCGTCTGAAATCGATAATACGGTAATGCTGCTTGTGCCCACCGCCCTGGTGCCGCGTCGTGACACGGCCGTAATTGTTACGGCCACTGCCGCGAATCTTCTTTTCGAGCAGGCGTGCGTGCGGCGCACCCTTGTGCAGGTCGGGCTTCACCACCCGGACCATGGCGCGCGAACCTGCCGACGTCGGTTTCATCTTGACCAGTGCCATTTTCTTTTCTCTTAAATATTCCTGTAACCGCAGATGAACGCGGATTTAGTAACGCAGATTAACGCAGATACACCAGATAATCTGAAACCATCTGCGTTTTCATCATTTCTTTATTGCTGCCCGACGAAATTGATGTCCTGGCCCGGCTTCAATCGCACATAGGCCTTCTTCCAGTCCTGCCGGCGCCCGGCGTTGCGTCCGCCCTTGCGCTTGCCCCGCACGTTCGTCACCGTCACCGATTCCACCTGGACGTTGAACATCTTTTCCACCGCCTGCTTGATCACGGGCTTGGTCGCATCGGGACGCACCTCGAACACCATCTGCCGGTTCTTGTCGGCCAGGCGCGTACTCTTCTCGGAGATGTGTGGTGAAATAATCACCTGAAACAGCTTTTCTTCACGAGTGCTCACGCCAGCATCTCCTCGAACTTCTTGACCGCGCCTTGCGTCAGAATGACTTTCGCGTGACGGATCAGGCTCACCGGATCGGCGGCGCCGACCATCCGCACATCCACGCCCGGCAGATTGCGCGCCGCCAGGACCAGGTTGTTATTCGGCGCATCGGTCACGATCAACACATCCGGCATCTCGAGCTTCTTGAGTTTTTCCAACAGCGCCTGGGTCTTGGGCTGATCCACCTTGAATTCGGCGACCGTGACCAACCGGCCCTGGCGCAGCAGCTCGGACAGAATCGAGCGCAGCGCGCCACGATACATCTGGCGGTTGACCTTCTGGGTGAAATTCTCATCCGGCGAGGCCGGGAAAATCTTGCCACCGCCGCGCCACAACGGACTGCGAATCGTTCCCGCACGCGCCTGGCCGGTGCCCTTCTGGCGCCACGGCTTGCGGCCGCCGCCGCGCACTTCAGAACGGGTCTTCTGCTTGCGCGTGCCCTGGCGGCCGGTCGCCTGATAGGCCACCACCACCTGATGCACCAGCGGCTCGTTGAAGTCCGCGGCAAACACCGTATCGGAAACCTGAAGTTCCGACGCCGATCCCGCATTGTTCATAACCGTAACTTTCATAATTCTCTCAATAATATTATTTTTGAAACGCAGATGAACGCGGATTTGTTCTATGATGAACGCAGATAGATTTATTTAATCTGCGTCCATCTAGTTTGAGATCTGCGTTTATCTGCGGTTTCATCATTTCTTTGTGTCTTTTTTCGTTTTGGCCTTCACGCTCGGGCGGATCACCACGTCCTGGCCCTTGGGTCCGGGAATGGCGCCTTTGACCATGAGCAGGTTGCGCTCGGCGTCCACCTGCATCACCTCGAGGTTAAGGCACGTGGCCGTGGCAGCGCCCAGATGACCGGCCATCTTCTTGCCCGGAAACACGCGCCCCGGTGTCTGGCGCTGGCCGATCGAGCCCGGGGCCCGGTGACTCAGCGAGTTACCGTGGCTGGCGCGCCCGCCGGCAAAGTGATGGCGCTTCATCACGCCGGCAAAACCTTTACCGATCGAAGTGCCCTGCACGTCCACGTGCTGGCCCACCTGAAAGATATCCAGCTTGATCTCGGCGCCGGGCTTGAGTTCGGCAGCTTCGTTGGCACCCAGGCGGAACTCCCAGAGTCCTCGGCCCGGTTCTACGCCGGCCTTGGCGTACTTGCCCCCCTGCGGCTTGGTCAGGCGATCCGCGCGGCGGTTGCCGATCGTCACCTGCACCGCGCGATAGCCATCGTTCGATTCATCCTTCACCTGGGTGACGCGATTGGCGGTCACTTCCAGCACCGTCACGGGCGTCGCCTCGCCCGCTGCCGAGAACAGGCGGGTCATGCCGATTTTTCTGCCTACCAGTCCGAGTGCCATTTTTAAAAACCTAAATATTCTGGAACCGCAGATGAACGCGGATATATTTTTGATGAACGCAGATGGTTCTAAATTTTTTAAAACATCTGCGTTTATCAGCGTCTTTCATCTACGTTTATCTGCATTTCATTAACTTAACTTAATTTCCACGTCCACGCCGGCCGCGAGGTCGAGTTTCATCAGCGCATCCACGGTCTTGTCCGTGGGCTCGATGATGTCCATGATCCGCTTGTGCGTGCGCACCTCGAACTGGTCGCGCGATTTCTTGTCGCAATGCGGCGAGCGGTTGAGCGTGTAACGCTCCACCTTGGACGGCAGCGGGATCGGGCCGTGCACGAGCGCGCCGGTGCGCCTCGCCGTGTCGACAATTTCCGCGGCGGAGCGGTCGATCAAGCGATGATCGAAGGCCTTCAAGCGGATTCTAATTTTCTGGTTAGCCATAATCTTTTAAATCCAGTGACAAGCAGCAAGTTTCAAGTGGCAAGTAACTGCTTTTTCTTGCTGCTTTCCCCCTGCCACTTGCTACTCCAATACCTTCGCCACCACCCCCGCGCCCACGGTGCGGCCGCCTTCGCGGATGGCGAAGCGCAGGCCCTGTTCCATGGCGATGGGGTTG
>MFTB01000073.1 GCA_001785195.1 Candidatus Muproteobacteria bacterium RIFCSPHIGHO2_12_FULL_60_33
ATTCTTAGATCCCCTCTCCCCTTGCGGGAGAGGGTCAGGGTGAGGGGTAATATTATTTGTCGAGCGGGCTTCGCCCGCGTGTTTACTTGCGGTTCCCCGCACCGCGGGCGGGTTTCTTTCTCTTGTCCGGCCAAGAGAAAGAAACCAAAGAGAAGGCCGCCCGGTCGCATCGCCGCGCAAACTTCGCGCGGTTTCTTCGCTTCGCAGTCCTGCTTCGCTCGAAACCAGGGTGCGCCATCCCTGGCGCACCCGCTCGGTGGGACAACGGTCCACCGGACCGTTGTCTGTTTCCGCCTCGCCCTGCGCGCCTCACTGCGGCCGGGCGCTCGCCTAACTCGCCGGGCGCTGAACAACGCGCCTCGGGCTCGATCAGGAGTCTCGCGAAAACTCCCGGCCTGGCTCGGTGCTCGGCTCGCTCCGACGGGGAGTTGAGCAACCCACCTCAGGCTGGTGCACGGAGGTGTTTTTAACACCCCGTATGGCGCGCCCGAGCATCGCCAGCCTTTGGCCGGCAAGCCCGAAGGGACGCGGACCAGGAGGTTCGCGTCTTGCGCCCGCGACAGGGACGTCGCGTGGCGCAAGCTTGGGGGCCAAAGGCGCGAAGCGCAGGTTAAGCGCGACATCCGGGGGCGTGTTTCTTTGGTTACTTTGGCCCGCGCCATCCCTGGCGCGGGCCCTGCGGGCGCACTTCGTGCGCCCAATTTTGCTCCCAGCAAAATTGTCTTTGCACGAGCCAAGACAAATTCGACGGGATCGAATTTGTGCAGCCGTAAGCTGCCCGAAGGGCGCGGGCCAAGGAAGGCCCGCGCACAAGTAACCCGCCCGCGGTGCGGGGAACCGCAATCAGCGGTTGATCGCGGCCGCAGGCCGCTCGACATGTCATGACGAATATGAATCATGTGCATCAACCCTTGGCAAAACCTTCCTCGCGTATGACACGAGGGACCAGAACACGCGGTTCGATGGATACCGGCTGGTATACGACGCGCTGCTTTTCAGGGTCATAGCGCATCTCGACCTGGCCGATGAGCGGGAAATCCTTGCGGAATGGATGCCCCACGAAACCGTAATCGGTGAGAATGCGGCGCAGATCCGGGTGCCCCTCGAACACAATACCAAAGAGATCGAATGCTTCGCGCTCATACCAGGCGGCGGAATTCCAGATGCCGGTCACGGAAGCAATCAGCGGCATTTCATCATCCAGGTAGGTCCGCAGCCGGATTCTTCGGTTGCGCTTCAATGACAGCAGGTGATACACCACGGCTAACCGCGGTCCCGGTCGCTGCCCCGCCGGAGATTCCCGCCCGTAATCGAGATAATCCACGCCACATAAATCCATCAGCTGGACGAAGGCCAGCGCGGGATCGTCGCGCAATCTGTTGCAGACTGAAAGAATAGCGTCACGCCGCACTTCCAGCGTGAGCTGACCGGCCGATTCGCGCACACCCGTGATCGCCTCGCCGAACAATTCCCGGGCGTATGCGGCAAGATCCTGATTCGAATCAGTCATGGTCCGGGTTCTCTCGGGCGCTAGCGGGCGATGGTGTTGGTGCGGCGAATCTTGTTTTGCAGCTGGATGATGCCGTACAGCAAGGCCTCGGCCGTCGGCGGGCAGCCGGGCACGTAGACGTCGACAGGCACGATGCGGTCACAGCCGCGCACCACAGAATAGGAATAATGGTAATAGCCGCCACCGTTGGCACAGGAGCCCATGGAGATCACCCAGCGCGGCTCGGCCATCTGGTCATAAACCTTGCGCAGGGCTGGCGCCATCTTGTTCACCAGTGTCCCGGCCACGATCATGACATCCGACTGACGCGGACTGGCGCGGAAAACAACGCCAAAACGGTCCATGTCGTAGCGCGCCGCTGCCGCGTGCATCATCTCGACCGCGCAGCAGGCGAGCCCGAAGGTCATGGGCCACAGCGAACCCGTGCGCGCGGCGTTAATGAGCTTGTCCGCCTGCGTGGTTACCCAGCCTTTTTCGAGAACGCCTTCAATACCCACAGTGTCTCTCCAAAATACGGCTCACCTTCGCCGCCTCCGTGAGGCCGAACAGGACCAGCACGCCATGCCGTCGGCGGCCTGCCGCGACACGCAACGGTTGCATCCCCACGCTTCGCGTGGGGCCCCTGCGCCCTGCTCGCGCGGCTACTCCCACTCCAGCGCTCCCTTCTTCCACTCGTAGATGAATCCGACGACAAGAATACCCAGAAACACCATCATCGAGAGGAAGCCAAACAGGCCGACTTCCTGGAGCGCCACCGCCCACGGAAACAGGAATGCGATTTCAAGATCGAAAATGATAAAAAGGATGGCGACGAGGTAATAACGCACGTCGAACTTCATGCGGGTGTCTTCGAACGCCTCAAAACCGCATTCATAAGGCGAGAGTTTGGCGCTGTCCGGGCGGTTCGGGCCGAGCACCCGGCCGGCGAGAATGATGACACCGCCCATCACCAGAGCGACGCCGATAAAAATCAGGATGGGGAGATAAGCTTGCAGCATCCGGGCCCCGGGGATTCGCAGGCGGATTTCAATCCGCGCATGAGTGAATGTGCGAGCGAGTCTAGGCTTTCGCTGCAAAGGATGTCAAGCAAACAGCGGGGTTGCAAACCGATACCCTTCAAAGGGTTAAGACACTTTTAGGGGTATAAAAAACGCCTATTGATACAAGCGGTGTGCGCGTTTTTTACGTCACACGATTCACGCGTGATCAAACATAAATTAAATGGTGCCGAAGGTGGGACTCGAACCCACACGGCTTTCGCCACTACCACCTCAAGGTAGCGTGTATACCAATTTCACCACTTCGGCGCGCGCGAACAGATTCCAGCCACAGAGTACACAGAGAAATACTCGATCCAAACAGAAGATGCTGTTTTAACTCTGTGCCCTCGGTGATCTCTGTGACAGTAATAAAATATAACTACTTCGGTACCTCCGGCATTTTGGGCGCGGCGGGAACATCGCTGGGTGGCGCCGGTGTCTCGGTCTTCGCCGGCTGCTCGATGACCACGCTCTTCGTGACGCTCGTTGGCACCGTCTGTTGTGCAAACAACCAGGCCAACCCGAGATTGGAGAGGAAAAAGACCGTTCCCAGAATCGCCGTGGTGCGCGTCAGAAAATTGGCCGAGCCGCGACTGCCGAACAAGGTTTGCGAGGCGCCGCTGCCAAAAGACGCGCCGATGTCCGCGCCCTTACCCTGTTGCAACAGGATCAGGCCGATCAGTGCCACGGCCGATATGACATCAATGACTAATACTATGTCTCTCATCAATTAACTCCGATACACATGGATGTGCAAGTGTCGGTTGCTAACAGCTTCCTGCTTCTCGCGACACTTGTACATCCCTGTACATCGCGATAGGCCTGATGCCGTGAGCGACCTTTAGTCGGCGGCGCGACAAATCGTCAGAAACTCCTCTGCTTGCAGCGAGGCCCCGCCGATCAAACCCCCATCGATATCCGGCTGGGTCAGAAGTTCCCCGGCGTTGCCGCCCTTCATGCTGCCGCCATAAAGAATACGCGTGCTTTCCGCCACGGTTTTATCCCTGGCCGCCAATCGGCTGCGGATAAAACGGTGCACATCCTGCGCCTGCCGGGGTGTCGCCGTCTTGCCGGTACCGATGGCCCAGACGGGTTCATACGCGACCACGGCATTCCTGAAACTGCCGATGCCGTGCTTGCCCAACACGACATCAAGCTGACGCGCCACCACCGCCTCGGTCCGATTCACTTCCCGTTCCTGCAGGGTTTCGCCCACACATAATATAGGAATCAGTCCCACGGCCTGGGCCGCGCCGTACTTCTCCGCCACCATGGCGTCGTTCTCGCCATACAGCGTACGCCGCTCGGAATGCCCGACGATAACATAAGTGCAGCCGTAATCCCTGAGCATGGGGCCGGAGATCTCGCCGGTATACGCACCGGATTCATGCGCGGACAGATTCTGCCCGCCCCAGGCAACCGCGCTGCCAACCAGTTTCTCGGCTGCCAGGGGAATCAGAATATACGGGGGACACACAGCCACTTCCGCCTTGGACGCGGAACTCATGCCTTTCTTGATTCCGTCCAGGAGGGCCGCGGATTCCGTCCGCGAACCATTCATTTTCCAATTACCCGCCACCAGCGGCCGGCGCTTTGTCATCGGGCCCTCCCCGTATTCGTCTCAAATCTGCCGAAAAACGGGCGCGATGTTACCGATGCCGGCCCTAGAATGCAATTTTAAGATTATTTCACCGCAAAGGCGCAAAGCACGCAAAGAAATACAAGGGTGAAGAAGCTAACTAACTAAGGACGCTCTCTGGCGCGAAGCGCCATTTTGATTTTACTTTGCGCTCTTTGCGTCTTTGCGGTGAGAATCAAGCCGCTTCTTCCGCGGCACTTTTGACGGTATCGGCAAGATGCCGGGTCAGACGCTCGACCTGCGCGGCGTCGCGGCCCTCGACCATGACGCGCACCACGGGCTCGGTGCCCGAGGCGCGCAGCACCACGCGCCCATTGTCCGCCAGCTCGCTTTCGACTGCCTTGATGGCCTGCTGCACGCGCGGCGATTCCTTGACATCGAAACGCCGTGTCATGCGCACGTTGATCATGGTCTGCGGATATATCTCGAGTCCGTTCCTGAGATCGGCGAGGGTCTTGCCGGACCCGCGCATTGCCGCCAGCACTTGCAGCGCGGCGATGATGCCATCGCCCGTGGTAGCGCGATCGAGACAGATGATATGACCGGAGGTCTCGCCCCCCAATTCCCAGCCTTGTTCGTTGAGCATGTTCAGCACGTAACGGTCGCCGACCGCCGCGCGTTTGAAAGGAACGCCCATGGTAGCGCAGGCGTGTTCCAGCCCCAGATTGCTCATGAGCGTGCCTACCACCCCGCCCCGCAACCGCCCCGACTTCTTCCGGTCCGTGGCAATGATGTAGAGCAAGTGGTCGCCATCCACGATTTCACCTCGGCTGTCGACCATAATCACCCGGTCGCCGTCGCCGTCCAGCGCAAGCCCGAGATCGGCCTTGTGCGCCTGCACGGTCTTCTTGAGAAAAATAGGAAAGGTGGAGCCACACGTGCGGTTGATGTTAAAGCCGTCCGGTTCGTTGGCCACCGCGACCACCTCGGCGCCAAGCTCGCTGAAGACCAGCGGTGCGATGTGATAGGCCGCGCCGTTCGCGCAGTCCACGACAATCTTGAGCCCCTCAAGGCTCAGGCGGTGAGGGAAGGTGCTCTTGCAGAATTCGATGTAGCGCCCGCCGGCGTCTTCGTAGCGCCAGGCCTTGCCCAGCGCGGCGGGTCCGGCGGTCGTCAGCGGCTGTTGCATCATTTCCTCGATGGCAAGCTCGACGTCATCCGGCAGCTTGGTGCCCTCGGAGGAAAAGAACTTGATGCCATTGTCGTCGAAAGGATTATGCGAGGCGGAAATCACGATGCCGGCGCGGGCGCGCGCCGTGCGCGTCAGGTAGGCAATCGCGGGCGTCGGCATCGGCCCGAGCAGACGGATGTCCACACCGGCGGCCGAGAGCCCGGCTTCGAGCAACGACTCCAGCAGATAACCCGAGACGCGCGTATCCTTTCCGATGAGAATCACGGCGTGCTCGGTCGACCCCTGGCCGAGCACGCGACCCGCGGCCCAGCCGAGCTTGAGCACGGTTTCCGGCGTGATCGGCTCTTCGCCCACTTTCCCGCGGACGCCATCGGTGCCGAAATAGCTTCGCTTCTTGTTCATGCCGCCTGTTTGTTCCTTAGAACCCATAACAAAAAGAGAAATTGGACAGGACTCACAGGACTAACAAGATTTTTGTTTCACAAAATCCTTAATCCTGTAAATCCTGTCCATTCATTTTGTCAGAAACTCTTTAATATTCCGGATACACGGCCGACCACATGCGCAGCGCCTCGACCGTCGGACCGACATCATGCACCCGGACGATCCGGGCGCCATTCTGCACCGCCATGACGGCGAGCGCCACGCTCGCGTGCAGTCGCTGCTCCACCGGCAGACCCAGCGCCTTGCCAATCATGGATTTGCGTGACAACCCGACCAGCACCGGTGCACCCAGGATTTGCAGCTTCTTCAGGCCACGCAGTAATTCTATATTATGTTCCAGCGTCTTGCCGAAACCGAAGCCGGGATCAACGACAAGCCGTGACGCCGGAATACCCGCGTTCATGCAGGCGTCCAGCCGCTCCTTCAGAAAATCCCGAACCGCGCCCACCACATCGGCATATCGGGGGTCGTCTTGCATGGTATGCGGCTCACCCTGCATGTGCATGAGACATACCGGCACCTCTAGTTGCGTGGCGGTTTCCAGCGCCCCGGGCTCGCGCAGGGCCCGCACATCATTTATAAATCCCGCGCCTGCCTTGACCGCGGCGCGCATGACCTCAGGTTTGGAAGTGTCTATCGAAATGGGCAGGGGAATTTGTCTGTGAAGTGCTTCCACCACGGGAAGCACCCGGTCGATCTCCTCCGGCGCCGATACCGGCCGCGCGCCGGGACGGGTGGATTCGCCGCCGATATCGATAATATCGGCGCCTTCCTCCGCCATGCGCAACGCCTGGACGATCGCCTTTTCGGGGGGCAAAAAAACACCCCCGTCCGAGAAGGAGTCGGGGGTGACGTTCAGGATACCCATGACTGCGGGACGGGACAGATCCAGCTTTCGCCCACCGCAGTCAAGGAAAGTCATTATAAGATTTCTGAAACGCAGATGAACGCAGATAAATTAAGAATAAAAGCAAAGTCAGATGTTCCGATTTGCTGACATCTGCGTTTATCCGCGTTCCAAATTATTAATGTTCTCCGGCGGGAGAGTCGAGACGCGGCTTCACGGCCTTGCCGCTCGGTTTTTTGGGGCTGCCCTTCTCATCCTTGGGCGTACCGCTCGTGCCCGCCGGCGGACGCGGTTCCTTGCCCGTCATGATGGCCTCGATCTGGTCGGACTCGAGCGTCTCCCATTCGAGCAGGGCCTTCGTCATCTTCTCGACCTTGTCCCGGTTTTCCTCGATGATGGCGCGCGCCTTGGCGTACTGCTCATCGACGATGCGGCGGATTTCCTTGTCCACCAGTTCGGCCACGGCGTTACTCATGTTCTTGTGCGTCATCACGTCGCGCCCCAGGAACACCTCGCTCTGGTTGTCACCATAGACGCGCGTGCCGAGCACATCCGACATGCCCCAGCGCATGACCATGTTGCGCGCCAGATCGGTAGCGCGTTCGAAATCGTTGGCCGCGCCGGTGGTCATCTGGTGCATGAATATCTCTTCCGCGATACGCCCGCCCATCAGCACCGCAATGGTCGAAAGTAACGAGTCGCGGTCGTGGCTGTAGCGGTCTTCGGTCGGCAACTGCATGGTGACGCCAAGCGCGCGACCGCGCGGGATGATGGTCACCTTGTGCACCGGGTCGGTGTTGGGGAGTGATTTCGCCACTACTGTGTGGCCGGACTCGTGATAGGCCGTGTTCATGCGCTCCTTCTCCGGCATGACGATGGAACGGCGCTCGGCGCCCATCACTACCTTGTCCTTGGCCTTCTCGAAGTCCTGCATGTCCACGAGCCGCTTGTTGGCGCGCGCGGCAAACAGCGCGGCCTCGTTCACGAGGTTGGCGAGGTCCGCGCCGGAAAAACCGGGCGTGCCGCGGGCAATAATATTGGCATCCACGTCATCAGACACCGGCACCTTGCGCATGTGCACCTTGAGAATCTGCTCGCGTCCGCGGATGTCCGGCAGCGGCACGTACACCTGGCGGTCGAAACGGCCCGGGCGCAACAAGGCCGGGTCGAGCACGTCCGGACGGTTGGTCGCGGCAATGACGATAACGCCCTCGGTGCCTTCGAAACCGTCCATCTCGACAAGTAGCTGGTTCAGCGTCTGTTCGCGCTCGTCGTGACCGCCGCCCAGGCCGGCGCCGCGCTGGCGGCCGACGGCGTCAATTTCGTCGATAAAGATGATGCAGGGCGCGTGCTTCTTGGCCTGCTCGAACATGTCGCGCACGCGCGAGGCGCCGACACCGACGAACATCTCGACGAAGTCGGAACCGGAAATCGAAAAGAACGGCACTTTGGCCTCGCCGGCGATGGCCTTGGCAAGCAGCGTCTTGCCGGTGCCGGGCGCTCCGGTCATGAGCACGCCCTTGGGGATGCGCCCACCCAGCTTCTGGAATTTGGCGGGATCGCGCAGGAATTCCACCAGCTCGCCCACTTCTTCCTTGGCCTCTTCGACGCCCGCCACGTCGTCAAACGTGATCTTGTTCTGCTCTTCGGAAAGCATGCGCGCCTTGCTCTTGCCGAAACTCATGGCGCCACGGCCACCCAAGCCACCCTGCATCTGGCGCATGAAGAACACCCACACGCCTACCAGCAAAAGCAGCGGGAACCAGTTAATGAAGATGGTCAGCAGCAGCGACTGCTCTTCCTGCGGCTTGGCGTCGAATGCCACGCCGTGGTCGATCAGGTCGCCGATCATGCCCGGGTCGCCGGGAGAATAGGTCGTGAACGATTCGTTGCTCTTCAGCTTGCCGCTGACCTCGCGCCCCTGGATAGTGACGCGATCAACCTCCTTCTGCCTCACCTTCTGGATGAAGGTGGAGTATTCCATCGGACGCGTGGCCTGTTGGCGGCTGCCGAAATTGTTGAACACCGACATCAGCACAATCGCGATGACGAGCCACAACAGGAGATTCTTGGTGAGATTGTTCAAGTATTACCTCTTAAATTTTAAGACAAACGAAGTAGGACTACGTTTTTGCCTTATTTGCGGCACCGCCACGGCGCCAATCATTCAATACCTGCATTTTCCTATGATGTCCCCTGACAAACAACGCTTTTGCTCAGGCGCCCTAATAATAAGTCAAGACGAACGTAGTAGGGCTACTCATCTTATGTCAGGACGAACGCAGTAGGGCTACTCATCTTATGTCAAGACGAACGCAGTAGGGCTACCTAAATCCCCTGCCCACAAGATAAATTTCCTTGCTCTCCGCGCGCGACGCCGACGGTTTGCGCGTGACGAGCTTTTCGAAGCGGCGGCGCAATTGCGCGTAAAACTCGTTAAACCCTGCGCCCTGAAAGGTCTTGATCAGCAGCGAACCTCCCGGCTTCAGCGATTTGTCGGAAAAATCGAGCGCAAGTTCCGCCAGATTCATGCTGCGCGCCTGATCCACGGAGGCCACACCGCTCATATTGGGGGCCATGTCCGAGATTACAAGATCCACCGGTTTACCCTGGAGACGCTGCATTAACAAGTCTAGCACCGGCTGTTCCGTGAAATCGCCCTCGATGAATTCGACGCCGACAATCGGCTCCATCGGCAGGATGTCCAGCGCCAGCACCCGTCCGGTGTCACCCACGCGGCTTTTGACGTATTGGGACCAGCCCCCGGGCGCGGCGCCCAGATCGACCACCGTCATGCCCGGGCGCAGCAGGTGATCCCGGCGGTCGATTTCCTCGAGCTTGTAAGTCGCGCGCGAGCGGGCGCTGTCCTGACGCGCGCGCTTGACGTATTTGTCCTTGGCGTTACGCGCCAGCCAACGCTGGCTGCTTTTAGTGCGGGGCATGGGTCGTGAACCGTGAATCGTGAGTCGTAAACCGTAAGTCGTGACTGTGAACGTCCTGGTAACTTACGATTCACGTCTTACGATTAACGAATCACGTCTTTTCACACGTACCGGATATCGAGAATCTCGTAAGAGCGCACGCCGCCCGGCACCTGCACCTCCACCACATCGCCCAGTTCCTTGCCGATAAGCGCACGGGCGATCGGTGAACTAATGGAGATCATTCCCTTGGCGATGTCGGCCTCATGATCGCCGACAATCTGGTAAGTCACTTCCTGGTTCGACTGCTCATCCATGAGGTTAAGCGTGGCTCCGAACACCACCCGACCGTTGGCGTTGACCGTCTTGGGGTCAATGATCTGCGCGGTCGCGAGCTTGATGTCGAGCTCGGCGATGCGTCCTTCGACAAAACCCTGCTGCTCCTTGGCGGCGTGATACTCGGCGTTCTCCGAAAGGTCGCCATGCGAGCGCGCCTCGGCAATCGCCTGGATGATGCGTGGACGCTCCACGGTCTTCAGGCGGTGAAGTTCGACTTTCAGCTTCTCCGCCCCCGTGACGGTCATGGGCGTCTTTCTCATACACGCCACCTCCGATAGGTTCTAAACAGAATCATAACGCCCGTTGTCGGCGGCTTGCGCCAATTCGCCGGTCGCATCCCCGGAGGGGCCCCTGCTCCGCGGCTCATGTCGCTAGCTCCTTATGCAGATCCTGCAGCCGGCTGACACGCATGCGTCCCGCTGCACGGTGCGCCTCACAGGCAGCCTTCGCCGCCGCGAGCGTCGTGTAGTTAGTCACTTTATGCTGCAAAGCCTCGCGCCGGATGGCGTACGAATCGGCAAGACTCTGTTTATCAGAAACCGTATTGATGATGATGTCAATCTCGTCATTCATGATCATGTCGATGATATTCGGCCGCCCCTCGGACAGCTTGCTGACGGCGCGTGCCGTCACGCCGCCGGCCTCCAGCACCGCGGCGGTTCCACGGGTGGCCAGAATCTCGAATCCATGCTTGCTGAAGTAGCGCGCGACCTCGACTACCCCTTTCTGATCCGCATCGCGCACGCTGATGAAAACACGCCCGCTGTTCGGGATCGGGCTGCCCGCGGCAATCTGGGATTTGGTAAAGGCCTCGCCGAAGCTGCGGCCGACCCCCATGACCTCGCCGGTCGATTTCATCTCGGGGCCCAGGATCGTGTCCACGCCGGGGAACTTGATGAACGGGAACACCGCCTCCTTCACCGAGTAATAGGAAGGCACAATCTCCCCCGTTATGCCCTGCTTCTCAAGCGACTGTCCCGCCATGCACCGCGCCGCGATCTTGGCCAGCAGCCGCCCGGTGGCCTTGGAGACGAATGGCACGGTGCGCGAGGCACGCGGGTTCACCTCCAGCACGTAAATCTTGCCATTCTGAATGGCGTACTGCACGTTCATCAGGCCGACCACCTTGAGCGCCTTGGCCAGCTTGACGGTCTGGTTGCGCAATTCATCCTGGGTCTTCTTCGACAGGGAAAACGGCGGCAACGAACAGGCCGAATCGCCCGAATGCACGCCGGCTTCCTCGATATGCTCCATGATGCCGCCGATGATAACCTGCCTGCCATCGGACACGGCGTCGACGTCCACTTCGGTCGCGTCGCTCAAGAAGCGGTCCAGCAGCACCGGCGAATCCTCGGACACGCGCACTGCCACGCGCATGTAGGTCTCCAGGTCTTCGCGCGCATGCACGATCTCCATGGCGCGCCCGCCGAGCACATAGGACGGACGCACCACCAGCGGGTAGCCGATCTTGTCGGCCAGCTTCACCGCCTCCTGCGCGGTGCGCGCGGTGGCGTTCGGCGGCTGCAGCAATTTCAGTTTTTTTACCAGCTTCTGGAACCGCTCACGATCCTCAGCGACATCGATGGATTCCGGGCTCGTGCCGATAATCGGCGCGCCCGCCGCCTCGAGCCCGCGCGCGAGCTTGAGCGGCGTCTGCCCGCCATACTGCACGATCACGCCTTCGGGTTTTTCCAGACGAATGATTTCAAGCACGTCTTCCAGCGTCAGCGGCTCGAAGTACAGCCGGTCGGAGGTGTCATAGTCCGTGGACACGGTCTCGGGGTTGCAGTTGATCATGATGGTCTGGTAGCCGTCGTCGCGCAGCGCGAACGCGGCGTGCACGCAGCAGTAATCGAACTCGATGCCCTGGCCGATACGGTTCGGTCCGCCTCCCAGCACGATAATTTTTTTCTTTTTCTCGGGCGCGGCCTCGCACTCTTCTTCATAGGTGGAATACATGTAGGCCGTGGACGAGGCAAATTCAGCGGCGCAGGAATCGACGCGCTTGTAGACCGGGCGCACCTTGGCCGCATGCCGCCATTGGCGCGCCTTTTTTTCCGTCACGCCCATCAATTGCGCCAGGCGGCGATCGGAAAAACCCTGGCGCTTCCAGGCGCGCAGCAGATCGGTGGACGGTTTTTTCCTGCCATGCTTCGCGATGGTTTTCTCGGTTTCTACCAGATCGGCGATCTGCGCCAGGAACCAGGGATCGATGTGACAAAGGTCATAAATCTCTTGCTGGCTCATGCCAAAACGCAGGGCATCGGCAAGATGCCAGACGCGTTCCGGCCCCGGCACACGCAACGCGATCGACAGGTGCTTGCGCGTCTCGTCCTTGTCCACGGCGGGATCCAGCCGCGATTCGAGACCGTAGCTTCCGGTTTCGAGCGAACGCAGCGCCTTCTGAAACGATTCCTGGAAGGTGCGGCCGATCGCCATGGCCTCTCCCACCGATTTCATCTGGGTGGTGAGCGTGGGATCGGCCTTGGGGAATTTCTCGAAGGTAAAGCGCGGGATCTTGGTCACCACGTAGTCGATGGTAGGCTCGAAGGAGGCTGGCGTCTTGCCGCCGGTGATGTCGTTTTTCAACTCATCCAGCGTGTAGCCGACCGCGAGCTTGGCGGCGACCTTGGCAATCGGAAAACCCGTGGCCTTGGAGGCCAGCGCCGAGGAACGCGACACGCGCGGGTTCATCTCCACGATCACCATGCCCCCGTCCTGCGGGTTGATCGCGAACTGCACGTTCGAGCCACCGGTATCCACGCCGATCTCGCGCAGGCAGGCGATCGAGGCGTCGCGCATGAGCTGGTATTCCTTGTCGGTGAGCGTCTGCGCCGGCGCCACCGTGATCGAGTCGCCGGTGTGCACGCCCATGGGATCGAGATTTTCGATCGAACAGATGACGATGCAGTTGTCCTGGCGGTCGCGCACCACCTCCATCTCGAATTCCTTCCAGCCGATGATGGATTCCTCGATCAGCAATTCGCGCGTGGGCGAGGCATCCAGTCCGCGCTCGCAGAGGACCGTGAATTCATCCTTGTTATAGGCAATGCCCCCACCGGTGCCGCCCAGCGTAAAGGAAGGGCGGATGATGACGGGATAACCGATCGCGGCCTGCACCTGCAGCGCCTCTTCCATGCTGTGCGCGATCGCGCCGCGCGCGCACTTGAGGCCGATGTTTTCCATGGCCTTCTTGAACCGTTCGCGGTCCTCGGCCTTGTCGATCGCCTCGCGCGTGGCGCCGATCATCTCCACGCCGAATTTTTCCAATACGCCTTCGCGCGCCAGGTCAAGCGCCGTGTTGAGCGCCGTCTGGCCGCCCATGGTCGGAAGCAGCGCGTCCGGGCGTTCCTTCTCGATGATCTTGGCAATCGTGGGCCAGGTGATGGGCTCGATGTAGGTGGCGTCGGCCATCTCCGGATCGGTCATGATGGTGGCCGGATTGGAATTCACGAGAATGACGCGATAGCCCTCTTCCTTGATCGCCTTGCAGGCCTGCGCACCGGAATAGTCGAATTCGCAGCCCTGGCCGATGATGATCGGCCCCGCGCCAACGATCAGTATGCTTTTTATGTCAGTTCTTCTCGGCATGAAATATTTTTCAATGGATAGGATTAACAGGATTTACAGGATTTCCTAAAAAGATCGCCTTCGTTTTTCATTTTCGCATCCTGTTAATCCTGTAAATCCTGTCTATTTCTTTTCCATGAGTTGAATAAAGCGGTCGAACAACGGCGACACATCGTGCGGGCCGGGGCTGGCCTCGGGGTGCCCCTGGAAACAGAACGCCGTTTTGTCGGTGCGTTGCAATCCCTGCACCGTGCCATCGAACAGCGAACGGTGCGTCACGCGCAGATTGGACGGCAACCCCGCTTCGTCCACCGCAAACCCGTGGTTCTGGCTGCTGATCATGACGCGGCCCGTTTCGATCTCGATCACCGGGTGGTTCGCGCCGTGGTGGCCGAACTTCATCTTGACGGTGCGCGCGCCGGAAGCGAGGCCCAGGAGCTGGTGTCCCAGGCAGATGCCGAACACCGGCAGGCCCGTGTCCACGATCTTCCGAATCGCCTCGATGGCGTAGGCGCACGGCTCCGGATCGCCGGGACCGTTCGACAGAAATACGCCGTCCGGTTTCATCTTCAATACTTCTTCGGCCGGAGTCTGGGCCGGCACCACCGTGAGACGGCACCCGCGCGCGGCCAGCATGCGCAGGATGTTGCGCTTGACGCCATAGTCGTAGGCCACCACATGGAACCGGGTTTGCTCCTGCTTCGCATAACCCTTGCCCAACTGCCACAGGCCTTCGTCCCAGGCATAGGGCTTGCGGGTCGTCACCACCTTGGCGAGATCCATGCCTTTGAGTCCCGGGAAAGCACGCGCGGCCTTCAGCGCCTCTTTCTTGTCGGGCTTTGCGCCCTTCTCCACGGCCAGGATGCATCCATTCTGCGCGCCTTTCTCGCGCAACAGCCGTGTAAGACGCCGCGTGTCGATGCCGGCAATGCCGACCAGCATGTGACGACGCATGAATTCCGGCAACGACTCGGTCGCGCGGAAATTGCTGTGGGCCAGCGGCAGGTCGCGGATCACCAGGCCGGTGGCATAGACGCCGCCGGATTCCATGTCCTCGGGATTGGTACCGGTATTGCCGATGTGGGGATAGGTCAGCGTGACAATCTGGCGCGCGTAGGAAGGGTCGGTGAGGATTTCCTGGTAGCCGGTCATGGCGGTGTTGAAAACCACTTCGCCCACCGCCTGCCCCGGAACGCCGATGGACTCCCCGTAAAACAGGGAGCCATCTTCCAGCGCAAGCAGTGCGGACGGCATCGGCAAATACCTCAAGGCGCGCAGGCGCACAAAAACGGGAGAGGCCCCATGACTGATTCAGGTGCTTTTCTCCCGCCTTGAATGCCTAAAAATAGGGTGTTTCCGGCTGAAAACGAATATTACGTTACGGCTTTCTCAAAATCAACGCGCCTGCGCGGCACGCCTCCGCGCAGTGCAGCCGCGGCGCCATTGGCTAAACTGAGCGAATGGAGAGCGAATATCTCACTATCCTGATACATCTCGGGGCTGCCGTCCTCGCGGGCGGCCTGATCGGCCTGGAGCGCGCCTACCACGGCCGCCCCGCCGGCTTTCGCACCCACACACTGGTCTGCACGGCCTCGAGCCTGCTGATGTTGCTGACGGTTTACCAATGGCAGTTGCTGGTGAATGCCCCGCTGGAGACGGTGCGGGTGGACCCCACGCGCATGGCACAAGGCATCATGACCGGCATCGGTTTCCTCGGCGCCGGCGTGATCATGAAAGACGGTCTTACCGTGCGCGGCCTCACCACGGCGGCGTCCATCTGGATGACCGCCTCCATCGGCATCCTGCTCGGCATCGGCTTTTACTTTCCCGCGATTGTGGCGACCTTGCTCACGCTCGGTACCTTGTCGCTGTTCCGCTGGGTCGAGGCCATCATCCCCTCGCAGTATTACGCGCGCCTGCATGTGCGCTTCAAGAGTCAGGATTTGCTGCCCGAGCCCAAACTTCGCACCCTGATCACCGGGCACGGCTTTTCGGTGGCCAACCTGAGCTATCAATTATCAGATGAGGGAAAGGTTTTCGAATACCAGATGACGATCCGCACCGACAGCCGGGACAGCTACCGGCGCCTGGCCGAGACCCTCACCGGCAAGGAGCATGTGCTGGAGTTCTACATCTACCCGACCGGTGACTGAAACGCGCCCGGCCTACCTGACAAACTGCTTGCGGTAATTGACCACCTTATATAAGTATTGCCGCGTCTCTTGGTACGGGAGGTTAGAGCGCAATTTCTGGTACACCGCGGAAGGCGAAAGGCGGTTGATCGCGTTGACCGCGGTCACCTTGTCCCTGGAAAACGTCCGCAACACGTTGCCGGGACCGGTGTTGTATGCCGAAATCACACAATATTCGCGTGACACTGAATTGGCCACCGGCTCCAGCTGGCTGTAGGTAAGCACGTTGAGATAGGCCGTTCCCAGCTCGATGTTGTTCCCGGCATCGAAAAGGTATTGCTTGGACGGGGTCTCGTCCTGCCCCTTCGCGCGGCGATAGGCCTCCCTCCCCCCGCTGCCGGGAACGAGCTGCATCAACCCGTAAGCCGGCGCGGAACTGACGGCAAACGGATTGAAATTACTTTCGGTGCGGATAACGGCATACACGAGGCTCGGGCTGACCTTGTATTGCGCGGCGAATTTCGCCACCAGATGGCTGTATTTTTCGGCCTGCCTGTTCTCGAAATTGGGCACCATCGGGAATTTCACGAACAGCGCTTTCTTTTTGCCGTTATCCAGTTCAACCTCGCGCGTAGTGGCTTGGGTCTTCAGCAGGTGGCCCGCAAAACCCTCGGCCTCAACCGGTGATGCAATGGGCTTTTTATTCTGGTCAACAACCAAACCAAGCAGATATGGCTCTTTTTCGCTGGTCAAGGTAATGGCGCTGTCGGAAAAAAGGTCCACGGCGCGCGGGTCGTTGGGCGTGAGCAGCGTGGTGACGATGGCGTTTTTCAGGCTGGTGTTCGGATCCTTGTCATCGACGGTTTCCACCGTCACCTCGCCCTTGTCGAAGTCCACCACCGCGCGGCTCATGTAATTCTGCGTGTACTTTATATATTGCACGCGCGAGGGCAGCTTTACTTCCTTCTTGCCCCATGTCTTGCTGACCCGGCCGGTCAACAAGGTCACCAAGTTATTGTAATCGCGCTGGATGGTGCGGACGTCTTGCACCAGCGCGTAGGGGTTGGTCTTATATAGAGATTCGCGACTCTCCAGCCCCTTCTTGATCGCCTCTTTGGCATTATCGCTGCGGGCGATGCTCGCGACAGAGCGCGTCGTCGGGCTGGTGATAATAGCGAGGGTCTGATTGAGCGTGGGGGCTTTTCCGGACGACGCGCACCCTGTCACCAGAACGGTGCAGCAAACGCCAAGAAGAATTTTCCGCGTCCTTGCCACTTGCGGTCAGCGCAACCCCAGCACGTCCTGCATATCGTAAAGGCCGTGCTTCTTGTCCATCAACCAGCGCGCGGCGCGCAGCGCGCCGCTGGCGAAGGGCAGGCGAGATTCGGCGCGGTGCGTGATTTCCACGCGCTCGCCGCCGCCAGCAAAGAGAACGGTATGATCGCCGACGATATCGCCGGCACGGATACTGGAGAAGCCGATGGTCTGGCGCGCACGCTCGCCGCTGATGCCATGCCGGCCGTACACGCCATGCTCCTTGAGGTCGCGTTGCAGAACTTTCGCGACCACTTCGCCCATGCGCAACGCCGTGCCCGACGGCGCGTCGGCCTTGTGGCGGTGATGCGCCTCGACAATCTCCACGTCCACGTCATCGCCCAGCACGCGCGCGGCGGTCTCGAGCAGCTTGAAACAGAGATTCACGCCCACGCTCATGTTGGGCGCGAAGACAATCGCGATGTCCCTGGCGGCGGTGGCGATGCGACTTTTTCCGGCGTCATCCAGGCCGGTGGTGCCGATCACCAATTTTTTTCCATGCTTGCGGCAGTAATCGAGGTTGGCAAGCGTTGCTTCCGGGCTGGTGAAGTCCACCAGCACGTCAAAATCCAGCCCATCGAAACCGGCACGGACGGTCACACCGAGCTTGCCCGCCCCGGCGAGTTCACCCGCATCCTTGCCCACGGCCGCATTCCCTGCGCGCTCGAGCGCCGCGCTCAGGCGCAGGCCTTCGGCCCGCGCACAAGCCTCCACCAGCGTTCGCCCCATGCGCCCGGCGGCGCCGGTGACGGCGATATTGATCATCTTGCTTCCCTGTCAGGAATCTTGTTGCCGCAGAGAATAGATGATTTGACTGGGGACGCCAACTGACGTCCCGGCACGCGCGAGGACCCGGGGATGAATACAGTATGGAAAAACGGTGAAGGGCCGGGTGAAACCTGAATTGAAACACCGGGCGGTGGCCCCGCCCGCCCGGTGCGGATTCACAGAGTCCCGCTACTTTTTCCGCGCCACGCCGATCAGTCTCGTATGGCGGTAAGCGGATGTAGGGCGGAATAGGCCGAAGGCCGTATTCCGCCGAATGCGTTCCGGCCACAGCATGCGGCGCAATTCGCTTCGCTCATTGCGCCCTACTCCTTGCCTCCCGTGGCTTGCGCCGCGCCACGCCGATCAACCCCAGCAGGCCCGAGCCGAACAGCCAGAGAGCGGGAGGCACGGGAACAGCAGAAAAGTTTTCTATCGCCACGTATGGATGACTGTCGGCAAACCCGGTCATGGCGCCGATGCCGGAGGGCAGGGTATGGGTCTGCGCCAGATTCCAGCTGCTCTGGTTATCCAGCCTGTAGTAGCTGGAAAAAGTTTGCCCGCTATTGGTGATATCAACCATCAATTCCAGGGTCGTGTCCTGCGGGTTGAGGTCCGTCAGAAAGATCCCACCATCCCCGCTGTCCCATTGATAGCCGGCAAGATCAATGTCAGATCCTATGTGCAGGACGTTGTCATAGTGCGTTCCGGCCAGGTCTCCGGTAAACCAGGTCGCCTCCACGCGTGCATTCACGCCCCCTATGTCATATGTTCCGCCACCCACATGGACTTCATACATAGTATTGACAGTTGATGCATTGGCGATATTGGAAATGAGCGCGCTTACCTGCCAGTCCAATGGCGCTGCTCCTATGGGACGGCCGTCGCTGTATCCTCCGATGGCGGAGATCGCGAGTGGATCCGGCAATAAAGCAGTCGCTTGGGGAATGCTCATGCGATAAACGCCGTCAACGGCTGCATTGCTGCCTGCGGTCTCAACGGTTTCCCACACCAGTCTGTAATTTGTCGCCGGGTCGATTACGGGCGGAATGAAGTCGCTTGCCACGGAGAAATCCAGGGTGTGGTTGGTCGACCCGTAGCTGTATGTGAAGCGATTCAGGTCAATACTGAATGGATCTGCCCCTGCAGATTTCGCTGCCGCCATGAACAAAACACACGCACACAGTAAGAAACGAATTTGATATTTCATGACTCCTCCATCGCAAATTGTTTTTTTCGTCCAGCCTCGCGCAAAATGAGACCGCGCTATGCGTAGTTACGCCGCCGCGCGACGCCGATCAACCCCAGCAGCCCGGAGCCGAACAGCCACACGGCGGCGGGGACGGGAACCGGCGTGAACCCGTAGTAACCTGTCAATTCCCAGATATTTCCGTCTTCCTGCTCCCGCTTCACGAGCCCCATTCCCTTCGCATACCAATATGAAAATACGTAGTCTTGCGACCCGTCATTGAACGTTTGTGTAACCTTCCAAGTGTCGGAGAAGGTGCCCACCGGCACGGTGACCGTCTCCTGGACGATAGCCAGGTTGCCGGTAAAGGCCATTCCCGCATGGGTGCCGCTTAGTGGATAGGCTTGTCCGGGCATGAAGTCCGCCAACAGTCGCGACACGGGCGGTTCCCAGAACCGTAATTCTTCCGTGGGCTGGCCGTAATCGTTCAGCCAACCCACGTCCGTACAGAGCAACGGAGAAATCAGTGCTGATAAAGTTCTGGTCGTTCCTGAAGCCACTTGAGTCATACTCTTGCAACAGATATACGGCGTAAGCATTTCGCGTGGTTACGGAATCGACCTCCACGCGCCACGCCTCAGGATACAAAGATTGCTGATAGACCCACCCATGACCGACAGCAATATTTGCATACTGTGCGATATTGATGGTCACGGCGCCCGAGACCTTTGGCAACACCAGGCCCATGATCAGCGCCAACCAATAAAAATTTACCTTGTTAGACATCAGAAATCCCTCCTGCTCTCTGTTTCTATTCAAGTTTGAAATGAAATTGTGATTATTTTGATTGGCTCTTACGCCGCGCCACGCCGATCAACCCCAGCAGCCCCGACCCGAACAGCCACACCGCCGCCGGGACCGGTACGGCATCGACTCGCACGTTATCCAGCCCCCAGCTTTCGTCGTCGAGACCAAGCAGGCCAGCAGTTTGCAGTCCAGTGGCTGAAAAATTAAGAACCAGATTGTCGGCGTCGTGAGCGAACGTAAAACTGAGGTTGTAGACCGAGTCCATGGCCTCGTTCGGCGGGCGATTCGGGTCATCGAAGGTATAACCGAGTGAATAGCATTCATTTGCTCCAGTCATCGGCCCGTTCCCCGGACCCGAGTAGTCCGCGTAGGCGTTGCAGGGAGTCCATGGGGTATAGGTGTACGTGGAAAACGCGCCGTCGTAATTCTGCCCAGCTACCGAATTTCCATTGCTGAAAGTGGTGCTGAGCAGGGTCGGGCCGTTGCCGACACTCAGGCTCCATGTGTCGTTGCCAAGCAAATCCCCGTTCACCACAGTGGGGTCATTGCCGTCCCACGAACGGATCAGATAAAGGCTGAAGGAGACCGTGGCCACAGTGTGCGGTGTAAGCCCACCAAGCGAAAGCGTGAGCGTGTCGTTGTTGTACTCGCCCAGGAACTTGCGATTGCCCTCGTAATCGGGGTTCGGGGCCGGGGTGGTATGGATTCCGCTCGCCGCCGTGGTGGTCCACTCGCTGCCGACCGTGCCCGTGCCCTGATTGATATAGACCGTTGCCGCGCTCGCTGGCATGGAAAACCAGCAGACGAATGCAAGCAAAGCACGACGCGCATATTGTGATCCTTGCGCGGTTTTTTTCAGTTTCTTCATCATCGTGTCCCCCGTCACCGTGAATGGTTGTGTCGTTTTCCGTTTTCGGCGCGACGCCACACCGAGCATGCCAGCCAACCCGGAGCCGAACAGCCACACGCGGCGAATCTGTTTGACATTGCGACATCCTTTCTGTGGAAATCCGGGGCCGCATTCACGGCCCCGGTATTTCTTGTTTCCGGTTTCCCGGATCAGACGAAGGTAATTACGCGACCTTCTTCCGACGCGCCACGCCCACCAGACCCAGCAGACCGGAACCGAGCAGCCAGACGGCGGCCGGCACGGGCACGTTCACGTTGAAGTTGGCGCTCTGACCCACGAACGGACCGTCG
>MFTB01000074.1 GCA_001785195.1 Candidatus Muproteobacteria bacterium RIFCSPHIGHO2_12_FULL_60_33
CGCCATTGTTTGTCGCGGAACGTGAGCAGCGCGATCGCGCTGCGCGTGGCGGTGTTGCTGAAGGAACCGAAGGCGAAGTTGCCGAGGCTGTAAAGAATCACGCCGTGCTTGTAGCGCTCCACCCCTTGCAGGATGTGCGGGTGATGCCCCAGCACCGCGGACGCCCCGGCGTCGATGGCCGCGTGCGCCAGTTGTACCTGGTAGTCGCGCCGTTCAGTCTTGCCCTCCTGCCCCCAGTGGAACGAAACCACCACGATATCGGCCTTTTCGCGCGCCGCGGCCACGTCCTCGCGCACAAAGCGCTCATGGCCGAAGGCGGTCCCGGGCCTGTCCGGCCCGGCCCAGAATTCCTCCGGGAACGTCAGGGTATAGGCCAGAAACGCGACGCTAGTCCCGTCCGCCATCATATATACTGGTTGGCGCGCCTCGGTGACGTTCCGCCCCGCCCCGGCATAGCGTATACCGGCCTTATCCAGGGCCGCGCGGGTGTCTTCCAGGCCCTCGGGGCCGTAATCCAGCGTGTGGTTGTTGGCGAGCGAAACAATATTAAAGCCGGCGCGCGCCAGCGCCGGGGCGACCTGGTCCGGCGGCGAGCGGAAGACATACTGCTTGACGGTCCCGGCGGCGCCGCCATCGGTCAGCGGGCCTTCCAGATTGCCGAAAACGATCTGCGCCTGCTTCAGGATGTCCCTGGTCTGCTCGAAGGGATAGTCGTAACCGTATTTGCGCAGCTCCGGCGCCGCCGTGCCAGCGAGCATGATGTCGCCGACCGCGGCAATCCGCCACTCCACTGGCCGCGCCGCGGGTGCTGCCACCGGAGCAGGTGTCGATTCAGACACCGGCGCTGCCTTCGGGGCCGCCTCCGGTACCGGTTCAGGGCGTGGCGTGGGCGGCGTGGCGCAGGATACGCTGACGGCGCAAAGCGCCGCCGCGAGCAGGCGCCGCCCCCGCCCATGTCGGATCAGGACCATGAACTGATTATAGGATTATCTTTTTGCGGGTGCCGACTTGTCACGCGCGCCGGCCAGCCGGATGAGCGACTGGCGCAGCGCCGGGTCCAGGATGTCGTCCGCCACGCTCTTGATGAGGTGGGCGGCGCTGTCCGGTATCCGGCTGGGCAGCGTAATCGACTGGCGCTTCTTCTCGCCCTGCGTGCGCGCGCGCTCGGGCAGCACGCGCACGTACAGCTCGCGCAGATCGTGGAAATACGGGTCGTGGCGCAACTCATCCATGATATCCGCCTGGCTGTGACGCAGGCGGCTGGCCCAGGCCGAGGTGTCGGCGCGCAGACTGAGGCGGCCGCTGGCGTAACTGACGGGGAAACTGTGCGAAACCAGCGGCTCGCCCACGCTCGCCTTCCAGTGCGACAGCAGGCTGGAAAGCTTGTCCATGTGCACGCCCGCCCGTTTCAATATCTCGGTGGGTAAATGAGCGCCGGCATTCCGGGGTCCGGTCCTTGTCATGGGCTTTTCACCTCTTGTGTTCGTTCCATCCAACACGGACGGTCATTATCCTCAAATTAAAATCGCGCGCAATGTTGACAAGTGAAAATTTTTTTCTAATCGCGGTAACATGCAATTTATGAACCAGACTTTTGACGCCATCGCAAGCAATTTATTCCACGTCAAACAGTCCATCGCCGACGCCGCGCGCGCGTGCACAAGAAGTTCCGACGCTATCCGATTGATTGCGGTATCAAAAGGTCATCCGCGCGAGGCCATCGCGGCGGTCATCGCCGCCGGACAAAAAGATTTTGGTGAAAGTACAACACAAGACGCCCTGCCGAAAATTTCACAGCTTGCAGATCCGTCCATCGACTGGCATTTCATCGGTCATCTCCAGACCAACAAGGCCAAATTCATTCCGGGAAATTTTTCCTGGCTGCATTCGCTCGACAGCCTGGACCTCGCGCGTAAACTTTTCCGACGCGCCCGGGAGAAATCAGCAACCATTAATATACTGATAGAGGTCAACGTCACCAGCGACCCGAAAAAACACGGCATCGCCCCCGAAGCGCTGCCGGATTTCATCGAAAAATTATTAAAAGAGAACCTCCCTGCCCTGCCGCTACGCGGCCTCATGACCATCGCCCCCCATGAGGCCCCGGAAAAGGAAATTCGCGCGTGTTTCGCCAGTCTGCGGCGGCTGCGCGACGACTGTCAGCAGCGTTTCGGGCTGAAAAATTTTACCGAATTGTCCATGGGCATGAGCGGAGACTACATCGAAGCCATCAAGGAGGGGTCGACGATGGTGCGGGTGGGGACGGCGATATTCGGCGAAAGACATTACTCGACAAAGTATTAAGGAAGCGCATGAAATTACCACATGCCGGCGAGGCCATCGTTGCAAAATCCAAAATAGCGGATTATCCGTTATCCTTGTCTCATCCGTATGGCAGAACCAAGGCCAGTTTTTTTATCCAGCATGGCTTTTCTGCCACGGATTGGCAAAGATTTGAAACAGCTTTAAAACGGCATGCAACCGAGCATGAGGTGACGGAATCGATCCAGACACCATTCGGAGTTAAATACATCGTTGATGGCCCTCTGTTTACGCTTGCTGGTGCGAATCCAATCATCCGCTCGATCTGGTTCGTTGAAATAGGAGAAGAAGCTCCTCGCCTTGTAACAGCTTACCCTTTGGGATTGAGGCAAACATGATCAAAGAATTAGACAGTGTTGTGCTGGTCTCGGACGTCCCCGAACACGGCCTGAAAAGCGGCGACATTGGCACCGTGGTGATGATCCATGGCGGAGAAAAAGGCTTCGAAATTGAATTTGTGGCGCTCGATGGTGAAACCATCGCTGTCGCCACACTGCCCGCCGGAAAAGTACGTCCCGTCCGCCATGGCGAAATCCCTCACGCACGCCGGGTTGCGAACGCCTGAGTTTATACGCCGCTCTGCCTTCACGGCGGCATGAGTTAATACTCCAACACAGGGAAATTCACCGCTACTCGCAATCGGTGCTGTCGGTCTGCGTCACAAACCAAAAAGGATTTTCGGAGAGAGGGATTATTCGAAATAATCGCCGAACTGCCGGCGTCTTTTATTGCCAGAAATCCCGCTCGAATTTCGGGATAATCGGCTTTTTACAGAACTTCCCAGCAAGGGGCACATCATGAAGCAATTCAAAACGCGCCGTCTGATGCTAACGGGTATGCTGCTGGCCATGCTGGCACCCCTGGCGCTCAGCGCCGCAGAACCGGAGGACATCATCAAATACCGCCAGAACATGATGAAGTCCATCGGCGGACACACGTCTGCGGCCGGTGCGATTGTCCAGGGAAAAGTCGATTACAAAACCCATCTGGCAAGGCGGCAAGCACGGCGTGTTCAAGGGCAACGTGCGCATCAGCAACCTAGATACAAGCACCTCTCCACCGACTGAACGGGCGGATGGCCACGGTCTGCGCGTGCGGCGCAAGTAAATAGTTCGACCGACTGAGAACAACAAAACCTCCCCCTCTCCCACAGGGAGAGGGGGATAGGCGCTGCCTGCGAAGGTGTTAAAAAAATAATTTTTGGAGAAGCTATCATTTTTGAGCTAATCTCTAAGCAAGGACCAACGCGGCAAGAGAATTCCATGACCGACAACGAAAACTCCGGCAATCCGCCTGATAACCACGAGCGCCGTAATAAAAAGATGCGGCGTCTGGGCAAGGAACGCCGCGATCAGTCGCGTTGGTCGCTGGACAACCCAATCCGGCGCAAGGGTCCAGGGGGGCGGCGCGCCCTCGATCGGTTACTGAACAAGCCTGATACCGAACGATAAGAGCCGCGCCTCCGGCAAGAATTTCCCTCTATCCTCGGCGTCGTAGACATCCCTCCACGATATGTCAATTAAGCCATCCGGCAACGGACAATATCCACCATCAGGAATTGATGTCGATCCGGGAATATTAACGAGATAAGACCCCGTCCCTGGTGGAGATATAAATTATGCTCCGCCGGAAGGACAAAACTCCCCGGCACAATTCTACTATCGGTCGTACCGGCTACTTGACTAGGGGTGGACGCCCTCGCGACCGGAACAATAGTGTTGAGAGCCCTATCCCGCCCGAAAGGAACAGCCACAACGCGGCGGGCACCGGCACCGCCGCGTCGGCAGCGGCGAACGTCACCGTAATGATCGTACCAGATACCGGATCCGTCGCGGGCAACGTGGGATTGCCGGCAACCCCGGCAAACGGGCCGTAAATATCCCCTTGGTCCGCCAGGAACAGGCTCAGTAATTCCGTGCTAGCCCCCGGGGGGATCAGGCCGACGATATAGTGCGAGCTGCCGCTGGGCAAAACGGGGAAACCGGTGTAGGTCTTGAATGGAAAACCGCCGGCCGACGTGGCCAGACCGGTGATGCCGATGGAAGGATAGGGCAGACCCGCCGGCGCCCAGGCAGTGGGCACCCCGGCCACTATCCAATCGATAGGCAGCGCCCCGCCGATGGTGCGTGTGGTTTCGCCGTCACCTCCAGCGATGGTAGTGAAGGTGGGCGGCCCCAGAAACGGGCCCGGGTTGACTGCATCCGGCATGCCCATGAACGCCCCCGGGAATACCGGCATGCCCAGAATCAGCCCGGCACCTGCGCCGCCGTCATAGGTAATACTCACCAGCTCTAGGACCGGCGGCGGCGCAGGTGCTGTCGATTCAGCAACATAGTTCCAACCGAAGTAGGCGGGAATGACAACAGCGTCCGCGTGCAATGGAGCCAACATCAAAGCGGTTGTAAAAAAAAGCAGGTGTACCCACCGACACCGCAGCTTACCTGCGCGCAGGTGGTTAAGAGTAATAAACATGACAGCCTCCTCCAACGATGGTGTAACCCCAAGGGTCCATTCGCGGACCCCCGCGCCTGGTGCCATGTTCTACCACCGAGGCGCTACCGGGTTTGATTGTGATTGCGGCGCGTTGATTAGCTTGGGCGTCGCCCATATCGGGAGGAAAGACAACCACCTTCCTGCCGGGTTTCCCCCCGCAGATCAGATACAGCAAAAAACTGCGGACGACTACGCCGACCGTGCCGAGCGCTGGATGGTACCGCCGTTATCGCCATTTACCATCCTCGACATCGGAGCACCGCTCACAGGATTGCTGTTTTTTCTGACCAGGTTTCTCTATCACAAATCGTGCTCGCGGTCCAGTAGTTTTAAGAAAGATGGGCTCAGATCTAGTTTTTTAAGTGCCGGCATCGCGCCCTCGATCGGTTACTGAACAAGCCTGATACCGAGCGATAAGGCTTGCCAGCGCTTGTTTATTCACCGACACCCCTCCCCGTCAGCCTCGCACCGCTTCTTAGTTGCGGCATCACGCCGCTCACTATACTAATTGCCAAGGTAGCTTTTGTGCCTGGGCAGGGGGACATGGGACTGTTAGTTTTGCTAATCGTGGTTATTGCCGCCGTCGGGGCGTACCTGTGGTATCGCTCAAAAATGACAGCGCATCCTGCTGCTGCACCAAAGCAAACAGCCAGCTCCTATCATGCTGTAACAATTCGATATCACAAAGACGCCTGTCTTGCCGTGCGGGAACTCGATGGAAAAAAATTTCTCTCGAATAAGGCGCCGCGTTTGCCCGTGCAGGGCTGCACGATGCAAAACTGTGGCTGCAAATATGTCCACTATGACGATCGGCGCACCGAGGGCCGCCGCGCGGCGCTCGGAGCATACAAGTTCAGCGGCGTTCAACAGCGGGCACGACCAGATCGCCGTCGAGCGTAGAAATGGTCAGACCCGTCTCGACTTTTAGTAGCCCCTGGCGGCCTTCTTGGCCCGCTTCGCGGCGCGTTTTTCCTTCATCGTCTTGGCCGGTTCCTTCTTGGTCTGCTTCTTACTGTCCATGCCTTTGCTCATCGTCCTGCTCCTTGATGGTTGAGATCATGATATTGCCCGCAAAACGGGCGAATCGCCAGCGGCAGGAAATACTAAATCAACCCATGCCCCATGGATGCTAAAGTAAGCTCGACAAACGGGGGTAAGCCATGATTCAGCACGAACTGCGGCGTGATACAGGGATTCTCATCGTCACCCCTCAAGGCCCGCTGGAAAAAACGGATTTTGAGATGCTGGCCCGGGAAGTGGACCCGTATATCGAAGCCAAAGGCCGGCTGAACGGCCTGATGGTCCAGGCCAAGTCGTTTCCCGGCTGGCACGATTTCGCGGCACTGGTGTCCCATCTGAAATTCGTTAAAGACCATCACCAACGCATCGCCAAGGTCGCCGCCGTCACCGACAATGGCTTTCTTTCCATTCTGCCGTCTATCGTCAAACATTTTGTGCGCGCGGATGTCAGGCACTTTGATTATGGCGACAAGGAAAACGCACTCAAATGGCTTGGCAGCCATGATGATTGAGGGTCATTGATATGGAAACGGGTTCCCCACTCTGGCCCCGTTTAACATGTTGCAAGCATCCTTATAACCGTTTGATCAACTTCTCTCCTTCATTCATTGGGCTGTTGACCCCAAGACTGACGGGGTAGGCCTCCATTTCATTTTCCGGATAGGGTTTGAGCAAGGGAGTGACCTTCTCCGGTTCGTGCATGTCCGGGTCCAGCCACAGATCGTAATCCTTCGGTGACAGGATCACCGGCATGCGCTCATGGATCTGGCTGACCAGGCCATTGGCCGTGGTGACGATAATGGTGCAGGAATCAACCGGCTCCACCCCCTCCGGCTCCCAGCGCTCCCACAGCCCGGCAAACGCAAACGGCTTGCCCTCTTTCAGGCGGATGTAATACGGCTGCTTCCTCGGCTTGCCCGGCCGCCATTCGTAGAACCCGTCCGCCGCGATCAGGCAGCGCCGGTGCCGAAAGGCGGTGCGGTACGCGGGCTTCACCGCCACGGTCTCCGCCCGCGCGTTGATGGTGCGATAGCCAATCTTCTTGTCCTCCGCCCACGCCGGTATCAGCCCCCAGTGCAGCAGCGTAAGCTCCCGCCCCGCCGGCATCGCGCGACACGCCAGGACGTCATAGGTCGGGGCAATGTTGTACCGCGGCTCGACAAACAAATTGCCCGCGCTGGCCTTGAACAATTCGGCATAGACCTCCACGGGTTTGGTGCTGGTATAACGGCCGCACATGATGGAAGAATATCATTGGTTGGTGTCTAATAATTTGCACAGATTTCTCTAATGTAGGCCTGAACAATACCCACCCCAGTTTCTCGCAAAGTAATTTCGAACATAATGCTATATAGGACATGGCCATATGAAAAAATCGAGAATCTTTGCAATAACACCTGAACAAATGGCTGCAATCAACGAGCAGTATGAGGCTCGTATTGCTGAGTATGCAGAGAAAAACGGATTATCTATGAGTGAAGCACGAAAAAACTTGCTTCTATGGCATCAATGATGAGTCCCCGTCTTAAAAAGATAAAGGCGTCAGAAAGAATAGATAGAAATAAGAGTACACCTAAATTCCAGCTTATTTCCAAAAGAGGAAATAGAGTTGAAGGAATGAGGAAATGTAATAAATGTGGCAAACAGTTCAAGGCCACCTGGAGGTATACAGAAAGCACGAGAGGAACTGTATACCTTTGTATGGTGTGCAAGGAACGAGTCAAACGAAAAAAAGGCCGCCGCCGAAAGATTGATGCTCTTGATCTCGCGTATTCAGGAGGGAGTTTTGAGAGCAATCGCAGAAGGCACTAAATTTCATGCAAATGGGTCTAAAAGGGAAGGTAAAATTATTCCTCGTGCCGCCGCGGAGCATCGCAGCTGGAATCGGGGACGTCGCGAGACTTTTGATCGAGCCCGAGGCGCAACTATTCGTCAAGACGAGCGAGCGCAGCGAGCAGGGCTACATTTTTGCGCCCGGCGAGTTAGGCGAGCGCCCGGCTGTAGCGAGGCGCGCAGGGAACCGCGTGGTGTTTACGCGGCGAAGCGACCGGGGCGGATTTCTTTTGGTGACTTTTCTTTGTCCGTCCAAAGAAAAGTCACCTGCCGTGGGTCAGCCACCCACAAGTAATACGCGGGCGAAGCCCGCTCGACAAAAAATAATATCACCCCTCTCCCTCGCCCTCTCCCGCCAAGGGAGAGGGAAATAAAACTAATAGTCCCTCGGAGATGAAGCCCTGGCGGATAGATAAGCCCCTAACACAATCAACCCTCCCCCTACCCACTCCCTCAATGTAACCACTTCATCCGTCAGCAACTGCTGCGCAATCGCCCCGGCGACGAGTTCTATCAACGCCAACACCGCCGAGCGATGCACCGGCATGTGCGTGACGCCATATTGCACCAGCAGCGTCATCACCAGGATGCCGAGCACGCCGAGCGCCACCGCGCCGGTGAAGATGGAAAGAGACGGCTGCGGCATGGGCAGGGAGAACATCGCGATCATACCCAGCGCGAGAATCGTAACGCCGCCCCAGACGGATAATACTTTCGCCTCGATGGAAATATCGTGCAGCTTGCGCGTGATGGTGATCGAGAGCGCAAAGGCAAAGCCGGAGGTGAGCGCCATCCAGTCGGTCTTGCCCTGCGGCCACGGCGCGCCGAGGACGGGATTCCACAGCATCAAGAGCGCACCGCTCATGGCGATGACGAGGCTGGCGAAACCTATGCGCGCGATGCGCTCGCGCAGGAAGGCCCAGCCCATGAGCGTGGCCCATAACGGCGAGAGATAGAACAGCAGCAGCACGCGCAGGATGTTGCCTTCCAGCACCGCCTCGACGAAGGCGATGTTGGTCCAGCCGGCCGCCAGCATCAGCAGCAAAAGCCAGCCGGGGCGGCGGGTGAATTCCGGAAGGGATTTGAGCGTGAACGGCAGGCTCGCGACGAGCGCCGTGCCGTAGAGCGTGAGCGTGAGCCAGATGCCGCCGAGGCCGCCGCCTTCGAGCAGGCGCATGGGATACCAGATGACGCCCCACAGGCAGGCGCCGGTCAGCAGGGCCGCTACCGGATAAAAACGCCGCGCGTCGTTGGAGGACATCAGGGGGCTTTCCCATGTAATCTTTGAAACATAGAAAGCTCAACAAAATGATATCGACACTCGACCCCCACCCCATTCCTGCCCGGGGCGCACCAGAATCCTGTGCGCCCGTTCGGCGGCACGAATGTCCACCGGACATTCGTGACTGCTCCGCCTCACCCCCTTCCAGGGGGAGGGAAAGGGAGAGGGTGCGGCGCAGAAATTACATTGATTCATTTTTGAGATAGCTTTAAATTCTTTTTTTCCACCAAACCAGACTCCATGAATTCCAGGCTCGCGAGCTTACAGCCCTATCCCTTCCAGCGGCTCACCCAGCTCATCCACGGCATCTCCCCGCCCGCGGACAAGAAACCGATACGGCTTTCCATGGGCGAGCCGCAGCATGCCGCACCCGCTTTAGTTTTGGAAGCCCTGAAATCCAATCTCGCCGGGCTGTCGCATTACCCGGTGACCAAGGGCTCGGCGGAGCTGCGCCAGTCCATCGCTGGCTGGGCTACGCGGCGCTTCCACCTTAATAAAATAGCGCTCGATCTTGAGCGGCATATACTGCCCGTCGCCGGCACGCGCGAGGCGTTGTTTTCCATCGCCCAAGCCGTCATCGGCCGGCGCACGGACTCGCAGCAACCGGCGGTGATCATGCCGAATCCGTTCTACCAGATCTACGAAGGCGCGGTGCTGTTGGCCGGTGCCCGGCCGTACTTTCTTAATACCACCGAGGCCAATGGCTTGCGCATGGATTTCACAGCCGTGCCGGAGGAAATCTGGCTCAAGGTCCCGCTGGTGTATGTGTGCTCGCCCGGAAACCCGACCGGCGCGGTGCTGACACATGACGATTTGGCAAAACTGATCGGGCTGGCGCAGCATTACAACTTCATCATTGCTTCGGACGAATGCTATTCCGAAATCTATTTCGACGAGGCCAAACCGCCGCTGGGGCTGCTGCAGGTGGCGAACGATCTTGGCATCCAGGATTACAAGCACTGCCTGGTGTTCCACAGCCTGTCCAAACGCTCCAGCCTGCCGGGCCTGCGCTCCGGCTTCGTCGCCGGCGACGGCGTGGTGATGCAGCAGTATCATCAGTACCGCACCTATCACGGCTGCGCCCTGCCGCCGCCCACGCAGGCGGCCAGCCAGGCGGCGTGGAGCGATGAGGTGCATGTGCGCGCCAATCGCGAGCAATACCGCGCCAAGTTCGATGCCGTGCTGAAAATCCTGAAGCCGGTGCTGGACGTCGAGCGGCCCGCGGCCGGGTTTTACCTGTGGCCGAAATTGCCCCAGGACGACGAAATTTTCACGCGCGGACTGTACGCTCGCGAAAACGTGCTGGTACTGCCGGGAACCTACCTGTCGCGCGAGTTCGAGGGCGTGAACCCGGGCCAAAACCGCGCGCGCCTGGCGCTGGTCGCGCCGGTGCCGGAGTGCATCGAGGCCGCACAGCGCATCCGAAATTATGTAGAATCGCTGAAATAGAACCTCGTAACCACAGATAAACACGGATGAACGCTGATTAAGAAGCAAAAAAGACTTTCTTCGTTTTATATCTGCGTTAATCTGCGTTCATCAGCGGTTTCAAAAAATTTATATGGGGTAATTTTATGAGCGACATACAGTCCACCATCAACGAGGCCTTCGAGCGGCGCGCCAACATCACCCCGCGCAACGTCGATACGCTGGTCAAGGACGCCGTGCACGAGGCAATCAACCTGCTGGACGCCGGCAAGGCGCGCGTGGCCGAGAAAAAGAACGGCCAGTGGGTCGTGAACGAATGGCTGAAAAAGGCGGTGCTGCTCTACTTCCGCATCGAGGACAACCAGTTCATCAAGGGCGGCTACACCAACTACTGGGACAAGGTGCCGTCCAAGTTCGGCGACTACAATTCCAAGGCCTTCCGCGAGGGCGGCTTCCGCGTGGTGCCGCCGGCGGCCATCCGCAAGGGCGCCTATATCGCGCCCTCGGCGGTGCTCATGCCCTCTTACGTCAACATCGGCGGCTACGTGGACGAAGGCACCATGGTGGACACCTGGGCCACGGTCGGGTCGTGCGCCCAGATCGGCAAGAATGTGCACCTTTCGGGCGGGGTCGGCATCGGCGGCGTGCTCGAGCCGGTGCAGGCTGCGCCCACCATTATCGAGGACAATTGCTTCATCGGCGCCCGCTCCGAGATCGTCGAGGGAGTCATCGTCGAGGAAGGCGCGGTGATTTCCATGGGGGTGTACATCGGTCAGAGCACCAAGATCTACAACCGCCTGACCGGCGAGGTGACCTATGGCCGGGTGCCCAAGGGTGCCGTGGTGGTTTCGGGCAACCTGCCCGCCGCCGATGGCAAGTACAGCCTCTACTGCGCCGTGATCGTGAAGCAGGTGGACGAAAAGACCCGCTCCAAGGTCGGCATCAACGAACTGCTGAGAGACATTTAAAAACTCAACGCGAAGGCGCCAAGACGCTAAGAACGCAAAGATTTTTTAATGGTAAAGATTTATCTGCGTTTATCAGCGTTTACAAAATATTATGGATAAAACACTTGAACTTGCGAAGGAGTTGATTGCGCGCCCGTCGCAGACGCCGCGCGACGAAGGCTGCCAGGAAATCATGATCAAGCGCCTTATGCCGCTCGGCTTCAAGACTGAGCGCCTGCCCTTCGGCGATGTCGAGAACCTGTGGGCCGTGCACGGCAGCGCCAAGCCGCTGGTGGTGTTCGCCGGGCATACCGATGTGGTGCCCTCCGGCCCGCGCGAGGCCTGGAAGAGCGACCCCTACAGGCCCGAGGTGCGCAATGGCCACCTGTACGGCCGCGGCGCGGCCGACATGAAATCCTCGCTGGCGGCGTTTGTCACGGCCATTGAGGATTTTCTGGCCAAGCATCCGCAGCACAAGGGCACCATCGGCCTGCTGATCACCTCGGACGAGGAAGGCCCGGCGGTGCATGGCACGGTCAAGGTCATGGAATGGCTCGGCAAGCACGGCATCAAGATCGACCACTGCATCATCGGCGAGCCGTCCTGTGTGAAAACCCTGGGCGACACCATCAAAATCGGCCGGCGCGGCTCCCTGACCGGCCGCCTGTTCGTACATGGCAAACAGGGGCACGTGGCCTACCCGCATCTGGCCGATAACCCCATCCACAAGCTGGCTCCGGCGCTGGCGGAACTGGCCGCGACCGAATGG
Organism: Candidatus Muproteobacteria bacterium RIFCSPHIGHO2_12_FULL_60_33; assembly: GCA_001785195.1. Lineage (GTDB taxonomy): Bacteria > Pseudomonadota > Gammaproteobacteria > Acidiferrobacterales > Sulfurifustaceae > Sulfuricaulis. Next base: position 12,095 of record MFTB01000074.1, read on the forward strand.
GACCAGGGCAATGCCGATTTCCCGCCGACCAGTTTCCAGGTTTCCAATATTCACGGCGGGACCGGGGCCGAGAACGTCATCCCGGGCCGGCTCGAAGTGGTATTCAATTTCCGCTTCTCTACCGCCGTGACGGACGCTGAACTGCGCCGCCGGGTCGAAGAAATCCTGAAGCGCCATAGCGTTGATCACCAGATGCAGTGGATTCTGTCCGGCCATCCGTTTCTGACACGCGGCACGGCCCTGATCGAGACCGTGCGCGGGGCGGTAAAGCAGGAACTGGGTATCGATGCCGATCCGTCCACCAGCGGCGGCACTTCAGACGGCCGGTTTATCGCCCCCACGGGCGCCGAGGTGGTCGAACTCGGGCCGCTTAATCGCACGATTCACCAGATCGACGAGTGCATCGCGGTGGAGGATCTGGCTCGGCTGGCGCGCGTGTATCGCCGCATCCTGGAAAGCTTGCTGGTCTGAATAGTATTAATTTATACAATAAATATCATATAGATATTTAATATTCATGGTGTATATTCTAGATATAATTTGACCCTTTCGGTGCGTTAAACCGGCGCCGGATGTGATGCAGAAGAACCTATACTACTTTGGAGCAACTCGGCGCCACGAGGGCGCGGGTTCGAAGCGCAGGAAAACTGGATACATGACAAGAAGGGCTAGTGTTGCTGACACTCTTACCATGACCACCTACCCAACGCGCGCGGCGGGCTTGCCCACTTGTTTCCGGGTCCGATTACCCGGACCACCCCAAGGCCGAAAAACCTCATGAGTAAACTCCTGATCGCCGGTCTCACCGATCCGGGCCGGATGCGTGAACAGAATGAGGACAATATCGCCATGGCGCCCGAGGCCGGGCTGGCCGTGGTGGCGGACGGGATGGGCGGCCACCAAGCCGGCGAGGTCGCCAGCCGACTCGCCGTCGAGGCCATTACGCGCCATGTCGTCACCACGCTGTCCGAGGCCAAGGAAAGCAGCAACGGCAGCATCGAGGTCGCGCTGGTGCGCGACGCGATCCAGCGGGCCAACCAGGCGATCTACGAACACGCGCACGCACAACCGGAATACGCCGGCATGGGTTCGACCGTGGTCGTCACCCTCTTCTACGACGACAAGTTGTGCGTTGGCCACGTCGGCGATTCGCGCCTCTATCGCTTTCGCGACACGATCCTGGAGCAGGTCACCGAGGATCACTCGGTGGTGCAGGAACTGGTCAGCCGCGGCCTGGTGACGGCGGAAGAGGCGCGCCAATCGATCGGCAAGAACCTGGTCACGCGCGCGCTGGGGGTAGATCCCGACGTGGAGGCCGACATCAGCGAATACGACGTGTACGACGACGACATCTATCTGCTCTGCTCCGACGGCGTGAACGACGTCCTGGCGGACGGCGACATCGAGATGATGCTCACCGAACACGGACGCGATCTCGAAACCATTGCGCGGCACATGGTCAACACCGCCAACGAGCGCGGCGGTCCGGATAATATTTCCGTCATTCTGGTGCGCGCGAATCGCGGTTTCACGCGCGATCCGGAGGCGATGCAGAAATTGCGGGAACAGGTTTAAACTTGATTGCCCATCATTCGGGCACATTCTTTACTGATGGATACGGGACTGGGGTACGAAAATGGCCAAGATCATTATCAAGCTCAACAACGACGTGCTCGATCACATCGACCTGAAACAGGGCGACATGAAAATCGGCCGCAAGCCGGGATGCGAGATTCACGTCGATAATCTTTCCGTGAGCGGCGAGCACGCCAATATCTTTACCGTGGGCGAGGATTCGTTCATCCAGGACCTGGGCAGCACCAACGGCACCTTCATCAATAACAAGAAAATCACCAAGCATCACCTGAAAAACGGCGACACCGTCATGATCGGCAAACACTCGCTGATCTACTTCACCGATTCGGCGCGCGCCGGCCGGCCGCCGGAGGAATTCGCCAAGACCGTCATCATTAACCCATCGCGGACGGTGGAGCCCAGACCCGCGGCAGCACCTGCGACGACCGAAGCGGCCGCCAACACCCTGGAAACGAAACCGAAGGAGTCGCCGAAAGTCGAGGTAGAACGGCGTCGCGTCGGCGCGATTTTCGTGCTGAGCGGATTGAACAGCGGCAAGCGCATCGATCTGACCAGGAAGATCACCAATCTCGGCAGCGCCGGCAAGCTCGCAGGCACCATCATGCAAACGACCAGAGGTTTCACGCTGTCACCGGGCGCGGATGAAACCCCGAAGCTGAACGGGCGTCTGATTCCGTCGGAAGGCACGAAACTCAAGAACGGTGACGTGATCGAGGTCGCCGGGACGCGTTTGCAGTTTTATCTGAAGTAAAAACTGGATGGACAGGATTAACAGGATTTACAGGATTAAAACGAAGAAAATAACGTCAAGAGACCCTGATTGTTTTTTCTAATCCTGTTAATCCCGTGAATCCTGTCGATTTAAATAGTTAACTTAAGGAACCTCTGATTTAATGATATTCACCGCAAAGACGCGAAGGATGCAGAGAGAAGCAAGAAAATTATCAGGAAAATCTTTGCGCTCTTTGCGCCTTTGCGGTGAGAGATAGTTTTTTTGTAATTAATCAGAACTTCCTTAAATTAATCCTGTAAATCCTGTTAATCCTGTCTATTTAAGCATCTCTAAGGCTTCCGTCAGGCGCCGCACCGGCAGCAATTCAATACCGGCATCGCCCTTTTTCGGCATGTTGGCAGCCGGGACCAGCGCGCGCTTGAAGCCGAGCTTGGCCGCCTCGCGGATACGCTCCTGCCCGCGCTGAACCGGCCGCACCTCCCCGGCCAGCCCCACTTCGCCAAAGGCGACCAGGTCTTTCCCCAGCGGGCGGTTGCGCAGGCTCGACACCGTGGCCGCCAGGATCGCCAGGTCCGCCGCGGTTTCCAGCACGCGCACGCCACCGACGACGTTGACGAACACATCCTGATCGTAGGTCGCGATGCCGGCGTGGCGGTGCAACACCGCCAGCAGCATGGCGAGCCGGTTGGTGTCCAACCCCACGCACACGCGCCGCGGATTCGACAAAGGGCTCTGGTCCACCAGCGCCTGCACCTCCACCAGCAGCGGACGCGTGCCCTCCTGCGTCGCCAGCACGACGCTGCCCGGCACCGCGTCGCCCTGCCGGCTCAGGAACATCGAGGACGGATTGCCCACCTCGCGCAGGCCGGTCTCAGTCATGGCGAATACGCCGATCTCGTTCACCGCGCCGAAACGGTTCTTGATCGCGCGGATGATGCGAAAGGCGCTGCCGGTATCGCCCTCGAAATACAGCACCGTGTCCACCATGTGCTCCAGCACGCGCGGGCCGGCGAGCGTGCCTTCCTTGGTGACGTGGCCCACGAGAAACAGGGCGGTGCCGGTCTGCTTGGCGTAGCGCACGAGCTGCGCCGCGGATTCGCGCACCTGGGCGACGCTGCCGGGCGCCGACTGGAGAATCTCGGTGAATATCGTCTGAATCGAATCCACGACCATGACCTGCGGTTGTTCGCTCTGGGCGCTGGCGAGAATGGTCTCGACCTGGTTCTCCGTAAGCAGTCGCAGACGATCACCCTTGAGTCCCAGGCGTTGCGCACGCAGCGCGATCTGGTCGGAGGATTCCTCGCCGCTGACGTAGAGCACTTTCGCGCTCTGGCCGATCGTGGCCATGGCCTGCGTCAGCAACGTGGACTTGCCGATGCCCGGATCGCCGCCGATCAACACCACCGAACCGGATACAAGTCCGCCGCCCAGCACGCGGTCAAGTTCGCTGATGCCGGTCGGGTGTCGGGCAATTTTTTCCGGCGAGACCTCGGCCAGATTATGCACCGCCGCCGGCGCGCCGTATTGGCGTCCGGCGCGCGTATGCGCGGCGGGAGCCACGGTGGTTTCATAAAGCGTGTTCCACGCGCCGCAGGACGGGCATTGCCCGACCCACTTTGGCGAACTTGCACCGCATTCGTTGCAGGTGTAAACCGATTTGACCTTGGCCATGATTTTTTAATATTTTGGAACGCAGATTAACGCAGATATAAAAATGGATGAACGCAGATAATTCAGGAATACATATGCCGAATCTGCGTTTATCTTGTTACACATCCGCGTTTGCATCCTTAGCTCCGTAATCGGCGCATCCCTGCGCCACTTCTATCTGCGGTAAAAAATCATACAACGACGCGCGGGATGCGCTCGGTCACCTGGCACAGCAGCTCGTACGAGACGGTCCCGGCGCTTTGCGCCACCTGCTCAACCGGCAAGCCCTGGCCCCACAGCACCACCGGATCGCCGACCTTGGCCTGCGGCTGGGTGCGCAAGTCGAGCGTGATCATATCCATCGAAACCCGGCCCACGGTCGGAACGCGGCGGCCATTCACCAGTACCGGCGTACCCGGCGGCGCGTGGCGCGGGTAACCGTCGCCATAACCGATCGCCGCCACGCCCACCGGCATGTCCTCCGGGCAGCGCCAATCCCCGCCATAGCCGATGGCATCGCCCTTTTTCCGCGGCGGCACCGCGATCAGCGCCGATTCGAGAGTCATGACGGGTTTGAGATCCAGCGTCGCCGCGTCCTTGTCCATCAGGGGCGAAGCACCATAAAGCATGATACCGGGGCGCACCCAGTCGAAATGGCTTGATGGCCAGGCGAGGATGCCGGCGGAATTGGCGAGGCTCGTTTCCAGTTCCAGATTCCGGATCAGTTTGGCGAAATCGTTGATCTGGGACCGCGTGACATCGTCGTTGGGAAATTCCGCGCGCGCGAAATGCGACATGATGCGCACGCCGGTCACGGCGCGGGAATTGCGCAACTGTTTCACGATATTCTCTACCGCGACGGGCGGGAACCCGAGACGATGCATGCCGGTGTCCACCTTGATCCAGACCGTGAGTCTCAACAACGGCGAGGCCTGCTCCAGGGCCCTGAGCTGGCCGTCATGATGAATCACCGGTTCGAGACGCTGCTTCGACAGCAGCGGCAGTTCATCCGCGCTGAAAAAACCTTCGAGCAGGCAGACCGGCCGGGTCACGCCCGCCGCGCGCAGTTGCAGGCCCTCTTCGATGCTGGAGACGCCGAAGGCGTCGGCGGATTCGCCCAAGGTCCGCGCGACCCAGGCAAGCCCGTGTCCATAAGCGTTGGCCTTGACGATAGCCATCACACGCGAGCGTTGCGCGTGAAGACGGACCTGTTGCAGATTGTGTTTGAGCGCCCCGGCGTCCAGCAGCGCGCGCGCCGGCCGGCTCATCTAAAAACTAACTGAAATACAAAGCAACCGCGGATGAACGCAGATGTATGACATGATAAACGCAGATTTGACATGCGAGTTCTTGCGTTATCTGCGTTCATCTATTTTTTATATCTTTATATCTGCGTTTATCTGTGGATTAAATTATTTCTAATAATTCCCGTCATATCCGGCCGAGCCGGCCGAGATGTAATTTTCAAAGCGCGTATATTCCCCGAGGAAGGTCAGGCGCACCTCGCCGATCGGACCGTTACGCTGCTTGCCGATGATGATATCGGCGGTGCCCTTGACCGGGCTGTCCTTGTTGTAGACCTCGTCGCGATAGATGAAGAAAATCACGTCGGCGTCCTGCTCGATGGCGCCGGATTCGCGCAGGTCTGACATGACCGGCCTCTTGTCCGTGCGGGACTCGACGCTGCGGTTCAGCTGCGACATGGCGATCACCGGCAGATCCAGTTCCTTGGCCAAGCCCTTGAGGGCGCGCGTGATATTGGAGATTTCCGTGGCGCGGTTCTCCTCGGTGCGCTCAGTCGTTGTCATGAGTTGGAGGTAGTCGATGAGAATCAGCCCGAGGCCATGCTCACGCTTCAGGCGCCGCGCGCGGGCACGCAGCTCCATTGGCGTCAGCCCCGGGGAATCGTCGATAAAGATCGGTGCCTCATTGAGCAGGCTCACGGCCGAGGTCAGCCGCGGCCAATCGTCATCGTCGAGCTTGCCGGTACGGACGCGGTGCGCGTTGATGCGCCCGAGTGAGGCCATCATGCGCAACGCCAGTTGCGTGCCCGGCATTTCCATGCTGAACACCGCCACCGGAATCTTGTGGCCCACGGCGGCGTTCTCGGCAATGTTCATGGCCAGGCTGGTGTTGTGCACCAGCATATCTTCGGCGACGAAATTGTGATGCTCCGGCACAGTCAGGTCATAGACCCGCCGCCGGCCCAGGTATTCGATACGCTCGATGCGATCCCAATAAACATCGGCCTCGGCCAGATTGCGCAGCTCTTCGTCGTCAAGCGCCTCGGCTATACACCGCAGGCGCGCACGGCTCAAGCCGCGCTTGCCGACATGCAAATTAAAACCGTCGCCGTAGCCGAGGGCGCGCGCCAACTCCGCCCAGCTGCGATCGCCCTTCTTGCGCTCGATCAACGTCCACACACCGGCGGGGATGGTGTCTAAATTTACCTTCGGGCGTTTCGACAAACTCACCCGCAAGGCTCGTTCAGCCGCGCGCTCCTTGCCGAACAGGCCGATCTCTTGCACGAAGCGTCGGATGTCTTCCTGGCGCGTAAGACGCAACTCGTAGGCCGTGCGTGGCTCGCCGCGGTAACGGATGCGGCGCACCCGCAGCTTGGCGAGCAGGCCGAAACGCAGCAGCAAGTGCTGCATGTCGCGCGCCAGATCGAGGCTGACCGTGGAATACGACATGCCTGTTTGATCGCCGTTCTGGACGTAAATGCTGCCGTCGCAGGCAAACGCCCGATTCAAGAAAAGAGCGAGCTGTTCTCGCGGCAGCTCAAACACAAAATCGGGGACACGCTTGCCGTGCGCGTTCAAACCCCAAAGCCCGAGGCTTTGCAGCCAGCCCGTCACGGGATTGGAACCGTTCTTGTGGAACGACTCCGTTGCCAACACATCGCGCGCGCCGGGATAGGCGGCCAGCGCCGACTGTAACCGCGGCAGAATCGCCACGCTCGGCGAGGAGACGCCGGTCGCCCAGTAGTGCACGGTGGCCACGGCCACGTCGAGCTGCCGCGCCAGAGCGTGCAGACTGATCCGCTGCGTGTCCAGAAACGTCCGCAACCGCGCGGCGAAGGCCTGACGCGCACACCGGATCGGGCCGAAATCGCGCACCACGCATACGGTGGGTGTGCGCGTGCCGCCGCTTGTTTCCAGCCTGCAGCGCAAACCCGGGAAGTGACGCGTCGCCTCGATGAAGTCGCGGCGAATTCGCGCGTTGGCGTTGGTGAATTCCGGCACCGTGTGCGTCAACCCCCCGTCCGTCAGGAAATAGGCCGTGAGTTTGACCAATGCCTCAGGCGTTTCACGTCGCCCGAAGAACGGCAAGGTGCGGGGAACAGCAATGAAATCGTCCACGTGAAGTTCACCCAAGGGCTTCCACCCATCCAGAGTCAGAAAGGGATGGGTCAAGGTGACGCTGATCTCGCGACCCAGGGCCGTACGCACGCGATACGCGGGCTTATTACCGTCGTCCACAAAATGCGACGCCGCGGCTACCCGCAACCGGCCGCGCCGATCGAGGCTCACCAACTCGCCACGATGTTGTTTGACCTTGTGCTCAATGGTCTCCAGCCGCCCCGTCCGAGGATCGAGCAGCCGGCTGCCGGCGACGATGCATTTTCCCATGGACGGCCGCCCGGCGATGATGACGAGGTCGGACGGTTGCAAGCCGGAGGTGATGTCGTCGAGGTCGGTAAAGCCGGTGGGCACGCCGGTAATCGAAGACTTGGACCGGAACAGGGTGTCGATGCGGTCGACGGCCTTGCTGAGCAGGGTGTTCAGGGGCTGAAATTCGCCGCGCCGGTGGCCCTTTTCGCTGATGTCGAAGATGCGTTTTTCGGCGTAATCCAGGAGCTCGGTGGCGGAACGGCCCTCGGGCGTGTAGGCGGCGGTGCTGATCTCGCCGGCCGCCCGCACCAGTTCGCGCATGACCGAGTTCTCGCGCACGATGGCGGCATAGGCGACGATGTTGGCGGCACTGGGGGTGTTGTTGGCGAGCGATCCGAGATAGGCCAGTCCGCCGGCGTGTTCGAGCTCGCCGCTGCGCTCGAGCCATTCGGAAACCGTCACCACGTCCGCCGGGCTGTTTTCCTGGCACAGGGAGGAGACGGCGTTGAAGATCAGTCGGTGTTCGCGGCGGTAGAAATCGTCAGCGGTGAGAATATCGGCAATGCGGTCCCAGCTCTGGTTGTCGAGCAGCAGACCGCCGAGCACGGATTGCTCCGCCTCTATCGATTGCGGCGGGACCTTGAGCAGGTCGGTCACCGACTCCGTTCCACGCCTGGAAAAGGCTCGTTCTTCCACCGACCTCCCCCTCTCGATCCTGAATTGCGGCTTGGTTACCTGCCGTCAAGTGTGTCACGCATTATAGCGCGGTGCGTCGAGATGAACAGATGCACCGTAAATCAGGAAATAACGCGCTATTTCTCGCCAATGACAGAAACGATAAGCTTGAAATTGACTTCAGGATGCAACGACACGGAAATTTCGTGATCGCCGATCTCCTTCATCGGACCGCGATCGAGATGAATTTCGGACTTGGCCAGTTCGAAACCAGCCTGCGCCATGGCTTCGCAGATGTCGCGAATGCCAACGGAACCGAAAAGTTTTCCCTCCTCGCTTAACTTGCGTACGACCTGGACCGTGAAGCCGGTCATCTTCTCGGCGCGCGCCT
>MFTB01000075.1 GCA_001785195.1 Candidatus Muproteobacteria bacterium RIFCSPHIGHO2_12_FULL_60_33
GATCATGCAGCAGCACCCCAAACTCAAGGGCGTGCGCGCCGGTACCATTCGTCTGGTGCGCGCGAATCTCCACCGGATCGACAACAAGTTCCGCAAGGACCTCGCCTGCCGCAGCCTGTTCATGGAGATCATGCGCCAGCCGCGCGGCATCACGCACGAGCTGCGGCGCATGAACGCCTACGGCGTGCTGGGCGCCTACCTCCCCGCCTTCGGTCGCATCGTCGGCCAGATGCAGCACGACCTGTTCCACGTATACACGGTCGATGCCCACTCGCTCATGGTCGTGCGCAACCTGCGCCGCTTCACGCTGCCGGAATTCCGCGGTGAATTCCCGCTCGCCAGCGAACTCATCCAGAAACTGTTCAAGCCCGAGCGTTTGTATCTGGGAGGCCTTTTTCATGACATCGCCAAGGGGCGCGGGGGCGACCATTCGCAGCTGGGTGAAAAGGAGGCCGAGGCCTTCTGCCGTCTGCACAATCTCAGCGAGTACGACACCCGCTTCGTCTGCTGGCTGGTGCGTCATCACCTGGTGATGTCGAGCACCGCCCAACGCGAGGACATCTCCGACCCGGATGTCGTCCTGCGCTTCGCCCAGCGGGTCGGCGACCAGGAACACCTCGACAACCTCTACCTGCTCACGGTCGCGGACATGCGTGGCACCAGTCCGACCGTCTGGAACGCCTGGAAAGGCCGGTTGCTGTCGCAGCTCCACAGCGCCACCACACGGCTGCTGCGGCGCGGCATCGCCCAACCCATCGATCTTGAAGAGCATATCGCGGATCTGCGCCGATCCACGCTGGACAAGCTGCGTCCGACCGGGCTTCCGGAAAAGGCTGTCGCCCGGTTCTGGCAGGATCTGGATGAAGAGTATTTTCTGCCTTACGACGTGGACAGCCTCGCCTGGCACGCCCAGGTCCTCGCCGAAGCGCCTGCCACTGATCTGCCGATCGTGGCCACGCGCTACACACCGGAAATCGGTGGCAGCGAATTTCTCATCTACAGCCCCGATCGCGATGACCTGTTCGTGGTCATGACCGCGGGCTTCGACCGCCTGAACCTGTCGATCATGGATGCCCGCATCCACACGCTGCGCAACGGCTTTGCGCTCGATACCTTTGTCGTGCTCGACCACAATGGGCAACCGGTGAGCGATGCCCGTGCGCTATCACAACTGCAAAAGGCGATGCGCGACCAACTCCTGCATCCGCAACCGGGCCGTGATATTCGATCCACGGGCCTGCAACGCCAGCTCAAGCACTTCCCGATCGAAACGCGTGTCCTGTTCAGCCCCTCGCCGAAGGGCCTGCTCACCATCATGGAAGTAACGGCACAGGACCGTCTGGGGCTGCTCTATCAGGTGGCGCTCGCGCTCAAGCAATGCCGGGTGAACCTGGTGGCCGCCAAGGTGGCGACCTACGGCGAGCGCGCCGAGGATATTTTCTTCATCAACAGTCGTGATCGTCACCAGCCTCTCAGCCCCGAACAACTCAAATGCCTTGAGTCTGAAATTGTCCGGCGTCTTGGGCCCGCATCCGCAATGGCAAAAACAGAAGAAAAATCGATAGAATTTTAAATATGGGAGCGCAGATGAACACAGATTGAACCGCGGATTAACGCGGATGAATAGAATAAATCTGCGTTAATCTATTAAGGAACCTCTGATTTATTAATTTCTGACGCAGAGCCGCAAAGACGCAAAGATTTTTTTCGTTTATTTATCCGGACTTTTCTTTGCGCCTTCGCGTCTTGGCGTCAAATAATCATAATTAATCAGACCTTCCTTAAACATCCGCGTTCATCTGCGGTTCAAAAATCATATCATCCGCCCAGATAGCACTCCTGGACTTTCGGATCCTTGAGCAGCGCCTTCGCCGAATCGGCGAGAACGATATTTCCGCTTTCCATGACGTAACCACGATGACTGACCTCGAGGGCAAGCCTGGCATTCTGCTCCACCAGCAGCAGCGTCATGCCCTCTTCCGCGATGCGCCGGATGGTCTCGAAGATTTTCTGCACCAGCATCGGCGCCAGTGATCGTAGGGCGCCAATGAGCAAAGCGAATTGCGCCGGATGTCGGGCGCATGCACACCACGCAAGACGGAATGCCGAAGGCGGTTTGGTCACACACGTCCGACCACAAACAATCTCTCACGCCGCTTTTCTGCGCATCGTGAACTCGGCGCGAATCTCGTCGTAGGGCACGAACAGACCCCGTTCGCCCGATTCGATCAGGCCGAGTTCCGCCAGGGGTTTCACGTCGCGGTGCACGCTCTTCACGTCGCGATCGAGCAGCCGCGCCAACGCGCGCAGGGCAAGCGGCCCTTTCGCCTGAAGCATCCGCAGAAGCTCGAAGCGTGTGGGCGTGAGCGTACGGGCCATGTCCGAAAGCCGTTCGAAGGTCACGAATTCGCCCTGGTAGCGGCGGCTTTTCCACGCCCGGCGGAAGGACTCCAGCCCCTCATCGAGACTCTCAACTCTTACCGTCACCACTCGTTTCATGTCTTGTCCTCCTCACGCATCACATCCGCCCTGAAGTCGGCCAGCAGCCGATCGAGCGAGATGAACCGGTAACGCTCCTCCCGGTCCCGCCTGTGGCGGTGGTCACCTTTGCCGCGCTCGTTATCGTAGCCAACGATCCGCTTGCCCTCGCGCACGTAGGCGAGCCGGTACTTGTAACCGTGGGGGCGGCCGGGCTCCGGGTGCGGCAGCTTCCAGACCACCTCCTCCACGATCGCGCCGCTCACCAGACGCTTCTTGTTGCGATAGATGAGCCGTGCCTGCATGTTGGCATTATTGCCAACATCGTGCCCAATGTCAAACTGCTCTGAGCAATCAAGGCGGCAACCGCTTGTCGTTGCCTACCGCCGCGTTACTCGGCGGCGCGCTTCACCCACCCAAATAGGCGTGCTGGACTTTCGGATCCTTGAGCAGCGCCTTCGCCGAATCGGCGAGAACGATATTTCCGCTTTCCATGACGTAACCACGATGACTGACCTCGAGGGCAAGCCTGGCATTCTGCTCCACCAGCAGCAGCGTCATGCCCTCTTCCGCGATGCGCCGGATGGTCTCGAAGATTTTCTGCACCAGCATCGGCGCCAGCCCCATGCTGGGTTCATCGAGCAACAGCAGGCGCGGGCGGCTCATCAGCGCGCGGCCGATCGCCAGCATCTGTTGTTCGCCACCGGAAAGCGTACCGGCCTGCTGCGCGCGCCGCTCGGCCAGGCGGGGAAACAGTTCATAGAGCCGCTCCAAGTCGGCACGAATGGCGGCATGGTCGCGTCGCGTGTAAGCACCGATCCTCAGGTTCTCCTCCAGCGTCAATCGCCCGAAGATTCCACGCCCCTCCGGCACCATGGATATTCCGCGACGCACCAGCTCGTAGGAAGGCCGGCCGGCGATCGGGACACCTTCATAAAGGACCTCGCCATGGCTCGGCGCCAGCATCCCGCACAGGGATTTGAGCGTCGTGGTCTTGCCCGCGCCGTTCGCGCCAATCAGGCAGACCAGTTCGCCGCTGCGCACTGTCAGGTCAATGCCTTTGACCGCGCGGATTCCTCCGTAGGACACCTCCAGTCCGCGCGCCTCCAGGGAACTCATGCTACCCCGCCCAGATAAGCTTCAATGACACGCGGGTCGCGCCTGACATCGGCCGGCACGCCTTCGGCGATCTTCTTGCCGTAATCGAGCACGGCGATGCGGTCGCACAGTCCCATCACGAGCTTTACATCGTGCTCGATAAGCAGCAGGGTCACCCCATCGTTTCGGATTTTCTGCAAAAGATTTTGTAGTTTTCCGGTCTCGCTGGGGTTCATGCCGGCGGCAGGCTCGTCCAGCGCCAGCAGCACTGGATCGGTGGCCAGGGCGCGCGCTATCTCAAGCCGGCGCTGGTCTCCGTAAGAGAGGTGTTTCGCCGGCAAGTAGGCGTGTTTCATGATGCCGACATACTCCAGCAGTTCGCGCGCCCGTTGCAGGATTGCCGCCGCTTCCGCACGCGTCGCGCGGTCGCGCCACACCGCGCCGACGATGCCGGCGTGCGTCCGCGAATGCCGTCCCACCATGACGTTTTCGATCGCTGTCATATTGGCGAACAAACGTATGTTCTGAAACGTGCGCGCCAGGCCCAGCCCCGCCACCTGGTTCGGCCTGAGTCCGGAAACCGGTGTTCCGCGCAAGGTAATCTCGCCGCCATCGATCTTGTACAGACCGGTAAGGACATTGAACAAGGTCGTCTTGCCGGCGCCGTTCGGCCCAATCAATCCGTAAATTTCCCCGATACGAATATGAAGCGATACGTCGTCCAGCGCCGCCAGGCCACCAAAAAACTTGGATACGCTGCTGACCTTGAGCAGTACTTCGGGATGCAATTCAGGTTTTATTTCAGCGACGGGTGTCATATAGCGAAGCCTGTTCCTGGGCCAGCACGGAGGCGTCGGAACCGAACTCATGGCGGCGGCGCACCGACGGCAGCAGCCCGGCCGGGCGGAAAACCATGATGAGAACCAGCGCGAGCCCGAATATCAGCATGCGCAGGTCGGCGGCATCCACCACGATATGACCGAAGAGATAACTCTGCAGATCGCCGATATACCGGAGCGCCTCCGGGAATATCGTCAAAAGCACAGCGCCGAGAATGACGCCGGCGATGTTGCCCATGCCGCCCAGCACGATCATGCACAGGACGATGATGGATTCGAACAGGTTGAAGCTCTCCGGACTGATGAAGCCTTGGAAGCCCGCGAACAGGCCGCCGCTGATGCCGGCAAACGACGCGCCCATGGCGAAGGCCAGCAGCTTGATGTTGCGCGTGTTGATGCCCATGGCCTCGGCGGCCACCTCGTCCTCGCGGATCGCCACCCAGGCGCGCCCGATGCGGGAATTTTGCAGACGCAGTGAAACAAAAATTATTAAAAGTGCGAGCGCAAGAAACAGGTAATAATAGGTATAGATTCCGGGGAAACTCGCCCCAAAAAAAGTATGCGTCTGACTGAATGAAAAGCCGCCAAAAGCAATCGGATCGATGAGATTGACGCCCTGGGGACCGTTCGTGATATTGATGGGCGCGTTGAGGTTGTTGAGAAATATGCGGATGATCTCGCCGAACCCGAGCGTCACGATGGCCAGGTAATCGCCGCGCAATCGCAGGGTCGGGGCCCCCAGCAAAATGCCAAACAGCCCGGCGATCCCCGCGCCCATCGGCAGCAACGCCCAGAACGGCAGATGCAACCCGAAATGTGGCGAGGCCAACAGCGCATAGAGATAGGCGCCAACGGCGTAAAACGCAATGTAGCCAAGATCGAGCAGGCCGGCGTAACCCACCACGATATTGAGCCCGAGCGCGAGCATGACGTACAGCAGCGTGAAATCCAGGATGCGCACCCATCCGCGTCCGAGCGCCGCCCCGGTCAGGAATGGCAGCGCCACCAGCAGCATGGCCAGCGCGATATACACCAACCATACTACACGGTGGTCGTGTCTCAACTTTTGCCAACGTTCGGTCATAGATGTTAATTATGATTCTGAACCGCCAGGACGCCAGGAACGCCAGGGATAGGAATCCTCAGGAATAGCTTTTCCTGGCGACCCTGGCGGTTAATTTTATTTTGAAATAGCTCCTCATGCGCGCTCCACAACGCGCTCACCCAGCAGGCCGGAAGGCCGGATGACCAGCACCAGAATCAGGACAAAAAAGGCGAACACATCCTGATAATGGCTGCCGAGAAAACCACCCGTCAGCGTGCCGATGTATCCGGCACCGAGACTCTCGATCACCCCGAGCAGCAATCCACCCAGCATCGCTCCGGCGATGTTGCCGATGCCGCCCAACACCGCCGCGGTAAACGCCTTGAGGCCGAGCATGAAACCCATGTAGTAGTGCGCCAGACCATAATACGCGCTCACCATGACGCCGGCGATCGCCGCCAGCGCTGCACCGATAATGAACGTGAGCGAGATAATGGTATTGACGTTGATGCCCATCAGACCGGCGATGTCCTGCGCCTGGGCGGTGGCGCGCATGGCGCGCCCCAGGCGCGTGCGCTTGATGAGCAGCAACAGTCCCGCCATCAGCAGGCAGGAAAGGATCATGATGAAAATCTGCAAATTGGTGATCACGGCGCCGCCGAACTCATAACGAACCAGCGGCAACAGCGGTGGAAAACTGATGTATTGTTTGCCCCAGATCAGCATCGCCAGGTTTTGCAGGACGATCGAGACGCCGATGGCGGTGATGAGCGCCGCCAGTCGCGGCGCGCGGCGCAGTGGGCGGTAGGCGACACGCTCAATCACGAAACCCAGCCCCACGCAGACGGCAATCGCGGCGAGCAAACCAAATAGCACTATGATGGCGCCGTGCATGTCCGCCCCGCTTCCCGCGAAAGCGCCGATGACGGCGAGACAGATCATGGCCCCGAACATCGTCACCTCGCCATGCGCGAAGTTGATCAGCTCGAGGATGCCATACACCATGGTGTAACCCAGCGCCACCAGGGCATAAATGCTTCCGAGAACCAGGCCGTTGATCAGCTGCTGTGTGAGGATGTCCATTTATTAATATCTGAAACGCAGATAAACGCAGATGTTTAAACAGATCAACGCAGATTTATGTATTCATAAGTGTTCATCTGCGATTGCAATCCGCGTTCATCTGCGGTCCCAGTTATTTATTTTTGGCCGGCGCCGCCCATGACGGTTTCCAGAACCTCCCATTTGCCATTCTTGACCTGATACAGCGTGATGGCGCCGCCACGGATATCGCCGCGTTCATCGAAGCCGATAGGGCCAGTGACGCCGGCGCGCTGGATGCGCGGCAGCTCGGCCAGGTACTTGGCGGGTTCGGCGGAATCCGCCTTCTTCATTGCCTCCACCAGGGTCATGGCGGCGTCGTAGGCATAGGGCGCGTAATTCTGGATAACACCGTATTTCGCGGTGAATTTCTCCCGAAACTCCTTGCCGCCCGGCATGCTGTCGAGCGGCAGGCCGGGCGACGAGGCGGTCACACCTTCGGCGTCAACCGCCGCCAACTTGAGAAACTCGAAGGTCTGCACGCCGTCGCCGCCCAGAAACTTCGCCTTGATACCGAGTGAATGCAATTGCTTCACCATCGGCGCGCCCTGCGCATCCATGCCGCCGTAGAACACCAGATCGGGTTTCCTGGCCTTGATCGAGGTGAGAATGGCGAGGAAGTCGGTGGAACGGTCGGTCGTAAACTCGCGCGCCACGATCGTGCCACCCGCGGCCTTCGCCGCCTTTTCCACCTCGTCCGCGAGCCCCTGGCCATAGGCCGTGCGGTCATCGATGATGGCGATGCGCTGGGTGCCCAGCTTCTTGACCGCGTACTCGCCCAGCACCCTGCCCTGCTGCAGATCGTTGGTCATCACGCGATACGTGGTATTAAATCCTTGGGCCGTATAGGCAATGGCGGTGGCCGACGGCGAAATCTGGGGAATTCCAGCCTCGTGATACCGCTTGGAGGCGGGAATACTGGTGCCTGAATTAAGATGCCCGATGACACCGGCCACGCGCCGGTCTATCAGCTTGTCAGCCACGATCGTCGCAATCCTGGGATCGGCCTGATCGTCCTCGCTCACCAGCACAAACTTCACTTTCTTGCCACCCAGCGTGACGCCCGTGGCATTGATTTCATCCAGCGCGAGACGCGCCCCGTTGTCATTGTCCTTGCCCAGATGAGCCTGCGGGCCGGTGAGCGGCGAGACTTGCCCGATCCGCACCGTCACTTCGCCGGTGGTCGTGCCGGTGGCGGCTTCTTCTTTCTGGCCGCAGGCACTCAGGCTGAGCGCAATGGTAAATGCCCACACTGCCCACTTCGTCATGCGCGGTCCGTCCATGAAATGTCTCCTTGATATTTTTGGAAACGGCACTGGCGTAAATCTTAGCGCAAAACCCCCGCCCGGACCCATATAAATTGCGATGAACCTGACGCGACAAAACAATGAAGGTGGGGTTAACCGTCTCCCTGTCTGGACGGAATACGAAGTCGCATGCCAACGGGCAGATCCACGTCCCGCAGGTCATTGATAAAGCGCAGGGCGTCCATGTGGATGTTGTACTGCCGCGCGATCGAGGCCAGCGTGTCGCCCTTGCGCACGACGTGCTCACGTGCCGGCTCGATGGCGTTCGCCGCCTGCACCGGAACCGGCGACGGCGTCGGGACACGCGCCAAATGGCGTTTGATGCCGCGGAAGATGCTGCCGGCCAATTGCTGCTGAAAGGCCGGTGTGCGCAGCTTTTTCTCCTCCGAGGGATTGGAGATAAACGCGGTCTCGACCAGCACCGAGGGAATATCGGGCGACTTGAGCACGGCAAAGCCGGCCTGGGCCACGTTACGCATGTGCACCGAACCCACGCGCTGCAACTCCGAGAGGATATCCTCACCCAGGCTCAGGCTGTCCTGCATGGTTTTGTTGTGGGAAAGGTCGAGCAGAACTTGGGCCAGCATGTCATCCTTGTCATTCAGGCTTACGCCACCGATCAGGTCGGAGGCGTTTTCCTTGTCGGCCAGCAAGCGCGCCATGGCGTTGCTCGCGCCCTTCTCCGACAGCGCGTAGACCGACGAACCGTAGGCCTGCCGGCTGGGGACGGCATCCGCGTGAATGGAAACGAACACGTCCGCGCGAACGCGCCGCGCCTTCCCGAAGCGCTGGCCCAACCCGACATAATAGTCGCCATCGCGGATCAGCACCGGGCGCATGCCGGGTGTCTGCGCCACCAGCCTGGCCAGTTCGCGCGCGATGGACAACGTCACGTCTTTCTCACGCGTACGATAACGCCGTCCCAGCGCACCCGGGTCTTCGCCGCCATGACCGGCGTCAATCGCGACCACGCGATCGCGCGCCACCGGCGGCGCCGGTGCGCTGCGTTCCGCGGACGAAGATGATTTTGTCTCGTCTTTCGATGCGATGGCTTCATCCTGCGCTGCCTTCACATCGTAAAGATCGATGACGAGACGGTGCCCATAAAACCCGGCAGGTGTCAGCATGAAACTGCGCGGGCGCGCCTCGGCCTTGAGGTCCAGCACGATGCGCAAGGGGCCTTCTTCCGGCGCGCCACTGCGCACGGCGGCAAGCAAGGGGCCGCCCGTCTCCACTTCCGGCAGCGGCCCTTGCAGGCGCGCGTTGTCCATGTCCACCACGATACGAGGCGGGTCCTGCAAGCTAAAAAGACGGTGCTCCAGCGGGCCACTCACGTCGAACACGAGACGGGTATGATCCGGCGCGCGCCATACGCGCAGGTGCTGCACCGAAACGGGTTCCGCGAAAGCTGTCGCGGACATCAGCAGCAGGAAAACGGGGAGGAGCAGGCGCGCCGCCGTCTTCATGCCAGCGTCTCCAGCCAAACATCACCTCGGGGGGTCAGGGTCGTGATCCGTACCATGCGTCCTGTCTCGGTCGGTTCAATCATAATATCCACGTCCGGCGATGGCAAAACACCCTGCGCGCGTTCGGCCCACTCGACGACACACACGCCTTTACCGTCAAGGTAGTCGCGCACACCGAGGAATTCCAGCTCGCCGGGATCGTTCAAGCGGTAGAGATCGAAATGATAAAAGTGGAGATTCCCGAGTGCGTAAGGCTCGACCAGGGTAAACGTGGGGCTCTTGACCGCGCCCGCATGACCCAGGCCGTGCAGCATCCCGCGCACCAGTGTGGTCTTGCCGGCGCCCAGCGGGCCGCGGATGTTCATGAGGCGTACATTTCCCACACGGGCGGCGAGTTTTGCCCCCAGCGCCTCCATCTCCGCCACCGATGCTACCTCCCGCTCAACGGTCGGCATGTCCCACCAAACGATTGAGCCGGTTGCGGATATGGGGAAGCAGGTCGGAAGCCAGGATGCCGATTTCACCAGAGCCGGCGGCGTCATCCCCAGCCGCGGCATGCAACCAGACACCGAGGCGCGCGGCGACCGGCGATATCAACCCCTGCGCCCGCAGGCCGGCGATCACGCCGGTCAGCACGTCGCCCATGCCGCCGCTGGCCATGCCCGGATTGCCGCGATCACAGACGGACACCACGCCATCATATAATGAGGCCACCAGCGTACCCGCCCCCTTGAGCACGCACACCCCGCCGAAACTGGCCACCAGCTCGTGCGCCGCCGCGAAACGGTCGGCCTGTATCTCTTCTTTCGTCATACCCAGCATGCGCGCCGCCTCGCCGGGATGGGGCGTGAGTATCCAGTCCATATGCATCAGCGGGTCGGCGGCCAGGGTATTCAGCGCATCGGCATCCACCACCATGGGCAGTTTGGTATCGAGCGCCGCCCCGAACAAGGCATCGCCCCACTCGCCCCGGCCAAGCCCCGGGCCCACGGCAATGACATCGGCGCGCGCCAGCAACGGCCGCAACTCTTCCGCCGAGGCAACACCGTGAACGATCAATTCCGGCCGCGCCGCGCTGATGTGCGCGGCATGCTCGGGATGCGTGGCCAGCATCACCAACCCGGCCCCGGCGCGATACGCCGCCTCGCCCGCCAGACGCGCCGCCCCCGGCATGCCGCGATCGCCGCCGATCACCAGCACATGGCCGGCATCGCCCTTGTGCATGTCACGCCGCCGTCCCGGAATAAGACCATGGAGCGATGTTTCTGTCAGACGTTGCACCAGGGCCGGGACCTTGGCGTAGATATCCGGCGGCACATCGAGATCGTTGAAAAAAATCTCGCCGCCATGCTCGCGCCCGGCACCCGTAAACAAGCCGGCCTTGAGACCGATGAAGGTCATGGTGGCGTTGGCGCGCACCGCCGCGCCCGAGACACGGCCGGTGTCGGCGTGCAAACCGGAAGGCACGTCCACGGCCAGCACCGGAATCCGGCTTTGATTGATAGCCTCGATTGCCGCGCGCCACTCGCCGTCCACCACGCGCTCCAGTCCGATGCCAAGCAGGGCATCAACAATGACATCATGGCCCGCGAGAAGATCGGCCTGGAAATTTTTGATGGACACACCGGCGGACTTGCATTGCTTGCGCGCGGTGCCGGCATCGCCCTGCATTTTTTCCGCCGCGCCCAGACTCAAGGCAAGCACCGCCAGACCGGCCTCGCACGCCAGGCGTGCCGCCACATAGCCATCGCCACCGTTGTTACCCGGACCGCACACCACCACGATGCGCCGCGCCCGCGGCCAGCGTGTCCGCAGCAGATCGAAAGCCGCCTCCCCTGCGCGCTGCATCAGCTTCGCCCCGGGAATCTTGCGTTCTTCAATAACCACGCGGTCGAGTTCCCGCACCTGGGCGGCGGTGTAGAGGGCTTCGGGGAGTTTCATAGATTTTTCCTTGGATTTTTATTGACTATTAATGATCTGAAAAATATATCTCACCGCAAAGGCGCAAAGAGCGCAAAGGTTTTTCTCGATAAAACATCATGCCTTTCTTTGCGTACTTCGCGTCTTTGCGGTGAATTAACATTAATTTCGAGGTTCTTTAAAGTATGTATGATAGGCCCTGATGCATACCGCACGAAACAACAAAATTGATCTCACCCGTCTCGCCACCGACATCAAGGCGTGGGGGCGGGAACTTGGCTTTCAGCGAATCGGAATCGCGGACGTCGAACTCGGCGACGCCGAAACCCGCCTGCTGAACTGGCTTGATCGGGAACGCCATGGAGAGATGCATTATATGGAATCCCACGGCACCCGCCGCAGCCGGCCGCAGGAATTACAACCCGGTACGCTGCGCGTGATCTCGGCGCGCATGGATTATCTACCGGGACATGCCGCCGACAGCGAGGCCGTCATGCACAACCCGTCGCTCGGCTTCATCTCCCGCTATGCCTTGGGCCGAGACTACCACAAGGTGATGCGCGGCCGTTTGCAGAAGCTGGCCGAGCGCATCGAGTCAAAAGTTGGACCGTTTCAATACCGGGCCTTCACCGACAGCGCCCCGGTGCTGGAAAAGGCATTGGCTGAAAAGGCCGGGCTGGGCTGGATCGGCAAGCATACCAACCTGATCGATAAACAAACCGGCTCGTGGTTTTTTCTCGGCGAGCTTTATACCGACCTGCCGCTGCCGGTGGACGCACCCGCCGAAAACCACTGCGGCACCTGCCACGCCTGTCTCGATGTCTGCCCGACACAGGCGATCGTCGCGCCCTACGAACTGGATGCGCGCCGCTGCATCTCCTACCTCACCATCGAGTTGCGCGGCTCCATACCCGAGGATCTGCGCCCTCTGATCGGCAACCGCATTTACGGCTGCGACGACTGCCAACTCGTCTGCCCGTGGAACCGCTTCGCCCGACCCACTACGGAACCTGACTTCGCCCCGCGCCATGACCTCGATGCACCGGAACTGATCAGGCTGTTTTCCTGGACCGAGGAGGAATTTATGAAATACACCGAAGGCTCCGCCATCCGGCGCATCGGTTATGAATGCTGGCTGAGGAATATTGCCGTGGCGTTGGGCAATGCACCCACAAGCGGGGCAATTGTTAACGCACTCAGAATAAGATCAGATTATCCATCGGAATTGGTGAGGGAGCATGTGAGGTGGGCGCTGGCGCGTCATAGATAACATCATCTCTTCATATCCCTCCTCCCCTTGCAGGAGTCGGTTCCTGCGGCTACTTCACCAAAAAGTGCTCCCGATAGTATTTCAATTCCTCGATTGACTCGCGAATATCGTCGAGCGCCTTGTGCGTGTTTTTCTTCACCAGGCCATTGCACAGGTTCGGCTTCCAGCGTTTTACCAGTTCTTTAATGGAGCTCACGTCGAGATTGCGGTAATGAAACCACGCCTCGAGCTGCGGCATGGTGCGCGCGAGGAAACGCCGGTCCTGGCAGATGCTGTTGCCACACATGGGCGATTTGTTTTTCAGGACATGCCGCTGAAGGAATTCGAGCGTCATCCGTTCGACGTCAGCCTCGGTATAGGCTGACTGCTTCACGCGCTCGATCAGGCCGGTTCCCGCGTGGGTGCGCTGGTTCCAGTCGTCCATGGACGCCAGCACCGCATGGGACTGGTGCACCGCCAGCACCGGTCCTTCCGCGACGATATTCAGCTCGCTGTCGGTAATAATGGTGGCCACTTCGATAATCCGGTCGGTATCCGGATTTAACCCTGTCATTTCCATGTCTATCCAGATCAGGGCGTTACTGTCCTGCGCCCCGTTGGGTGATTGCGCCATGAATATTCTCCGGATTCTGGGAGGGAATTTTCCGCGTTCCCTACTGTCTCTTCAGCGGTGATGATAACATCCTTGGCATATGAATACCTTTACGATCATATTTATTAGTCTGCTCGGCCTGTCGCTGCTGGTAGAACTGTGGCTCGCCAACCGGCACATCCGCCACGTCAGAGCCAATCGCGACGCAGTGCCGAAAGCCTTTCACCGCAAGATCTCACTCGAAGATCACCGCAAGGCTGCCGACTACACCATCGCGCACACCCGCTTCGGGCGCATCGAAGACATCTACGGCACGGCCCTGCTCGCGGTCTGGACCGTGGGCGGCGGATTGGAGTGGCTGGACCGTTTCGTGCGTGGCTTTGGCTTTAACGAGCTCGTCACCGGTACTCTCTTCATCCTTGGCGCTTTCATCATCATGGGTCTGATCGAACTCCCGGTCAGCGTGTACCAGGTCTTCGTGATCGAGAACCGTTTTGGTTTTAACAAGACGACACCAGGCCTGTTCCTTGGCGATCTCGTCAAGAAAACCCTGTTGCTCGGGGTAATCGGAACGCCACTCGCCATGGCTGCGCTGTGGTTGATGCAGGGGACCGGCGCGTTGTGGTGGGTGTATGTATGGCTGCTGTGGAGCGGCTTCACGCTGTTCCTGGTGTGGGCCTACCCCGCGTGGATCGCGCCGATCTTCAATAAATTCACGCCGCTCAAGAAGAGTTCCGTGCGCGAACGCATCCGGGCATTGCTGAAGCGCACCGGTTTCCGCTCACGCGGCATCTTCGTCATGGATGGATCGCGTCGCAGCGCGCACGGCAATGCCTACTTCACCGGCTTCGGCAAATCCAAGCGTATCGTCTTCTTTGACACGTTGCTGGAACACCTGGGTGAAAAGGAGATCGAGGCCGTGCTGGCGCACGAGCTCGGACACTTCAAGCGCCGGCATGTCATCAAACGCATGCTGCTGACCTTCGGCATGTGCCTGCTCGGTCTGGCCCTGCTCGGATGGTTGATCACGCAAGCCTGGTTCTATGCCGGCCTCGGCATGACGCAACCCTCGACCCACGCCGCGCTGATGCTGTTCATGCTGGTCATCCCGGTGTTCACGTTCTTCCTGCGGCCGGTGCTTGCCTGGGGTTCGCGGCGCTATGAATACGAGGCCGACAGCTTCGCCGCCGAACAGACCGACGCGCGCGAACTCGTCAGTGCACTGGTGAAACTCTACAAGGAAAACGCCAGTACGCTTACTCCCGATCCACTGCATTCCGCCTTTTATGACTCGCATCCGCCCGCCGCGCTGCGCATCGCGCATCTGGCGGGCAAATCCTGATACGGCCAACAAGGAGGGGTCATGCTCAAATCAATTGCATTATTTCCGATACTCGCTGTTTATTCCGTCTCCGCCCAAGCCGCGGCGCTGCCGGGCGACGCCGCCAGCGGCAAGAAACTCTACGACGCCAACTGCATGGCCTGCCACAATGACAGCGTATACAAGCGCAAGGACAGACAGGTCAAAAATCTCGAGGGGCTGACGCAACAAATAAATTCCTGCGGCCACGTGGGCGATATCACGATTGGAAAAACCCAGGCCAATGACCTGGTCAGGTACCTGAACGAAACCTACTACAAGTTCAAATAGCGCGGGACCGATATGACGAGCCTTGCCGGAAAATCATGTAAACCCTGCGCACCGGGTACACCACCACTCTCGCGCGACCAGGCCAAGGGCATGCTGGCGCAAACACCCGGTTGGGCGCTGAACGACGCCAATACCGAACTCAGCCGCGCTTTCAAATTCAAGAATTACTACGAGACCATGGCGTTCGTGAACGCGCTGGCATGGGTCGCGCACCGCGAGGACCACCATCCAGACATCGAGGTCGGTTACAACCGCTGCCACGTGCGCTTCAGTACGCATAGCATCAAGGGACTGTCGGAAAACGACTACATCGGCGCCGCCAAGATCAACGCCCTTCTGGGCGAGTGACGACCACGCATAGATCAGCTGCGGCGCAGTTCGTCGCTTATGGCAATGGGAGTCGGGTAGCGCCAGACAATAAGGTACATCGACACCATCATGGAAAGAATGGTGGTGAGCTCCAAAAGGTGGGCGGCCTGACTGCGCAAGACGCCGGTTTCCAGCGCCAGCACGGCGATCAACAGGGAGAACTCACTCCCCTGCCCCAGACGCAGGCCCATTTCCTTTGCGCGCGGCGGGGACTCGCCCGTGCGCACCAAGAGCCTGACGAAGACGAACGGTTTCACGAGCAATACCACGGCCGCCAGTATCGCGGCGGGGACCAGCACATCCAGCAGCAGGTGGAGATCGAGCCCCGCGCCGAGCATGAAGAAAAAGATTATCAGGAAAAAATCCCGCAGCGGTTTCAGGTTCTCGGCAATGAAAAGCGAAATCCGGCTGGAGGCCAGGGCCACGCCGGCGACGAACGCGCCGATCTCGTGTGACAGCCCGAACCAGACCGACAGCTCGGCCAGTCCCAGGCACCAGCCGATGGCGAGCAGGAAAATGTATTCCTGGATGACATCGAAACGCGCGATCAGCGGGATGAGCACGAAACGCTCCACCAGCCACGCCAAAATGCAAATCCCGATCAAGGCCAGAACCAGTCCTGCCACGTCGGTCATCAGGGTTTCTCCGCCGATTCCGGCGCGGAGCACAAGCAACAGGACAATCGCGATGATATCCTGCAACAGCAGGATGCTGATCATGACTTCACCGGTGTGCCGATGATGCAGTACCGTGGTGGGCAGCAGCTTGAGGCCCACGATGGTGCTGGAAAACATCAGGCCAGCGCCGACGATCAGGGATTCGATCCAGTGGAAACCCAGGAGCAGGCCGGCCACATAACCGATCCCTCCGAAGATGAGCGAGCTCAGCCCGGTGACGATCGACGCGGAGCCCAGGATCCGGAACAGCTTCTGCGGATGCATGTTCAAACCCAGCAGGAACAGCAGGAACATGATGCCGATGTCGGCCACTTCCCTGATCAGCGTGGCGTCCGTCACCCAGCCGAGCAGCGAAGGCCCGAGCACCACCCCCAGCACGATGTACGAAACAATCAGCGTCTGCCGCGCGTACAACGCCACCGTGGCGAAAATGGCCGCTCCGGAGAAGACCAGAAACATGACATACAGCATCGAATCGCTGTGCATGACCGCGGGCTCCCTGCGTAGCGTTGAACCGTCAGTACCCGGCCTTCAGCCAGGAGAGGAAAATTGGATGTCCCCGCTTATCTTTATCACGCCTCGCGCCGGCCGGCCAGGGCACGCGCGAGCGTGTTGCGGTCGGTGTATTCCAGCTCGCCGCCGATGGGCACGCCGTAGGCGATGCGGGTCGCCTTGATATGCCGGGCGCGCACCAGGTCACTGATGTAGTGCGCGGTGGCTTCGCCCTCGACCGTGAGATTGGTCGCGAGCACGACCTCCTTGACGATTCCCTCATCGAGCAGGGCCTCGAGTCGGGGAATGCCGATCTCCTCCGGGCCGATGCCATCGAGCGGCGACAGTCGCCCCATAAGCACGAAATACAGGCCGTTATAAACGCCGGACTGGTCAAGCGAGACAAGATCGGAAGGCGACTCGACCACACACAGCAGCGACTTATCGCGCCGGTTGGACGAGCAGATCGGACACAGTTCGGTTTCGCTCAGGTTGTTGCAACGCTGACAGTGAACGATGCGCTCGACGGCATCGGTAAGCGCCTGCGCAATGGTTCGCGCGCCTTCGCGGTCGCGTTCGAGCAGATGATAGGCCATGCGGCTGGCGCTCTTGGGGCCCACGCCCGGCAGCCGGCGCAGGGCCTGCTTGAGCGCTTCGAGGACGGTGACGTCGTTCATGAAAAAACCTGAATGGACAGGATTTACAGGATTAAAACAGGATTTACAGGATTAAAAAATGAAATTGAAAATGATTGATGAGTTATTTTTTTCATTCTCGAAATCCTGTTAATCCTGAAAAATCCTGTTAAGGAATATCTGATTTATTAAAAACTCAACGCGGAGGCGCCAAGGCGCAAAGAACGCGAAGTTTTTCTGTTTGATTATTCATCGTTTTTCTTTGCGACCTTTGCGTTCTTTCCGTCCTTCGGTCCGCAAACGGCACACCCCTGTGCCGCTTCTGCGTCTTTGCGTTGAAAACTCATATTAATCAGAACTTCCTTAATCCTGTCTATTGATCAGAACGGCAGTTTCATTCCGGGGATATTCAACCCGGCGGTGAGCCCGGCCATTTTCTCTTCGGTGGTCTTCTCCACCTTGCGCACCGCGTCGTTCATCGCCGCCGCGATCAGGTCTTCGAGCACTTCCTTGTCGTCCTGCAGCAGGCTCGGGTCGATCTGGACGCGCTTTACATCGTGCCGACAGGTCATGGTGACGCTGACCATGCCGCCCCCGCTGCTGCCGGTAACCTCGATCGTCGCCAGTTGTTCCTGGGCCTTGCGCAGATTCTCCTGCATCGCCTGCGCCTGCTTCATGATGTTTCCCAATCCGCCTTTCATGTTGTCCTCGCCGTGATTAAACCTTTGGCCGAATCGAAGCCAGGTTCACCCGGGCATTGAATTTTTCCTGCAGCGCGCGCACGTTGGGGTCGTCCGCGATCGCCTGCACCGCCGCTTGCTGGCGTTCGTCTTGCAAGCGGCTCTTCTCTTTTGCCGGTGTTTCTGCCGTCGGGCGACCCAGATTCATCTTAAGGCGCATCGGCGCGCCGTGATATTTTTCCAGCGCCTTCCTGAGCTCTTCCTCGCGCTCCTTGCTGAGAATCTTCGCGTGCGATTCTTCCAGCGTCAGGGTCATTACGCCATCAGCGTACGACTCCAGCGTCGTGCTGCTGGCCAACTCGCGCAGCAGACCGGTGAGCCCGAGCTGGGCCACCACTTCACTCCATTTTGTCTCCGGCGCGCCGGGACTTTGCGAAACCGTGGCCGCGGCCGGCGTAACGGCGGCAGGCTTCGCCGTTACCGTCACGGGTGATGTGGTTTGTGGCGCCGTGGCCGTTGGGGTCACGGTCCTGGGCGCCGGCGTGGCGGCGGGAATGGATGAGCGTGCCTCGCCCGCTTCCGCCGGGCGGAACGCCACCATGCGCAACAGGATAATCTCCAATCCGCTGCGCGGGTCGGGGGCATAGGGCAGATCGCGGCTCCCCATCACGCCGATCTGATAATAAAGCTGCACGTCCTGCGGCGACATGGCACGCGCGTGTGCGAGCACGCGTTCGCCCTCTTCACCCGCGAGCGCCGGGTCGGCCTGCGCCAGCGCAATCCGGTGCAGCGAAAGCAGCAAATCCTTCAGAACTGCCTCATAATCCAGACCGAACTCGGTGGCCTCGGATACGACCTTGAGCAGACCTCCGACAGCGCCGGCCTCAAGTCCTTGCAGAATGTTTTCGATGAAATTCTGATCGATCGTGCCCAACATGGCGCGCACTTCCGGCTCATTAACCTGGCCACCGCCGTAGGCTATCGCCTGATCGAGCAGTGAAAGTCCGTCGCGCATGCTGCCATCCGCCGCGCGCGCCAGCAGTTTGATGGAGCCCGCGTCGTGGGCAATGCCTTCCGCATCCAGTATCTTCTGGATTTGCGCGGCGATTTGTTCCAGCGGCAAACGCTTGAGATTGAATTGCAGGCAGCGCGACAGCACCGTCACCGGCAGTTTCTGCGGATCGGTGGTGGCGAGCAGAAATTTGACGTGCGGTGGCGGTTCTTCCAGCGTTTTCAGCAAGGCATTGAAGCTGTGGGTGGACAGCATGTGCACTTCGTCGATGAGGTAGACCTTGTAGCGGCCGCGCGAAGGCGCGTACTGCACGTTGTCGAGAAGTTCGCGCGTGTCATCCACCTTCGTGCGCGAGGCCGCGTCCACCTCGATCAGATCGATAAAACGGCCTTCGTCCACTTCCCGGCAGGCACTGCACCGGCCGCAAGGCTTGGACGTCACACCGGTTTCACAGTTGAGCGATTTCGCGAGAATGCGGGCGATGGTGGTCTTGCCCACGCCACGGGTACCGGTGAACAGGAAGGCATGATGCAGTCGGCCATGGTCGAGCGCATTGACCAACGGCTGCACCACGTGGCTCTGGCCCACGAGCTCGGTGAAGTTGCGGGGGCGCCATTTGCGTGCCAGGACCTGATAGCTCATGGACGTTCGCTCTGTCCTCGAAAATTCGGTATCAAGAAATGGACAGGATTAACAGGATTACACAAGATTCACAGGATTAAATTAAGGAAACTCTGATTTATTAGTTTTCAACGCAGAGACGCAAAGACGCAAAGATTTTTTCAGTTATTTTTCCGGGCTTTTTCTTTGCGCCTTCGCGCCTTGGCGTCAAATAATCATAATTAATCAGACCTTCCTTAAAGATATTTGTAAATCAAATCCTGTTAATCCTGAAAAATCCTGTAAATCCTGTCTATTCAAACGGGTGGCGGTTCGAGCCAACCACACCCCAGTACCCGAAATACCTGCTGCGGCTGCTTCCTTCCGGACCTGACCGGGTTCACAAGCTTCCGTCGCCGAGGGGACCGGCTCTCACCGCCATAATCAATCAGTAGGCGGGAAGTTTACCATGCTGTGAAGGTGGAGGGATAACTGCGAAAGTGGCGATTGAAATGGCGGAGAGGGAGGGGTGATCTGATCCGGAAACAGGCGAAGACACTTAGTTGCACAAACAATTGCTACCGCAGGGCATGATGCACGGCCTCGCCGATCTTTGACGGGTTACGCACGACGTGGGCGCCGAGCGCCTCGATGCGCTCCATCTTGGCCGCCGCGGTGTCGGCCGGGCCGGCGATGACGGCGCCGGCGTGGCCCATGCGGCGCCGTGACGGTGCTGTCAGCCCCGCGATGAAACAAACCAGCGGCTTGCCCAGGTGGTCCTTGGCCCAGGCGGCGGCCTCGATCTCCTGGCTGCCCCCGATCTCGCCGATCATCACCACGGCCTCGGTGTCCGGGTCGCCCTTGAAGGCGCGCATGACGGTCAGAAAATCCGTGCCGGTGACCGTATCGCCGCCGATGCCGACACAGGTGGACTGCCCCAGCTTGTATTCGGCCATTTGTTCGACCGCTTCGTAATTGAGCGTGCCGGAGCGCGAGACCACCCCGATCATTCCGGGTTTATAAATATGGGCCGGCATGATGCCGACCTTGCATTCATTGGGCGTGATCACGCCCGGCGTGTTGGGGCCGACGATCACCACGTCGCGCCCGGCGGAATAACGCTTGACGCGCACCATGTCCTGCACCGGGATGCCGTCGGCAACAACAACAATCGTGCGGATGCCGGTGTCGATGGCTTCCATGATGGCGTCGGCGGCGAACGGCGGCGGCACGAAAATGCCGGCGACATCGGCCCCGGTGCGCGCCACCGCTTCGTGCACGGTGTCGAACACGGGAATCCCGAGATGCTTGGTGCCGCCCTTGCCGGGTGTCACGCCGGCCACGACTTGGGTGCCGATCTTGATGGATTCCTCGGCGTGGAAACTCCCGTGCTGGCCGGTCAGGCCCTGGATCACGACACGCGAGGATTTATTTATAAAGATGCTCATGGGCGGTAGCTCCGCTGGTGGCGCGCACGGCCATGGCCGCGGCATCGTCGAGATTGTTGGCGGTGAGGAAATTCAGGCCCGACTGGGCCAGGACGGCGCGCCCCTGTTCCACGTTGGTGCCGGCAAGGCGCACCACGACCGGCACTTTGACGTTGAGTTCACGCATCGCGCGCACGATGCCTTCCGCCACCCAGTCACAGCGGTTGATGCCGGCGAAGATATTGAC
Organism: Candidatus Muproteobacteria bacterium RIFCSPHIGHO2_12_FULL_60_33; assembly: GCA_001785195.1. Lineage (GTDB taxonomy): Bacteria > Pseudomonadota > Gammaproteobacteria > Acidiferrobacterales > Sulfurifustaceae > Sulfuricaulis. Next base: position 20,907 of record MFTB01000075.1, read on the forward strand.
CAGCACCGCCTTGACGTTCTTGTCCAGCAGCACGATGCGAAAGGCGTTGGCGACTTTCTCTGGCGAAGCGCCGCCTCCCACATCGAGAAAGTTCGCTGGCCGCCCGCCGTGAAGAGCGATGGCGTCCATCGTGGCCATGGCGAGTCCGGCGCCGTTGACGATGCAACCGACATTGCCCTCGAGTGCGATGTAATTGAGGCCATGCGCGGCGGCCTCGACTTCCTTGGGGTCTTCCTCGTCGAAATCCCTCAGATTGCTGATATGCGGCCGGCGGTAGATGGCGTTGTCGTCAAACTGCATTTTCGCGTCCAGCGCGAGCAATTGGCCGTCCAGGGTGACGGCCAGCGGATTGATTTCAATCAGCACGGCATCGTTGTCGCGAAAGCAGCGGTATAGCGCCTTCATGAGCTTCACTGCGGCGGGCAGGTGTTTGCCGCCCAGTCCCAGATGCGCGGCGACCTTGCGGCATTGGAAGTCGAGCAGTCCCACCGCGGGATCCACCGCTTCGCGCACGATGCGCGCCGGCTCATTACGCGCTGTCTCTTCGATCTCGACCCCGCCACCGTCGCAAGCGATGATCGTGATGCGCTGGCTCGCGCGGTCAATGACAAAACCAAAATAGTGCTCGCGCGCGATGTCCACGGCCTGCTCGATCAGCACGCGCTGCACGCGTTGCCCCTGCGGACCGGTTTGGGCGGTGATCAGGGGCCGACCGATCATTTCATCGGTCGCCGCGCGCACTTCTTCAACGGTGTGGGCCAGCTTGACGCCACCGGCCTTGCCGCGGCCGCCGGCGTGGATCTGCGCCTTGATCACGAAGCGGCTGACGCCGAGTTCCTCGGCCACGGCCACCGCCTGTTCCACGCTGTGCGCCACGCTGCCCGCGGGCACCGGTACGGCGTATTGGCGCAACAACTCCTTCGCTTGGTACTCGTGGATATTCACGCCACCATCTCCTCGCGCGCCTCGATTCGCTCCATCTTCGCCACCACGACCTCGGCCTGGCGGATCGAGGCGGCATCGAGCATGCGTCCATCGAGCATTACCGCCCCTTGACCCTTGCTCGCGGCTTCCGCCATCGCCGCAAGAATGCGCCGGGCGCGTGCAACTTCAGCCTCGGTGGGCGTGAACACCTCGTTCGCAAGCGCGATCTGCGATGGGTGGATCGCCCATTTGCCTTCAACGCCGAGGGCAGCCGCCGCGCGCGCGGCGACGCGATAGCCATCCGGGTCCTGGATTTCGCTGAACGGTCCGTCAATCGGGCGCAGGCCGTATGCGCGGCAAGCGACCACGAGCCGCGACAGCGCGTAGTGCCACTGATCATTCCAGTGACGCGCACGGACGCCGTCATCGTCCGAGTGGGTGAGCACGGCATAATCGGGATTGGCCCCACCCATGGTGGTGACGCGCGCCTGAGTCGAGGCGGCGAAGTCGGCGACGCCGAAGACAAGGGCCTCGAGCCGCTCGGGGCAGGTTGCGGCGATGTCCTCGATGTTGGCCATGCCGCGCGCTGTCTCGATGAGTGCATGGATGCCGATCGGCTTGAGGCCTTTGGACGACTCGATTTGCGCAAGCAGCGTGGCGACGAAGAGGATATCCGCGGGTGCATTGACCTTGGGAATAAGGAGCGTGTCGATCCGCTTGCCTGCCTGCTCCACGACCTCAACGATGTCACGGTAGCAGTAGGGCGTGTCGAGACCGTTGATACGTACGGATACCGCGCAACGCGACCAGTCGTGGTGCGTGAGCGCGCGGATGACGTGCTTGCGAGCTTCTTCTTTCTCGGCGGGCGCTACCGCGTCCTCGAGATCCATGAACACGACATCGGCGCCGAGTGTGGAGGCCTTTTCCAGCATGCGTGGGTTACTGCCGGGGACGGCAAGCTCACTTCGGTGCAAACGGTCCTTGCTAGGCATGTCAGTTCCTTGTTCGTGTAAGTATTCGCAACGGCAGCGCCGACCAGGCCGCGCCGCCCGCGCTAATCTTGCGTAAACTACTGCGCTCAGAGGTAAACAGGGGCAAGCTTATTTTCCTCCCGGAAGCAGGAAACCGGAGGCTTCAAACGTATCACAGCCCTACCATCGTCACAATAACGCGAAAGTGGTGAGTGATTAACAACGGGAGGGGTGAGCCGGAAACAGGCGAAGACACTTAACGTGTCTTCGCCCCGGTGAACGCCCGGCCAGGGGTGAGACGGGGATTTCGAGAACGTTCGGTGAACGTTCTCGCCGTCGAACGGGCGGGCTGCAGTTGCCCGCCCCGGGCTGGCAACGGGCCGGGGTTAATCGAAGACAAAAATGTCGCGCCAGGAACGACAGACACAAGCCGTAGGATAATTACCAATGAGTTACCGAGGGTTCGACGAGGATCGCCGGGAGCGATCCCAAGCGGCCGAAGGCCGACCTGAAAGGCGAGGCGCAGGGATGCGCCGAGTAATCTCCTATTTACTGGTCAAATAGAAATGGGGCCAAAGGCCCCATTTCTATTTGACTGGCGGAGAGGGAGGTCGCTCCGCACTTTCTTCGCTGCGCTGTCCTGCTTCGCTCGAAAGCCGGGGCTCGGCATCCTGCCTCGCCCGCTCA
>MFTB01000076.1 GCA_001785195.1 Candidatus Muproteobacteria bacterium RIFCSPHIGHO2_12_FULL_60_33
CGACCGCGGACGCGCGCGCAGCCGACAGCCGACCGCGGACGCGCGCGCAGCCGACAGCTCCCAGTTCGAGGGGTATTTCACCTTGAGCTTGTCGCTGATCGGCGTGTCGTCCGTGTGACCCTCGACGCGGATGATGTCGGTGCTGTCCGCTATGACCGCCACCAGCTTGTCCAGCACTTCCATGCCTTCGGGCAGGATGTCGGCGCTGCCGGAACGAAACACGATCTTGTCCAGCATCCGCACCGTGAGCTGCCCCCGCAGCTGCTCGATCTCGACACTCTTGTCCGTCAGCTCCTTCTGCATGCGCTCGCGCAGCTGGTTCTCGCGCTGCTGCACGTCTACGAGTTTTTGCTTGTTGGCCTCGGCCACCTTGCGGTACACATCCAGCTCCTGCGTGGCCGCCGTGAGCCTGGTTTCGGTCTCGCTGCGGGCCGCGTTGCAGGCGGCAAGTTCGTTTTTCGCGCGCAACTCACAGGCCGCCAGCTCAGCCGACTTCTGTTCGAAGGTCGAGGTCGACACACAGCCGGTCAGGAATGCGCCGGCCGCCAGCACTGATAAATATACTGGACGTTGCATAATTTACCTCCGCTCAAGCGTTTGTATTGGGTCTATCTCCTCCCCCGCCCCTTTCTCTCCACCGCTATTTTTCGAAAACTTCTTACAGGTGGTTGTTGATCTTTATGGTATCAGGTGTTTGATACCCATGATAAATAGCGCCTGAGGCAGCTTTATTGTCCAGAGACAGGCGTAATTCGGTCATAAAGAAAATCTCCTGATAGGCCCCGGCTTCACCATGGCATCTATGGCATCTATAGGTACATGATGGAGCGCTGCCGAGGGCCTTCGCCGCCAAATCACCGAGTCTCCATGCTGGCTTGCCGGACTTGATATCAGTGATACTACCTCCTGCGGGGCCATGATATTTGCGCCGTTTATCTCCGACCGGCATTCCAGAAAAATGGGGTGTTACAATCAAACCGCCATCTTCCCGAGGAGCCTCACATGCCACGGTTCGCATGCTTGATCGTCACTACGTTTATCCTCGGTCTGGCCATGACCGGGCCGGTCATCGCGGCCGAAGAGGCGCCGCGCTATAACCAGATTCACTTTCAGGTCGAGCGCAGCCGGCCGGTCGACAACGACCGCATGCACGCCGTGCTGAGCCTCACCGCCGAGGACGATAACGCCGCGCGCCTTGCCGACCAGATCAATCGCACCATGGACGGTGCGCTCAAGACGGCGAAAACCAAAACAAAAATCGAGGTCCGCACCGGCGGTTACCGCACCCATCCGGTCTATGACAAGGACAAGATCCGGCGCTGGCGCGCGACACAGGAATTGATTCTCGAAGGTTCCGACTTCGCGGAACTGGGCGGCCTGATCGGACAATTGCAGGAACGCCTGCAGGTCACGTTCATCAATTTTTCGGTATCGCCCGCGCGCCGCGCGGCGGTCGAGGATGAATTGATTACGCAGGCACTCGATGCCTTCAAACAGCGCGCCGAGCTGGTGCGCAAGCAACTCGCGGCCAAGGGCTACCGGATCGTGGACGTCTCCATCAACACCGGCGGCGGGGGACCCGTACCGATAATGCGCAACCTCGCGATGGAAGCAGCCTCCGTCGCCCCACCCGCGGTCGAGGCCGGCGCCAGCACCCTGAACGTGAGCGTCGGCGGCACGATAGAACTGCAATAGCATCGAACGGTGGGGATCGGCGTGCTTTGACCCCCGGGGGAAACGGGGCTGCCGCCCTGGCGGCGTTTTCCCGCGATTTTCCCGCGGCCGCGGCATAGCCGGCATTCCACCCATCCCGGGCCGGCCCCGCCGTATCCCGCGCGCGGCGTTGCGGCTTGTGGATGACCTGCCTTATCATCAGGGCATTCTTCCGCTGATCCATCAGCGCGTTCACGGACCCTGACAGGCAGGAGGTGTCCCATGGCCATCGCCAATGTTATCGAGGAATTCCTCAAGTCGCACGACGTCGCCTACGATCTCGTCAAACATCCACATACGCTGTCGTCCATGCGCACCGCGCAGGCGGCGCACGTCCCGGGCGAACAACTGGCCAAATCGGTTTTGCTGAAAGACGAGCGCGGGTATTTGATGGCCGTGATCCCGTCCACGCACCGGATCGATCTCGGCAGGCTGCATCGCCAGCTGAACCGCCTGCTGGGTCTTGCCATTGAGCAAGAGGTGACCACGCTCTTCCGCGACTGCGATCCCGGCGCGGTCCCCGCCATCGGCGCGGCGTATCGCATTGACGCCATTATCGACGACGCATTGCTGCAACAGCCGGAGGTGTATTTCGAGGCCGGCGATCACGAGGCGCTGGTCCACGTGAGCGGCCAGGCGTTCGGCGCCATGATGGCCGACGTGCCGCACGGCCGGTTCACGCACCACGTCTAGCCGGGTGAGAGCGCTGGTGCATCAGCGCCCGGGGGGCAGCACGTCGCCGCGGTGGCAAAGGCCTGGATCGCCCCGTTTCCCCGTTGAGGTCGGGCCGTCATTTTGTCAGGTGCCCCGGGGAATTGGTTTTTGGGTGCTGACGGAGCATGATATCCTTGCGCGTCTGGCAACCCGTTAACACCGTTAAGGAAGGTCTGATTAATTATGATTATTTGACGCCAGGCGCAGGAGCGGTACAGGGATGTACCGGTTGCGGAGCCGAGGACGCAAAGGCGCAAGGAAAAAGCTCGGAAAAATAACTGAAAAAATCTTTGCGTCTCTGCATCTCTGCGTTGAAAACTAATAAATCAGAGTTTCCTTGACAAAGCTGGCATCATTTTCCTGAACTGTCGCTGTTTTCAGAGTGGAGGTGCTACCCATGGCAACCAAAAAGAAAGCCGAGACCAAAGCGAAGAAAAAGAAAACCTCAGTCCCCAAAGCGGCGGTCCGCAAAAAGACCGCCGGTAAAAAAATCGCCGTCAAGAAGAAAACCGCGGCTGGACCCAAGGCCGCTCCCAAGGCAAAGCGGGCGGCCGCCCGCGTGCCCGCGCCGATGCCGCCACCGGTCGCCCCGCCCGGCACCGAGCGCATCGGCGTGGTCACGCATTACTACAACCATCTCGCGGTCGCGATCCTGAAACTCGAGAAAGGCAAGCTGCGCGTGGGTGACTTCATTCACATCAAGGGCCACACCAGCGACTTCGCGCAGCCGGTCGAGTCGCTGGAAATAGACCATGTGCATGTGAACGAGGTCCGCCCCGGCCAGTCCTTCGGCCTGCGCGTCAAGGAACACGCGCGCGAGCACGACGTCGTCTATAAGGCCAAGCCGTAACGCAAGCGCAGCCAGCCGAGAGCGCCACGGATTGGCGCGAGCACCGCGCCGGCGGTTGTCTGGCTGTCTGTTACTTCACTCCCAAACGAAACAACCCGTTCATCCCGCTGTCGCTGGTGAAATAGAGCGCGCCGTCGGGGCCGACGGCCACGCCCACGGGCCGGGCCCAGCGGTCGCCGTTCGCGAGCTGAAATCCCGTAACGAGATCGTCCACGCGCATCGCTTCACCATCCTTGAACCGCACCGCGACAATCTTGGGCGGACGGCGCGTGGCGCGGTCGCCGAGGGCGCCGCCGCTCGGCTGGGTGCCCCACGAGCCGCGCAACGCGACGATGGCATCGAACTCCAGCGCCTTGCTCAGCGCGCCCTTCGGCACGAAGGTCACACCCATCGGCGCGTTGCGCGCCGGGAAGGTCGCGACCGGAGTCGCCACATCCGCCAGCGGCCGTGGCGGCGTGCTCGGCACGCAGTCGTCGCGCTTCAGCTGTTGTCCGTCGAACTGAAACCACGGCATGCCGTGAAACGATCCCGCCGTCACGCGGCTGAAATACTCCGGCGGTTGCTCGTAGCCCCAATGATCGGGGCCGTTGTTGCTGGCGTACATCACGCCGGTCTTCGGATGCCAGGCAAAGCCCACGGGATTACGCAATCCCGAGCCATAAGCCTCCCAGCGCGCCTTGCCACCCTCCTCGCGCAACACGAAGATGCCGCCACGCCGCTCGTCGAACGGATAGCTGTCGCCGAGATACTGATCGCTGCAATTGCCTTGGATCCCGAGGCCCACGTATACCCGGCCGTCGGGGCCGACACCGACCGTGCGGCTGCTATGACCGCTGCCGCCGGGCAGGCGCGCGAGCAGCGTGACCGATTCCGGTGCAATGCTTTTCTGATCGGGCTGGTAGGGCGCGCGATACAAACCATCGGTACGCGCGATGAGAATTTCCCCACGCCGGAACGCCATACTGTGCGGATAGCCATCCAGCCTGACCAGCACCTCGGGGAGGTTGTAGGGTGGCGGCACGCGGTAAATCATGCCGGACTTGGACCCGATGAAGAGATCCTTGTTGTCCGCGAACGTCAGCAGCCGCGGCCCGTCGAGCTTGTCCGCCAGCAGCGTCAGCCGGTATCCCTTCGGCACGCGCGCGACCTGACGCGTTCCGCCAACCTGAAGCGTCTGTTCTTCGTAAGTCAGCGGTTCGGAAGTCGCGTTGGCCATCGCCGCGGCAACGCAGAGGAAAAGCAAAAACGCGGATTGATTAACGATGGTTGGCATTTGCCGTCACCTCACGACCCTCGGGTCACCCTGTTCGATGTGAGAAACGCGGGCCGATATTGAAATCATGGTATCAGGTGTTTGTTATCGGGATAATGGGGTCACCGTACTTGCTCCCGGCTCGCGCCGACCGCTCCACGTCTTCCAGGGAGAATTTCCCGATGGCCATATCCATGTACCAAGCATCCGTTCCGACGTTCATCCGCATGCTGAACAATCTCACCGGGGTGCTCGCCAAGGGCGCGTCGCACGCCGAGGCGAGGAAAATCGACCCGGCGGTCCTGGTGAACAGCCGCCTGTTCCCCGATATGTTTCCGCTCACGCGCCAAGTCCAGATTGCGACCGATAACGCCAAGGGCGGGGCCGCGCGCCTGGCGGGGCTGGAACCGCCCAAGTACGAAGACAACGAGTCAAGCTTTCCTGAACTCATCGCCCGCATCGACAAAACGGTGGCCTACCTCAAGACGTTCAAGCCCGAGCAGATCGACGGCTCGGAGGAAAGGACGATCACGTTAAAGCTGGGCAAGGAAACCCTGACCTTCCAGGGGATGCCGTATCTGCTTAATCTCGTTCTCCCCAATATTTATTTTCATTCCGTCACGGCGTACAACATCCTGCGGCATAATGGCGTCGACGTCGGTAAAAAGGATTATCTCGGGAAGCCTTAACCGTCGAGGCCAGGCGCGGTTTCGTTACGTAGAATCGTTTAAGAATGACAAGACGAGCGAAGCAGGGCTACATTAATGGGGATTGCCAAACATCCTTCCGTCGTGACCATGCCGGCAACGGAAAAACCCTATCCGTCGATAGTGGAATTTCTGTTCAAGACCTTCCCGGCTATTTCCCGCAACCGCTGGGCGGAGCGCATACGCGAAGGCAAGGTGCTCGACGACCAGGGCCAGCCCATCACCGCGGAGACGAAGTATTCCCCCTCGAAACGCATATTCTATTTTCGGGAAGTCGAAAACGAGCCGGTCATTCCTTTCGCGGAACAAATTTTGTTCCAAAATGACGAGATCCTGGTGGCCTGCAAGCCGCATTTTTTGCCCGTGACGCCGGGCGGTCGTTACGTGGAGGAATGTCTGTTGAACCGCATGCGCCACCGGACCGGCCTGACCGATCTCGCACCCCTGCACCGGCTGGACCGCGAGACCGCGGGCATTGTCATTTTCTCCGTCAATCCCAAAACGCGAGGGCTTTATCACGAGCTCTTCATGCGCGGAGAGGTGGAGAAAATTTATCACGCGCTGGCGGAAGTGAATCGGCCGCCACGGGAAAACCAATGGACCGTCGAAAACCGGATCGTCCGGGGCGAGCCGCGCTTCCGGATGAAAACCGTCCCGGGGGTCGCCAATGCCCGCTCGCACATCCAACTCCTGGAAGTGAAAGGCAACCGGGGGCTTTTCCGTTTGCATCCGGTCACTGGCAAAACCCATCAGCTGCGTTTGCACATGAGCGGTCTGGGATTCGGGATCGTCAATGACCGGGTTTATCCCGATCTGCAACCGGTACGTGTCGATGATTTTGACCAGCCGCTCCAGTTGCTTGCCAAGCAGGTCCGATTCCATGACCCCGTCGCAGGAACCGACAGGGAGTTTCGATCGGGGCGGGAGCTGTTGTGGTATTGATCATCGGGATTCCCCTGATGAACCATCCTGCGGTTTCAGTATCTGACGTAACTGTTCGAGGAGCCGGTCGTCGTCCCACTCGCGACCGCCGATGGCGCGGTGGGTAACCTGGCCGCGTGGATCAATAATTAAAGTGGTCGGCAGTCCGATCACCGGGTATTTCGCGATGACACTACCGTCCAAATCGAGCGGCAGTGGAAACGACACCGGGTATTGCCCGGTGAAGGCGAAGACCGTGTTCTCATCCTCGCCCACGTTCACGGCAAGGATCACGATTTCCTCGCCCTTCACTTTCTGGTGTGCGCGCTCCATGGAGGGCATTTCATAACGGCACGGCGGGCACCACGTGGCCCAGAAGTTGAGTACCACCACCTTGCCACGGTAATCCGAGAGGCGATAGGTCTTGCCATCCTCGCCCTTTAGCGCGAAATCCGGCGCGGCGAAGGGTTTATCCAGCGACAGGAGAGTTTGAATCTTTCCGGTCTCGGCGGCAGCGGTGACCACTGCGCTGAGCAACAACAGGAGCGCTGCAAACCTACATACGATGTTCATTCGCTCGCTCACAAATCACCGGGTTTAAGATGAACATCGGCTGCACAACGCACGGCCTTGAGGCGTGCCGTGCGCTGCTTTCCATCCTGATGCCACACGACATCAAGATCGAATCCGGTACCGGGCTTGAGACCGAAGAGCATCATGCCCCAGTTGTAATCACCCGGGCGATAAGTCTGGCGGGTAGGTAACAGCGACCACTCAAACGCCAGTTGCGCGGGTTGCGGTGCCTTGCGCGCGGACCATTCCTTCTGCCAGTCCTCGCGGGTTTTCAGGCCGCGGCGCGCGCCGGCCGCGCGCACCACCCAGTCACGCAGGTTGTATTCGATGGTGCTCGGCTCCGACGAAGCTGAAATATTCTTGAATACGGTCTGGAACACGCAGCCTTGCGCGATCAGTTCCGAGTCTTCAACCGAGAAACCGCGCGCCTGGAAAAAACCGCGTGTCTGGTCCGGCAGCCGCTGCACCAGACGGATCGAAACACCGGGTTCAACAATCTCCCAGTACGGCAGGCGCGACTCTTCATCGGTTCCGGTGTTGACGACGGCAGCCACGGGTATTGTTATCAACAGCAGTAATACTGCAGTGGCTGTACGACCAAAACAGATGTGCGCGAATCGGCCTTTGGCTTTGCTGACGGCGTAGGCCTGGATCATGGACTGCTCCTTGTCAGGCGTCGCGGCGCTCCGCCCAGGCTATTCGCTTTTGTCTGGCGCCTCGCCCTGTTCCGCGAGCTGATCCTGATTTTCGCCGGTCTGGCTAGCGCTTTTCGCCAGCTTGCGCTGACGCTTCTCTTCCATCTTTTTTTTCTTTTGCAGTTCTTTCTGGCGCTTCTGAAACTGATAGTTCGGTTTTGCCAACGTTGCGCCCTCTTTAAAGGTTATCCGGATTACGTAGATAGATAGTAATGTTACTCCTTGTGAGCGATAAATGGGTCCGAACCGAATGGCACTTACTTAAGCGCTTTGATCGTGGATACAGCGCCTGGGCGCAACCAGTAGCGGGGAAAACGGCCGGCAATGGCGTCTATTCCCGGATTCCG
>MFTB01000077.1 GCA_001785195.1 Candidatus Muproteobacteria bacterium RIFCSPHIGHO2_12_FULL_60_33
GTGTCACTGGCAGTCGTGTACTACAGCGGCAACGAGGCCGGCGGCGCTACCGTGGGCCAGCGCGACCTGCTGGATCTGGTGGCGACCTTTAACGTGAGCGACAACTTGAGTTTTGTCCTGAACTACGACAAGGCCGAGCAGGAGAAGGCATTGGCGGGCGGCCGCACCGCCAAGTGGAATGGCCTCGCCGGTTACGCGAACTACAAGCTCAGCGACGCCTGGCGCACATCGTTCCGCGCCGAGTCCTTCGATGATAAGGACGGTTTCCGTACCGGCGTAAATCTCGGTACCGGCGGCCAGAAGTGGAAGGAATACACCCTGACCCTGGCGAACACCCCGGCCAAGAACGTCGAGTTGCGCGGCGAGGTGCGGAAAGACAGCTCGAACCAATCGAGCTTCAACCAGCCGGAAGGCACCACCAAGAAAAGTCAGAATTCGTTCGGTTTGGAAGCCATCTACAAGTTCTAGTCACGGTGAGCGGGGGCGGCGTGCTGCCGCCCCCGCCAGCCCAAGAGGAGGCTACATGAAATTCGTCACTGCCATTATCAAACCCTTCAAGCTCGACGACGTGCGCGATGCGCTCGCCGGGGTCGGCGTGCAGGGCATCACCGTCACCGAGGTCAAGGGCTTCGGCCGCCAGAAGGGCCACACCGAGCTTTACCGCGGCGCGGAATACGTCGTGGATTTTCTGCCCAAGGTGAAACTCGAAGTCGCCATCGAGGCGAAACAACTCGACCGCGTGATCGAAGTGATCGTCAAGGCCGCCCGCACCGACAAGATCGGTGATGGAAAAATCTTTGTCACTGACCTCGAACAGGTCGTGCGTATCCGCACCGGTGAAACCGGCAAAGATGCGCTTTGATACAGGAGAAAATTCCATGTTTACGTCATTTAATCTGAAAAAGCTGTTCGGCGTCTTCGGCGTCGTCTTCCTGCTAACGTTGCCGTGGCTCGCCTACGCTGACGAAAAGCCCGCCACGGCAGCGGCACCGGCCGCGGCGACATCCGCCACGGCAGCGGCGCCGGCGCCGAACAAGGGCGATACGTCGTGGATGCTGACCTCCACGGCGCTGGTCCTGATGATGAGCGTGCCGGCGCTGGCGCTGTTCTACGGCGGCATGGTGCGCTCGAAGAACGCGCTCTCGGTGCTGATGCAGGTGTTCGTGGTGTTTTCGCTGATCACGGTGCTCTGGTGCGTCTACGGCTACAGTCTCGCGTTCACCGAGGGCAACGCCTTCTTCGGCGGGTTCGACCGATTGTTTCTCAAGGGCACGTTCGACTCCGCCACCGGCGCGTTTTCCATGGGCGCGACCTTCAGCAAGGCGACACCGATTCCGGAACTCGTGTTCGTGGCGTTCCAGGCGACGTTCGCGGCCATCACCTGCGCGCTGATCCTGGGCGCGTTCGTCGAGCGCGTGAAGTTTTCCGCGGTGCTCATCTTCATGGTGCTGTGGTTCACCTTCGCGTACGCGCCGATGGCGCACATGGTCTGGTTCTGGATGGGTCCGGATGCCTACACCGCCGCCAACGTCGTGGACGCCATGAACGCCAAGGCGGGCATGCTCTGGCAATGGGGCGCGCTCGACTTCGCCGGCGGCACGGTGGTGCACATCAACGCCGGTGTCGCGGGCCTGGTCGGCGCCTACCTGATTGGCAAGCGCATCGGTTTCGGCAAGGAGCACATGGCGCCGCACAACCTGACCCTGACCATGATCGGCGCCTCGCTGCTGTGGGTCGGCTGGTTCGGTTTCAACGCCGGTTCCGCGCTCGAAGCGAACAACTCGGCCGCGCTCGCCTTCATGAACACGTTCCTCGCGACCGCCTGCGCGGTGCTGGCGTGGACCTTCGGCGAGTGGATCTTCAAGAGCAAGCCCTCGCTGCTGGGCGCCGCCTCCGGCGCGGTCGCGGGCCTGGTGGCGATCACACCGGCCGCGGGCAACGTCGGCATCCCCGGCGCGTTCGTGATCGGTACCGCCGCGGGCCTCGTGTGTCTGTGGGGTGTGAACCAGCTCAAGCGCTGGCTCAAGGCCGATGACTCCCTCGACGTTTTCGGCGTGCACGCGGTCGGCGGCATTCTCGGCGCGTTGCTCACCGGCGTGTTCAACTCGCCGGACCTCGGCGGACCCGGCCTCGTCACCGACTGGGTGACCGGCCAGACTGGATACCCGGGGATCGGCGCGCAGCTCTTGATACAAGCGAAGGCCGTGGGGGTCACGATGGTCTGGACCGGAATCGTCGCGGCCATCGCCTACAAGATCGCCGACTGGACGGTGGGTCTGCGCGTCACCCCGGACGAGGAGCGCGAGGGTCTGGACACGACGTCTCACGGGGAGTCGGCGTATCGTATTTGAACAAGGGTTTCTTCCTGGGAATTTCACGGGCGCCTTGGGCGCCCGTTTTTTTGACTAGAACTTATCTCAAAATGCTTTCATCCGCAGATTAACGCAGATTTATTTTTAGGATGAACGCAGATAAAGCATAACTCCTATCACTTAATCTGCGTTTATCTTCTTCATCATCCGCGTTGATCTGCGGTTTAAGATATTTTGAGATAAGTTCTACAGGGTTACGGCCGCCCGGGTCGGCAGATGCCAGGGTTTGCCGTTGACCAGCATCTGACCCTGGCGGATGGTCAGGGTCAATTTATAGGCCCCGTTTTCCTCGACAAGATGGCGCGTGAATTCGTTGTGTGCGAGGTAGCGGGGAAATACCCGGTCGACGATCTCGGCCATCTTCTCCGGGTCGAGTTTGGCCATTTCCTCTTCACTCAAGGCGCCGCCCTCGCGGTAGGCTTCGATGTCATGGCGGATCTGCGGGGCGAGCAGTTTTTTGACCACCGTTGCCGGAATGGAAATCTCGACGTCACCCGCCAGCGATGTCACCAGCTTCATGGGGTTCTGGGTGAGGTCGGTCTTGCGCCCGTCGAGCACGAATTTGGCGCGACCACCGATCTCGCCTGCGGGGGTTTTGAAGCTCAGGCGGGTGATTTCCAGTTCCGGCGCCTTTTTGGCCAGCGTGCCAATCAGTTCCATGGCCTTCCCCGCCACCATCATGGCCGCCTGGGGGGCCGGCAGCTTGCCGCGATAGATGCCATCGACCTCGTTTTTGAATTTCATCAGCGCGCCCGCATCGAGATGGCGTATTTCCATGACCAGCTGGCCGGGACCGAAGCGCTCATCCCGCGTGCGTGCTTCACCGAGCTGGTAACGGATGATCATATTGACGTTGTCACCCGCGGGCCGCGCCGAGGTGGAGACCTCCAGCTCTTGCAGGCTGACGCGCTCGGTGGCGCTGCCGAATTCGAGTTGCCCGGCGGACACGGCGGCGTCGCCAAAGAAATAACCGGCGGTCCCTTCGTGCATGTCGGAACGCAGGGATAGATTGGATAAACTGAGCTCGCCCTGTTTTCCCGGCGTGGCCAGGGTCAATGCCGGCAGCTGTGCTTCGAGCCGGATTTTTTTCCATTCGCGGTCGAACGTCACGTCCATACCCATCCCGCGCCAGTCGACAAGCTGACCCTGCGCGCCGGTTTTCTTGACGGGCGGCATCTCGGCGTGCACGCTGCCGGCGCCGTTGAAATGAAAGGTGGTGGCGGCGCTCAGGGACGGCAGGGCGGAAGCGTTTTCTTTACCGGGTGCGCCAAGGTGGATTTGACTCGTGATATGCGCCTGCGCGAGGCGCCATTTCCCCTCCATCACCCGGTCCAGGGGGAGCGGTCCGTGATGGATGCGATGGTTCGCGACAATTTCAAAGGACGCTTCCGGGTGGCGGATGACGGTTTCGGCGGTGGAACTCAGCCAGCCACGCTCGTAGTTTTTGCCCGTGAACCGTAGCCCGCTGTTGCGCGACAGTTGATCGAGCATGGCCGTGTAGGTTTTTTCCGTCTCCAGTCCGAACCAGAAGGGCAGCGCCAGGGCGATCGGCACCAGCGTCACCGCAAGCGTGAGAACGGTGGCGAGAACAATTTTCTTCATCGGTGAATCTTCAGGCGATGTCGGCGGCGCACGGTGGTGCGGGCGCCCTCACGAGACTGTGACGGTCTGGCAGCGTCAGAATTTTTTGTGGGTGCCGTCGCAGCGGGGTTTTTGCGCGGAGTGCTTGCAGCCGCACAGGGCCACCTGAGTCGCCTCGGCCAGTTCGAACTTCACCGGTTCGATGCCGCTGCCCTTGTGCGAGCCGTCGCAGAAAGGCTGGGTCTTGGACTGGCCGCAGGCGCACCACCAGTAGGCGCCGGGCTTGAGGTCGAGCACGTAAGGGCCTTTCTGGGCGATTTTGGGTTCCATGGCGATCCTGAATATGGGGGAAGGATTTTCGGGGGTTTGTCTGGTTATGAGTATATACGCCGAACGGAACCCCTGTTCAATCAAACCAGGCGGACAAGGTCTCGGCCTTAACGTCACCGCAGGAATTCAGGACGGGCGCGTGCCGCCGCGTGAATGTCGTGATTGTAATAACGGGTGGCAAACGTTTTCTCAGCGGAGGCTTTGGCGCGGAATTCCGCCACCGATCCGTCCTTGCCTGCCATCGTGGCGCTCCACCAGCCGGAGGGATAGGTGCACTGCGGAAAAAACAGCGTCGCGACATCGCGAAAACCCGCGGCCTTGAAGGATTTTTGCGTGGAGCGGATCAGCTCGGCATGGAACAGCGGCGACTCGCTCTGGCCGACGACGACACCGTGCGGCCGCAGCGCCCGGAAACAGTTTTTATAAAAGGCCTCTGAGAAAAGGCCCGCCGCCGGTCCCACCGGGTCAGTCGAATCGATGATGATGACGTCGTAGGTTTCGGGTTTGGCGTCCGCCACCCATTTAATCCCGTCGGCAAAGTGCAGCCGCGCGCGCGGATCCATGTTCGATTCGCACAACTCGGGAAAGAATTTTTCCGACACGCGCGTGACGCGTTCGTCGAGCTCGACCTGCTCGGCCAGTTCCACGGACGCATGCTTCAGGACTTCATGCAGCGTGCCGCAGTCGCCGCCGCCGATGACCAGCACCCGTTTCGGATCGGGATGGGTGAACAGCGCCGGGTGCGACATCATCTCGTGATACACGAAATTGTCGCG
>MFTB01000078.1 GCA_001785195.1 Candidatus Muproteobacteria bacterium RIFCSPHIGHO2_12_FULL_60_33
CACGTTCACCCACGGTGCCGGCGTCACTTGCCCCGGCGCGGTCATGATGACGTATTCACGCCCGTCACGGGTAAATCCTCCCAATCCATTGAAGAGAATAAGATCGCGGCGCGGCAACCCGGTGGCGGCCGGGAGTTCGGCGCGGTGGCGGCGGACCGGTTTGAGGCGCGGAACCCGCACTTCCACCGGGCCACGACGGTTGATCTGGTCTGCCAGCGTTCCCCGGCTGTCGGTGATAATGGCGCGCGCGAGCGATTGCAGCAGGATGCGGTCTTCGTCACCGACAGCCGGGGAACGCTGGCAGACCAGATCAACCGTCGAAGATGCCGCCTTGCCGATCGATCACGTGCGCTTCGACGCCCGCGGCAATCAGCCCCATGATTTGTTCCTGGAGCAGTTGCCGGTAACCGGCACGGTCTTCGTTCCAGATCACCAAGTCCACCGCCAGCCCTTTTAAACGCCAGTAGGCGTGAGCCTGCACCAGTTGACGCACCAATTCGATATTGGCCGCGTCGCCAATCTGCAACAGCACGATGGGCAAGTCGCCGGAAATGGCGTAGCCCCATAGACCGGATTGGCCGCGGCGGTTTTTGATGAGGACGGCGGCGTCAGCGCGTAACGAGGAATTAGCGTAGATGACGGAGCTGGCAAGGCGTCCATAGAGTTGCGCGTCGGCCTCGGTGGCATTGATCTGCCGCAGCACCACTTGGGCGTGGGTCCATGCCAGTTCCAGGACGCGATCCGCGATCCGCCGATCCTGGTATTTCTCGACCAGGCCCAAGGCGGCGTCCCGGGTTTCGCCGATGCCGGAAACGATATCGACCGTCGCCGATTCGTCCGGATCGAGTGTTATGCGATAGCGGATGGCGGCAATCGGATCGAGCACGGAACCCTGACTGCCCGCGAGCGCGGCGGAATCGTTCACGGCCTGGGGCGCGGCGACCGTGTTGCCGCGGCCGATGAATTGCATGCGGTCCGTCTCGTAAGAGATCTCTCCGATGTCCGCCCCGTGCACGGCCATCAGGTGAAACATCCAGGGCGCCGGCTCATCGAGGGAGCGGGGCCGGCGCGTGCAGAGGATCGCCCGCCGCGGGTCGATGATCTCGGTCTGAACAAAGAGATTACTGAACGCCGGATGCAGTGCTTCCGCGGCCGCGGGTGCGAGAATCACCTCCGCGTAACTCGTCACGTCAATCGTCCTGCGTGTCTGGGAGCGGTTGGTGATATGGAGGCGGCGCAGCTCAATATCATCTTCCGGCGAAACCACGATCTCGGTATGGGTATCGAAATCGTGGTCGCGGCGGCGAAACTCCGCGCGCCCTTCCGAGAAAATCGCTGCGTAGCTCTCCGCGCGTTTGAGCGTCGGCTGGTGTGCGGTTGACCAGAACTCCCCGCTCGCCACGTCGCGCAGGTAACAGAAGCTACCCCAGTTGTCGCGGGTAGCGTCTTCGCGCCAGCGGGTCACGGCGAGGTTTTTCCACTGACTGTAGCCGCCTCCCGCGTTCGTGACCATCACGTGGTATCGGCCGTTCGACAACAACTGCACCTGCGGTATCGGCGTGTCGGGGCTGCTGAAAACGCGAATCGGCGTCTCCGGGGCACCGGCAATAGGTCGAATGTCGGAAAGCTGGGCAGTGTGCGGAAAGAGTGCCGTGGCCCTGGGAATTCGCTCCTGGAGCAACAACAGGGTCGCCTGGAACAACGGGTCCGACTCGAAGCGCTTCTGCATCGGACGGTCCAGCAGCAGATAGGCCAGGGAGAGCAGGCTCATCCCCTGGTGATGGGTCATGAAGGAGCGAACCACCGTGCTCGATTCACCGCGTCGTTGACGTGACGGGGTGTAGTCGATGGATTCATACAAGCCGAATTTTCCTTCGAGCCCCGCGGAGGCGAGCCGCTGCAAGTTCAGACAAGCCGCTTCAGGCGCCACCATCAATGCCAGCGCTGAAGCATAGGGAGCAACGACCAAATCCTCCCCCAGTCCGCGTTTGAGCCCCAGACCGGGCACGCCAAAGGCGCGGTACTGGTAGTTGAGATGAATGTCGACCAAGTTGTAACCGGATTCCGACATGCCCCACGGTACGCCGCGCTGTTCCCCATACTCGATCTGTCGCTCCACCGCCGCCTTACAGGTCTGATCGAGCAGCGTGTTCTCGTAGGTGGGCATCACCAGGAGCGGCATGAGGTACTCGAACATCGAACCGCTCCACGACAGGAGAATCGGCTCGCCACCGGCGGACGTGAGCAGGCGCCCGAGGACAAACCAGCTCTCCTGCGGCACTTGCCCCTGCGCAATCGCGACAAATTTGATCAATCTCGCTTCCGAGGCCAGCAGGTCGTAGTAACTCGAGTCGCGCCGCAGCTCATCCACGTTGTACCCGATCGTCAGCAGACGCGATACCTTGTCGTACAGGAAGTCGTACTCCATGTGCGCGAGCTCGCCTGCTTGCAGGGCCAGCCGTTCGACAGCCGCCATCCGCTCCGCGGCGCGGCGGCTGGCTTCCGTGATCAGCCGTCGAAACTCATCCAGCCACTCGCGCTCCGCGGGCGTCGCGTCCGCGTCGAGTCGACGCTCGATGGCCGGCAACCACTCCACCTCAAGCTTGGCCAGCTCGCGCAGCGTGGGGATTGCGCCGATGTTGGGGAAGTCGCTGAGCCGGCCCGGAGCGGCCGGCAGCAAACTCCACGGGGCGAGAAACGTCAGCTCATCGAGTGCGCTCTGGCATTGCCGGGCCAGCGTCCGTGCCCACCAATTCGCATCGCTCTCGGAAGCCGTCTCGGAAATTACTGCGCTGGCGTGATTCAGGGTCGGGTGGTGCACGGAATCCTCATGTGCTTCTATGTATACTTCGGTTTCTGCGCGCCGTCTTCCCTCGGCTGATACCCGCTCGCTGCCTTTTTGAGACAACTTCTCAGGGACAGCATCGAGGCTGCCGGCAAACTCCTCCGCGCGTGTTGTCAGCCGGTCAAGAGTGAGCCGCGCCGCCGTGAGCGTGGTTGGCCGGGAATCGCAGGCGGGCTCCAGGTCTTTCTGGAATTGAGCGAGCGAAGCCGGCGTGACGCCTCCCACGGCATCCACCAGGATCCCCAGCGTGTCGCGCAGCCCGTCAAACCATCGCGCCTCCAGGATCGGGCGATCGGGTAGTGAGAGCAGACCCGGGCGCAAGGTCAGCAGATGGCCCGCGAGGTTCCCGCTGTCCACCGTCGAAATGTAGGCAGGGTGCAGCGGTTTCAGCGACAGCGTGTCGTACCAGTTGTAGAAGTGGCCGCGGTGCCGTTCCATGGATTGCATCGTGCGCAGCGCACTCGCCGTGCGCTCGATGAGTTGTCCGGCCGGAATGTAACCGAAGTCGTACGCCGACAAATTCGCGAGCAGCGCCAGCCCCATGTTGGTCGGCGACGTGCGGTGCGCCACCGCGGCACCGCGATACTCCTGATAGTTATCCGGCGGCAGCCAATGATCTTCCGGGCCGACGAAGGTCTCGAAGAACGCCCAGGTCTTGCGCGCAAGCTTGCGCAGGAAGAAGGTCTGGTCGGCCGTCAGCCTGGCTTCACGGCGGGCGAGCGGCCGGCTGATCCACCAGGCGATGGCGGGCGAGACCAGCCATAAGATCAGTATCGGTCCCATCACGACCAGCGCGGTCGGTATCGACGGCACCAGAACCAGCGCCGCGCCAATGGCGATAACCGGGGCGGTCCACATCGACCGGAAAGAGGCGGCGAGGCCCGCGCGGCTGTTGCGATCCGATTCGCTCGATGGATTCCATTCGAGAAGTCGCTGGTGTGTGATCAGCATCCGTCCCACCGTGCGCACAATCGCATCCAGACTGAAGATCGCTTCATAGGGAAGGCACGCGAGTGCAAAAGCCGCATGGGCGAGGCGCCGGCCGACGGCGTGTACGACGGCGGCGAGATGCTGAGCCAGCAGCACGTCGACCGGCTTCTGAAACATTTCCAGAGTAGCGGCAATCAAGGACGGGATCAGGATGATTCCGATCACTGCCAAGGTCCAGAACCAGGCTGATGACGAGTCCGTCCAGCCCAGCAGCAACAGGAGCGTCAACGCCGCCGGCACGAGACTGCGCCGCAAGTTGTCGAAGAGTTTCCATTGTGACAGCCACGACAGCGAGTTCTTCTGCCGGTGCGCACCGGGACCGGGAACGCGCGGCAGCAACCAACCGGCAAGCTGCCAATCTCCGCGAATCCAGCGGTGCCGGCGGCGCACGTCCGCGCTGTAGTGAGACGGGTATTCCTCGTACAACAACACATCGCTCACCAGCCCGGCGCGCGCATAACAACCTTCCAGCAGATCGTGGCTGAGGATGCGGTTCTCGGGAAAGCGATCCTTGAGCGACCGCTCGAACGCATCGATATCGTAGATCCCCTTGCCGATGAACGAGCCTTCACCGAACAGGTCCTGGTAGACGTCGGAGACGGCGCGCGTATAGGGGTCGATGCCCGGCTCATCCCCGTACAAGCGGGCATACCGCGAGCGGTTCGTGCCGGGCAGGCTCACGCCCATGCGCGGTTGCAGGATGCCGTAGCCCTCACAGACACGCTGCTTGTCTTCGTCGTAGCGCGCGCGATTCAGCGGATGCGCCATGGCTCCCACGAACTGCCGCGCCGAGTCGCGCGGGAGGTGTGTATCCGTGTCAAGGGTAATGACATACTTCACGTTCGATAAAACGTCGGTGTTACCGACGACCAGCGAGAAGCGATCGGTTGCGCCCGCGCGTAACAGCAAATTCAAATCCGCCAGCTTCCCGCGCTTGCGCTCATAGCCCATCCAGATCCGGTCGCGTGGATTCCAGCGGCGCGGGCGATGAAACAGAAAGAACGTGTCGCCGTTTACACCCCGGTACTTTTCATTCAGTTCCTCGATTCGCGCCTCAGCCAACCGCAACAGCGCTTCGTCCTCCGGCAGCGTTTCCGCGCGCGCGTCCTGAAAATCGGTCAACAGGCCGAAGCGCAGGTTGTCGTCCCGATTGGCCAGGAACTGGACTTCCAGCGCCTCGACCAGATCCTCGGTGTTCTGAACGCCGGTGAGCATCGTCGGAACCACCGCCAGCGTGCGCGATTCAGGCGGAATCCCCCGGGAGAAGTCCATGCGCGGCAGCAGATGCGGCGATGCCAGCAACATCGCCAGCCAGTTCACCAGCGCTACCGCCAGTTGACTGGTGGTCAGCAGCGCGAGGACACCCAGCAACACGAGCATCCAATCCGGCCTGCCGCTGGCCTGCGCCTGCATCAATAAACCCCCGGTGAGGATCAGCGTGATCAGCGTGATTGCGCCCAGATACAGGAGCAAGGGAAACCGGCCCGCCGCTCTCATGAGCGCCTCGGAGGCGGAAAGGCGCGCCTCCGCCGTCCGCTCGAGCTCGCGCAATCCCTTGTCGATCAGGTAGAAACCCACATGCGCCGTTCGATCATCGCCGCCTTGGCGGGCCGCGCCTTCGTGCGCTAGTTTGACCGCCCTCTCCGCCACCTCGCCTTCGGACAGGCGGCTCTGCTTCGCGATCTTCTCCACGACATGGCGGTAGCGATCACGGGTGGCAAAATCCATCATGCCGTAGATGGCGCCGGGATCCTCGCGCAGTTTTTGCTCGGCAACGCTCAGCGTCTCGACGAAGTCGCGCCAGTCCATCGCCCCCAGGAATCGGAGGCTACCGATGCTGTTGCTGATGGAGACCTGGTCGGCGGCCTGTTGCTGGTTTCCCGACTGCACCAACTGCTCGATCGTCAGGCCAGACTCGGACAGCAG